>DAINSN010000041.1:0-15127 GCA_036741295.1 Gaiellaceae bacterium
CGCCTCCCGCCGCGGGTCGCAGTAACATCGGAGCTTCGATGCTGCGACGGGGATTGGGGGTGGCGGCCGTCCTGCTCGTCTTCGCCTCGCCTGCGCGAGCCGGGACGCTGGGGCTCGCCGAGGTGCGCTCCGCGGACGGGACGTTGATCGGCAAGGCCGGCGCGGGGGCCTACTCCTATCCGGCGGACGGGTCGATTCTCCGGATCGGCTCGTCGCGGGCGACGGCGGCGCGTGTCGAGCTGCGCGACGTGTCGATGTTCAACGGCCGCATCACCGTTCGGCGGCTCGTGGTGCCGTCCCGCGGGCTCGGCGGGGCGAGGATCGAGGGCCTCGTCGTGGACGGAACCGGCTATGTCGTCGGCCCGAACGCGATCATCCCCCTGGACGGCGGCAGCTACATCGTGGCGCTGCAGGAGGCGGTTTCGCCGGGCAGGACGGGGTCCGGACTGGTCGGTCTCAGGGCATTCGTCTCGGACCCCTCCCTGGGCCTGGCGCCCGGGACGCAGTTGCTCGTGGGGCTCGCCCGTGCGGCCCAGCCGGACTCCTCGACCAGCCGTGCAGCTGCCGTGCTCGGTCTCCCTCAGCTTCCCGCCGCGCAGGCATCGATGGCCGGCGTCCCGTTGTTCCTCGAACCCGACATCCTGCCGCCGACCAACACTCTGGGCGGCCAGGCGGTCGCGCTTGCGTATCGCTATCTCGGCGTCCCGTACATCTGGGGCGGCGAGTCGCCAAGCGGTTTCGACTGTTCCGGCCTCACCATGTACGTCTACGGGCAGCTCGGGATCAAGCTCGGCCACTACACCGGTTTCCAGTACTACGCCGGACTGCGCGTCCCGCGCGACCAGCTGCAGCCTGGTGACCTCGTCTTCTTCCGAGCCAACTCGGCCGGCGTGCCGCAACACGAAGGGATGTACGTCGGGAATGGGTCGTTCATTCAGGCGCCGCACAGCGGTGACGTCGTCAGGATCTCGAGCCTCTTCGAGACCCGGTATGCGCTTGCCTACGTCGGCGCGGTCCGGCCCTATGCCGCCGGCGCCTCGCCCTCGTCGCTCTCGACCTGGACCTCGGTGTCCGGGTAGAGCACGCGCCAGACCCGGAGGTAGATCTCGAGCTCCTCGCGCGCCGAAGGGTCGGCAGACAGGTCGACGTCGAGCTGGGCAGGCCCGGCCACGATCGCCGCCTGGCCCAGACTCCGCAGGAAGTTCGCCAGACGGTCCGTATAGCCCGGGTCGTTGAGGCGAAGCTGCATTGGGCCGCCACACCGAGCGTCCCACTCCAACCAGCCCGTGAGGATCACCCGACGGAGGGACAGCTCGTCCCCCTCTCGGGTGAACTTCTACGACAGCGAGTCCAGCACCTCTGACGCGTGTCCAGCGGGCTTGATGCCCATCATCGCGCGGGCCACATTGCCTTCGGGATCGATGACGAAGGTCGAGCGGTTGATACCCATGTACTTCTTACCGGCGAAGTTCCTCTCTCCCCAGACGCCATATTTCTCGGCGACCTGATGGTCCGGATCGGCGAGGAGCGTGAACGGGAGCTCGTACTTCGTCTTGAACTTTCCGTGGGAGGAGACATCGTCCGGGCTGACGCCGAGAACTTCCGCATTGCGTTCCCGGAAGACGTCGTATGCGTCGCGGAACTCACAGGCCTCGGTCGTGCAGCCCGGCGTGTCGTCCTTCGGATAGAAGTACAGAACGACCGCGCGGCCACGGAGGTCCGAGAGCTTGACCGTCTCGCCGGTATCGCTCTGGAGCTCGAAGTCGGGGGCGGGCTTGCCTTCCTCGATCACGACAGATCCTCTCTATAGGGTGCACTCGCGATGCTAACGGTGCACCACGCGCTGGCATTCCTCGTGATCGCCGTCTGTCTGCTCGCCGCCGTGCTTGCGGTCGTGGCGTATCGCACGCGAGGAGGCGGAGGCGCCCTGGTGGCGCACGCAATCGCCCTGGCCCAAACGCTGATCGTGGCGCAGGTTGCCGTCGGGCTGCTGCTGCTCGCCGACCACCGTCGCGCCGACAAGGGGGTGCATTACATGTACGGCAGTCTCGCCGTGCTCGCGGTGGCCTGGCCCTGGCTCTACGCGCCCCCGGATCCTCGGCGCCGGCTGGCGTGGTTCGCCGGGGCTACCCTGTTGGCAGCCGTGCTCGCCGTCCGCGCCTACATGACCGCCTAGTTGTGCCCAAGTTCCTGGCAGATCGGCCGACGCTCCGGGGATTCCTGATCATCGGGTTGATCGCGCTCGTTGTCGTCGCGCTGAACCAGTACGCCGCTTTGACCGCAATCGCGATGTTGATGCGGATCGCGTTCTTCCTCGCCGTCGCTTTCTTCATCTACCTGGTGTGGCGCGAGCGACGCGGCGAGATCGAGGGCTGGTCGACTCGTGAGCGCGTCGTCTTCTACGCTTCCGCTCTCCTCATCGTGGCGGCGATCGGCCTCTACTTCTGGCACGGGTTCCCCAGGTACGAGCAGCTCGGCTTCCTGGGCGTCGTGGGGGGCTGCGGGTACGCGATGTTCCGCGTGTGGCGCGGGCGGCATTCCTATTCGTAGCGCGGAACGCCTCAAGCGCCTCCTGAGGCCGCTCCCACATCTGGAGCGGCATGCGGCCCAGCATGCACTGCTCGTCGGGATCGGCGGCGCGCTGGCGCTCGGGGCCGTCGTGGGCATTTCGTGGGCGGCCGGATTCGGGAACGTCCTACACGAACTGCGGCACATCGACCCGATCTGGCTGCCGGTCGCGTTCGGCATGGAGCTCGCGGCCTACGTCGGCTACGTCGTCGCATACCGCGAGGTGGCGCGGGTGGAGGGCGGTCCCCGCCTCGGGCTAGGACGCGCCGGTGCGATCGTGGCCGCAGGCTTTGGCGCGTTCGTGATCCGCGGCGGCTTCATCGTCGATCGGCAGGCACTCGAAGCAGCCGGCCTGGATCCGCGCCAGGCGCGGGCTCGTGTCCTCGGCCTTGGCGCGCTCGAATACGCGATTCTGGCGCCGGCCGCCGCTTTGGCCGCCGTGATCCTCCTCGCACGAGGGTCGACGCACCCGAGCCTCGGGTTCACGCTCCCGTGGGCGATTGCCGTGCCGCTCGGCTTCGCAGCCGCCTTCGCCGCGCTGGGACTCCGTCACCGCGTTGGGGAACAAGGCCGCTGGCGCTCGGTGCTGCAGCAGGCGCTCGACGCCGTCCACATGCTCAAGAAGCTTGCTGCGCAGGGAGCGGAATATGGCGGCGCCTTCGTCGGCACGACGCTCTACTGGGTCGGCGACGTCGGCTGCCTCTGGGCGAGTCTGCGCGCTTTCCACGACTCGCCGGATCTGGCGGCACTCGTGATCGGATACGCGACCGGCTACGCGCTCACCCGCCGCACGCTCCCACTCGGAGGTGCGGGCTCGGTGGAGGCGCTCGTGTCGTTCGCGCTGGCCTGGACCGGAATTCCTCTCGCCAAGGCGGTGCTCGCCGTCTGCGCATACCGGATCTTCAACCTGTGGCTGCCCTTACTCCCGGCTGCCATCGGCCTGCGGCATCTGAAGCGCTGGCGCGATCTCGCCGCGCAGAGCGGGCCCTCAGGCCCCTAGGCCTGAACGCGCGCCGACTTGCCGTCGAGCGAGTCGAGCGCAGCACGGATGTCCACGTGCTGGCCGACGAAGATCGGCGTGTCGCGCTCGGTGTAGCGCGAGGCCTCGCTGTCGCGCAGCGTCAGCATGAGGTGCATGAAGTCCGACGGCTCGTCGCATTCGAACGCCGTCATGAACTCCTGGTCGTCGATTCCGAACGAGTACGTCGTGTGGTTGTGGATCGTCTCGAACTCCGCGCCGATGCGCATGTGCTCCTCCATCGCGCGCTGGCGCTCTTCGGGCGTCAGCGCGTACCACGGCCGGACCTTGACGAACGGATAGACGACGAGGTACGGAGAGCCCTTGGGGACGACCTTTCGCGCGCGCCTCGCTTTCGTGTACTCGGACGCCTTGGTCGTCGCGAGGTACGAGTACGGCGTCTGCAGCCAGCCGGCGAGCGGCGTTCCGTTCAGGGCCGCGCCGAGCTCGCCGAGATCCTCGTAGCGCTGCGTGATCTTCCAGAGGAAGAAGTCCGAGTCGGGCCGGACCCCTGTGACGGTGTAGGCCCGCAGCGAGTCCATCCGCCCGGCCCAGTCCTCCACGACTTCCGCGAAGGCGTCTTTCCCCGCGGCGCGCTCGTCGATCGGCAATCGCCGCCAGGCCGGATCGACCCGGAAGAAGCTGTAGGCGACGTACTGGCCTTCCACGGGACGGATGCTAGCCCGAGGCGTCCACGAGGACCCAGCCGCCGACGACGGCAGAGCCCCTCTCGGCCGCAGCGATCTCGGCGGCTGTCGCGACCGCCCAGCCTTCCTTGGACCCGGCAACGGGCGGCTCACCGCAATCCACCGCCCCCGACCGGATCTCGGCCATCGTCTGCCTGACGAACGGGCGCGACGACTTCGGCGTGCCGTCCGCGTAGTACACGCCCGACTGCCAGCGGTTGTAGTCGGTCTCGTCGGTGACATGGAAGATGAGAAAGCCGCGGACCGTGGGCTGGCAGGCGGCCAACTCGAGGGCCTCTCGGTAGTACGCCGCCTGCACGCCCTCGCTGACGGGCTTTGTCGTGGCCGGCTCTGTCCCGCCGTAGAAATGGCGCTTCGCGGTCGGGATCTGGGAGTCCACGCCGTACTCGTCGTAGACGATCGGCAGCTTCGACCCGACCTGGGCAGTGCCGTCGAACGCCTTTCCCAGCAGGCCGACGAGCTTGTCGTAGTCGGCCAGGCCGAGCGATGTCCCGGTCGCATGGGCGAACGTCGGCGGCGTGCTCGAGTTCTCGCCGTACGGGTGCAAGGAGAAGCCGTCCATGATCGGCCGGGTTCGGTTGAGCGCACGGTAGGCGGTCCCCATGTCCGAGATGAAGGCGGTCGGCGAATGAGTGTCCCGACCGGTGCCGGGCCTGTCGATCCCGCGCGGAGAGACGGAGCCGCCGATGATGAAGACGCCCTTGTCCGCCGCCTTCATCGCGTCATACGTGCGCGCGAGCAGCTGGACATAGGAGGTCGCAGCGGCATCCTCGCCGTTCGGCCCGAACTGAGGGAGCCAGTAGCGGTTCAGGTTCGGCTCGTTCCCCACGATGTATTCGCGAATGCTTGGCACGCGCTTGACGAGGTCAGCGGCGAAGCGGACGAACTGCATGCGCGACGCGGCCGTCAAAGGTGTCGTGCGGCTGCCGAAGTTCATCACCGTCGTGACGATGCGAATGCCCAGGAAGTCACCGGCAGCGGCGATCGCTTGCAGCGCAGCGAGCTGCCCGGCCGGGACCGCGCTCTGACCGGGCTCCCAGATTGCCGTGATGCGGATCGTGTCGAAGCCGGCCGCCTTGGCCAGCTGCATCTTCGCCATCGCGACTGCGGGGTCGGCATTCCGGCCCTCGTCTTCGGCCGCGCCCATGTACATCCGGTCGCTCCCGAGCGCCTGCGCCGGCACGGCCAGGGCCGCGAAGGCGCAGAGCAATGCGATGAGGGATCGAGGCTGCGGCAAGAGAAAGACCCGAGTTCGGCGACGACGCCGGGGCGTCGGCCAGTGTAGGAACGGGGCCGGAGGGCGTCAACCCCGAACTGCTTCGAAGCCAAGATCCCTCCTCTGGGGGAGGGATGGCCGAGACTCCAACCGATATTGACAAGAGTAAGGATTGTGTTGCCAAGGCTCTCACCGCAGGGAGCCCCGGGAAGCTCGCCACCTTCCGCACCAATCCTCGCTTCAATGGGCGGCCCGGTCACTCCACCCGGGCCGCTTTTCACTTTCTGGCCCGGTGGCTTGGCCATTTGCGGCGGGGCTAGGCTGGACGCGTGGCCTCACGCTTCGAAAACCAGCTGAAAACGCTCCCTGCCAAGCCGGGGGTATACCTCTTCCGCGACAAGGCCGGAGACGTGCTCTACGTGGGCAAGGCGAAGTCGTTGCGATCGCGCGTCCGCTCCTACTTTCAGCAGAGCCAGGACACACGCACCGCGATCCAGCAGCTACCCGACCGCGTCGAGGACATCGAGGTGATCGTCACCCAGAACGAGGTCGAGGCGCTGCACCTCGAACAGAACCTCGTCAAGCGCCACCGGCCGCCCTTCAACGTCCGGCTCCGCGACGACAAGTCGTTCCCCTACATAGCCGTCACCGTGGAGGACGAATACCCGCGAGTCATGTTCACGCGCGAGCGCCATCGTCGCGGGGTCGTCTACTTCGGGCCGTACGCGAACGCGAAGAAGGTCCGGGAGACCCTGGACGTGCTGAACCGGGTCTTTCCCTACCGGCCCTGCGAGGGCCCGAAGCCGGGGCGCCACTCGGGCATTCCCTGTCTTGACTACCACATCGACCGCTGCCTGGCCCCGTGCGTCGGCTATGTGACCGAGGAGGACTACCGCGCGATCATCGAGCAGGTGATCGAGTTCCTGTCGGGGAACATCGAGCCGATCCAGCGTGAACTGGAGCGGAAGATGCAGGAGGCGGCGGCGGACGAGCGCTTCGAGGAAGCCGCGCGCTATCGCAATCGGCTGCGCAGCGTCCAGCACCTCGCCGAACGGCAGGCCGCCGATCTTCGTTCCGTCGGGACGATCGATGTGATCGGGCTCGCCGCAGAGGGCGATCGAGCCGTGGTGCAGGTCTTCCCGCTGCGAGACGGGAAGATGATCGACCGCTATTCGTTCCACCTCGAGAACGTCGGCGGGCAAGACCTCGGGACGGTGCTCGAGTCGTTTTTCCTGGAGTACTACGGCTCTGCGCCGAGCGTCCCGCCGCAGATCGTCGTGCCTCGAGGTTCAGGGGATACCTCGGTGCTGGCCGACTTCCTCTCGCAGCGGCGCGGGGCGCGCGTCGAGGTGCGCGCAGCCGAGCGTGGCGAGAAGCGGCGTCTGCAGGAGCTCGCAACCGAGAACGCGCGGCATGCACTCGCGTCGGAGGTCCAACAGACGGAATTGAAGCGGCTGCGGCGGGTGGAGGCGCTCGAAGAGCTGCGTGAGGTGCTCAATCTCGAGGCGCTGCCGCTTCGGATCGAATGCTTCGACATCTCGACCGTGATGGGACAGGACAACGTCGGCTCGATGGTCGTCTTCCAGGACGGCGTGGCCAAGAAGGCGCACTACCGGAAGTTCGGGATCAAAGGTCAGGTCGGGATGGACGACTTCGCGGCGATGGCAGAAGTTGTCTCGAGGAGGTTCGCACGGCTCGGCGATGTGACCTCGGAGGAATACGACCAGTCGTTCGCCGCCACGCCGAATCTCGTCGTCATCGACGGCGGTAAAGGGCAGCTCTCGGCCGCGCTCGCGGCGATGCAGGCCTTCGACCTGCCGCGGGTGGCCGTCGTGGCGCTGGCCAAGCGGGTCGAGGAGGTCTTCGTACCCGGCCGGCCCGATCCGATCCAGCTCGCCGCGCATTCGCCGGGGCTCCAGTTGTTGCAGCGGATCCGCGACGAGGCTCACCGCTTCGCAGTCGGCTTTCACCGGCAGAGGCGGGACTCGCGCTCCTTCGCCTCGATCTTCGACGAGCTGGAGGGGGTCGGTCCGGCCCGTAGGCGCGCATTGCTCCAGCACTTCGGCTCGGCGGAGCGTTTCCTCTCGGCCACCCAGGAAGAGCTCGAGGGTGTCCCGGGCGTGCCGGCGAAGACGGCCCGCTCGATCTACGCGCAGCTGCACAAAGCCGGCCGCGCCTAATGCCCTCCTAGTCCCCTCCAGTCCCTCGATGGGGGGCACTCTCGTAAGCGATCCCCCTGCGCGAGCGGAAGGCCGATACCTGGAGGGCCGCAACATGGAAGGCCGCATCCTCACACCCCTTCGCGCGCCGCAGCGCGCGACTTCGGGCCTAGGCACCCGCCTACGCCAGCTTCGCGTTGCCGCGGGGTTGACGCAGTCCGAGCTGGCCGGCGATCGTTTTTCCAAGGAGTACATGAGCCAGATCGAGCGTGGCAAGACGCGCCCGACCAAAGAGACGCTTTCGTGGATCGGCGAACGGCTGGGCGTCGACGTTTCCTATCTCGAGACGGGGCAGTCCTGGGATGAGTACGCCGAGGTCGAGGCCGCGGTGACGCGCGCCGAGGCCGCGGTCGAGGGTCAGCAGTACGAAGAGGCTCTCGAAGCGCTGGCCGGCCTGCAGTTCTCACCGGAGGCACGCGAGCTCGAGTTCCGCGCGCTGCTCACAGAGGCCTGGGCGCGAATGCATGACGCAGAGCTTCGCCCGGCCCTCGAGCTGCTGATTCGCGCACGCGAGCTCTCCGAGGAGTCGGGCTTCTCGGACGTCGAGCGTGCGGACGTCCTGTATCGCATGGGTATCTGCCGCTACAAGCTCACGTCGATCAACACCGCGCAGACACTGTTGAGCGAGGCGCTCGACCTGGCCGATCGCTCGGGCATTCCGTGCGATCGGCTCCGGTCACACATCTTGGAGTGGCGCTCGCGCTGCTCGCGCCGTCAGCGCGACTTCGAGGCCGCGCGCGAGGACATCGAGCGCGCGCTCGAACTTGCAGAGCGACTCGACGACACGCTCACCGTTGCGCACATCACCTTCCAGGCATCGCTCATCGCAGAACGCGATGGCCAGTGGCTCCGCGCGCGCACGCTCGCCGAACGCGCGAAGGAGCTCTACGAGACGCACGGCGACCGGCAGAACCTCGGCCGAATGCTCAACAACCTCGGCGGCCTGAACTTCCTGCTCGGCAAGTCCGACGACGCGATCTCGTACCTCAAGCGCGCGTTCTCCGTTGCGCTCGAGGTCGGCAGCGACGCGGATGCAGCGCAGGCGGTCTCGTCGCTTGCACAGGTTCACCTCGGAGCCGGCGACTGGGGCTTGGCCGAAGAGCAGGCGCGCCACGCACTCGAGTTGCTCGAGGGGCGCCCGGATTTCCTGGACGAGATCGGCAATGCACAGATCGTCCTCGGCCGTGCTCTGCTCGAACAGGCACGGCTCGACGAAGCCGAGCATGTCTTCGCCGAGGCCGAGCTCAAACTTTCACAGCTTTCCTCTGCCAGCCATCGCGCGCTCGCCTGGACGGCCCAGGGCGATCTCGCATCACGGCGCGGTGATGACAGCACCGCCGCTGCGCTCTACCGGCGTGCCGCAGAGGCCCTACAAGATGTTCGTTTCTAAGCGAGAGGAGGTGATCAAGATGCTGCGGAAGATGTTCTCATTGGGAGCTCTCGTCGTGGTCGCCGTGACGTTCGGCGTCGGCAACGCATGGGCAAAGCCCAAAAGCCCCAGCGCTCCGGCTGTGACTCACAGCAACGGAGGCTGGACATCGGATGGTTTCTCGGACGGTCGCTAGCGGCCGTCCGAGACGTTCGCCCGTGCCGGCTTCCCGCCGGCGCGATCGGCTTCGGCCGCCTGCCGGACCCGCAAGGTTCCGGTCATGAGCAAGATTGCGGCGAAGCCGACGACGGCGTTCACGACGATGAGGGTGACCCGCATGCCGACGCTGAAGCTGAGCGCCACGCTCTTCGACGTGACGTGGCGAAAGATGTAGAGGAGTAGAGCCTGTTCCGTGCCGATTCCGGCCGGGCTGACCGGGAAGATCGTGGCCAGGCTCTGACTCACCTGCACCAACAGCGCGTTCCGGAGCGTCGCCGGTATCCCGAAGGCGCGTAGGAAGAAGAAGACCGTCGCAAGACGCAGCGACCAGTCGAGAACTTGCCAGAGGACGACGCGGCGCAGGTAGTACGAGCGGTCTCGGAACGCCGCGAAACCCTGCGCGACCTTCGCCTTGAACTCTTCGACACGCTCGGCGACCCAGGCGACGAGCGCCGTTCCGAAGAGAAGCAGGAGGCCGAACAGAATCAGCCCGGCAACGGGATGGTGGAAGGCCCACCCGTAGTCGAGCGCAGGGAGGCTGGGGCTGCGAAGGACGTCGAGCCCGGGAAGGACGTGCTGCGTGACCGCCCACAAGATGAAGCAACTCGCCACGAGCATGTCGAACATCGTCTGCAGCAACGATGTCGAGACGAGCGTCGTGTAAGTCGAGCCCTCGATGCGCCGCTTCGCGAGAAACAGCCGGACGACGTCGCCGCCGCGGGCGGGAATGATCGCGTTCACGCCGGTGCCGGCGACGTAGGAGCCGAACATCTGGCGCCAGCGGACCCGCTGATCGGGATACGCCGCCTTGATGATGTTCCGCCACGCGCTTGAGACCGCAAGGAGCTTGCAGAGGTGGCAGAGGATTCCGATCGCGAGCCACTTCCACTCCACCGCAGCAAGGTGGTGGAAGAAGACCCAGATCGCGTGGAGGACGGAGTGGATCACTGACGCAGTGTGGCCGACGCCGGCCTAGAAGTCGCCGCCGCCACCTCCGAAATCGCCCCCGCCGAAGCTCATCCCGCCGCCGAAGTCGCCGCCGCCGCCTCCTCCTCCTCCGCCTTGGCTCCAGTTGCCGAAGCCGCCCGCCGTTCCCGAACCGCCCCAGCTGCCGTAGCCCCAGCCGCCGTACGCGCCGCCCAGGAGCTCACCGACGAAGAGGCCCGAGAGGAACCCCGTCCCGCCGAACGGCATGAAGTAGCCGCCTGCCCAGGGTCCGAAGTAGGGCGGAGCGCTCCAGTAGGGGACCATCCGGCCACCTGTCATGACCTCGCGTGATGCGGGCTGTACGCCGCGCTCCACCGCCTGTGCATCCGCTTCGCAGGCCGGAACCTTCCTCGACGCTCCGCCGGGAGGCGTCCAGTCGACGTCACGCGTTGACGGGCCGTGGCGCGGATCGAAGAAGCAGGGCGGGCGCCGCTCGGGTGGTTTGCGCCCATCGAGGAGCGCCTGCGCCGAGCTCATGTGCCAGCGGCCCTCCTCGAGCGCACTCGTCACGGCTTCGAGTTGGCGTGGTTGAGTGGCTCGGTCGTACGAGCCGCTCGCCTTGTCATAGGAATCCAGAGCCTGCGTGTACTCCTGTTTCGCTTGCGCATTCGCTTCGACGGGTTGCTCGAGCTTCTGGACGTCGTCGGCGAGCGCGATCAGGTCGTCGTGCGCTGCGGACTTGACTTCGGCGAGCTCGGTCTGCGAGCGGCGCCGGTTGCGAACCGCCCGGAAGAGGAGAAATGCCACGACTCCGGCGATCAGCAGGCCGATCACGGCGCCGCCTCCTCCGCTCGGCTGGCCGCCACTCCCACCACCACCGGCGCCGCCGCCGCTTCGCTCCGCGGCCACACGGTCGACGAAGTCGACGAGCGTGGCGGTCACGCCCTCGCCGCGATGGGCGGCGAGCGCCTCGGCGGCCAGGCGTCCTGCGGCACCTTGCGACAAGACATCACTGCCGGCGCGGAAGTGCCTCCCGACCACTGCGGCGTAGGTCCCCTTGCGTCCGAGCGCGTCATGGATGGCCTGGAGCACGCCGTCCGGACTGCCGCCCGCTTCCTGCTCGGCCGCGGTCGGGAGAATCGCGATGTAGACGGGCCCGGCGCCGGCACTGTCGATCTTCCGGCGCAACCGGTCTTGGTCTGCCGGCGAGACCGCAAGCTCGGCCGCAGGGTCGACATAGACAGGATCCGAATTCAACGCAGCGACCGCCCGGTCGATGATCGGTCCGGCCTGCGCCGCGGGCACGAGGACGAGCGCCGCCGCCGTCGCGGACGCGAGCAGGAGCAGGCGCTTCACGAAGTTAGCCGGACTCGCGCCCGTTTTCGGGCGCCATGAACGGGTAGCGGTAGTCCGTCGGCGGATCGAAAGTCTCCTTGATCGTGCGGGGGCTCACCCACCGGATCAGGTTCCACATCGAGCCGGCCTTGTCGTTCGTCCCGGATGCCCGCGACCCGCCGAACGGCTGCTGGCCGACCACGGCCCCGGTCGGCTTGTCGTTGACGTAGAAGTTGCCGGCCGCGTACCTCAGTTTCTCGTCCGCGAGATCGACTGCGTCACGCTCGCGCGCGAACACCGCGCCGGTGAGCCCGTAGGGCGCACCCTTGTCGATCAGCTCGAGCGTCTCGCCGTACTTCCCCTCGGGGTAGACGTAGGTCGTGACGACGGGCCCGAAGAGCTCATCGCGCATCGTGCGAAAGTTCGGGTCGGTTGTCTCGAGCACTGTCGGCTCGACGAAGTAGCCCTCCGAATCGTCATAGCCGCCGCCGACGACGACCTCGACCTTGTCCGCCGCCTTTGCCTCCTCGATTGCGTCCCGCTGTGTCTTGAACGAGCCGGCATCGATCACCGCGCCCATGAAGTTCTGGAAATCGGAGACGTCACCCATCCTGATCGAGCGAACCTGGTCGACGACGCGCTCTCTGATCTCGGGCCAGAGATTCGAGGGGGCGAAGACGCGCGAGGCAGCCGAGCACTTCTGCCCCTGGTACTCGAAGCTTCCGCGGACGATGGCGGTCGCCACCGCCTTGGCGTCGGCTGA
The DNA here is from genome assembly GCA_036741295.1 of Gaiellaceae bacterium. Taxonomy (GTDB): domain Bacteria; phylum Actinomycetota; class Thermoleophilia; order Gaiellales; family Gaiellaceae; genus 3-1-20CM-4-69-9. Next base: position 12,342 of record DAINSN010000041.1, read on the forward strand.
GGGATGCGCGACGATGAAGTCCTTCCCGCCGGTCTCGCCGACGATGCGCGGGTAGTTCCGGTAGTTCGCGATGTTGGATCCGATCGTCTTCCACATCGACTGGAACACGGGTGTCGATCCCGTGAAGTGGACACCGGCCAGGTCGGGGCTCGCGAGAGCAGGGTCGCCGATCTCGGCGCCCGACCCGTAGACGAGGTTGATCACGCCGGGCGGCAGGCCGGCCGCCTCGAAGAGCTTCATCAGGAAATGGGCCGAGTAGGCGGCGGTCGACGCGGGCTTCCACACGACCGTGTTGCCCATGAGCGCGGCACTCCCCGGGAGATTTCCGCCGATCGCCGTGAAGTTGAATGGCGTCACGGCGAAGACGAACCCTTCTAGCGGGCGGTACTCCATTCTGTTCCACGTCCCCGGGGCGGAACTCGGCTGCTCGCCGTAGATCCGCAGCATGAACTGCACGTTGAACCTGAAGAAGTCGGTCAGCTCGCAGGCGGCGTCGATCTCAGCCTGGTGGGCGGTCTTCGACTGGCCCAGCATGGTGGCGGCGTTGAGCGTCGAGCGCCAAGGGCCGGCGAGCAGCTCCGCGGCTCGGAGGAAGACGGTGGCGCGCTCTTCCCACGGGGTCCGGTGCCAGTCCTCCCAGGCTTCCCCTGCCGCCTTGATCGCCTGCTCGACGTGGCGCGCGTCGCCCTTGTGCACCGTGGCGAGCACGTGATCCTTGTCGTGTGGCATCACGCTCTCGAAGGTCTCGCTCGTCCGCACTTCCTCGCCGCCGATCACCATCGGGGCCTCGATCTGCTCCGACTGCATCTGCTGCAAGCGGAGGCGCAACTCCTCGCGCTCAGGTGTGCCCGGCGCGTACGACTTGACCGGCTCGTTTTCGGGCAACGGCGGGCGGAACAGGCCTGGTGCAGCGGACATCCGGGGCGATTGTAGGCTTGGGAACCGTGTCTGTGACGTGCATCCCCTACGAGGCCGAGGGCTGGGGGGTGGGGGAAGTCTGGCTCGACGGCGCACGCTTGGTCTGGCATGAGCTCCCCCAGCCGTCTTTAGGTACACGCGCGCGTGCGCGAGCAACCCCCACCCATCAGGGAGGGGCTGATCGCCCACCGCCCTCGCGGTCCACGCTACCGTCGAAACGCGCACGCACGAGCAACGGAAGCGCACCGAAAGCGGGCAAGTTGATCCAGAGGTTCAGGGCCTACTTCGCCGGCGAACGGATCTCTTTCGGGGACGTCCAGCTCGAGCTCGACGGTTGGACGCAGTTCCAGCTCGACGTTGTGCGCGCCCTGCGGCGGGTGCCGTACGGAGAGGTTCTTTCCTACGGCGATCTCGCGCGGCTCGCCGGCCACCCGCGCGCTCAGCGTGCGGCCGGCACGTTTTGTGCGCGGAACCGCTTCGGCATCGTCGTTCCGTGCCACCGCGTCGTCGCCTCCGACGGTCTCGGGTCGTATGGATCACTCGGTCCCGCCTACAAACAGCGACTGCTCGCACTCGAAGGTGTCACTCTCTGAGGACCTCCGGCACGAGCTCGCGGCGATCACGCCGCGCAGTGAGTGCGATCGTCTAGCGGAGCTCTCAGGGCTCTTTCATTCCGCGGGGAGCGTGCATCTGAAGGGCCGCGGCGAGATCTCCCTGCATCTCGACGTCGCAGACCCGGCCGTGGCGCGCCGAGCCTTCAGCCTCTTGCGCGCGTTCGGCGTCGCGTCCGAGATCCGAACGTACACACGGCAGGCCTTCGACGGCGGCACGAGGTACCAGCTGCACGTCGCTGGAGACGATCGCGCGCTGCAGGTGCTCCACGAAGCCGGAGTGCTCACCTCCCGTCTAACGCCGCTCGAACGCCCACCGCGGCGGGTGGTCGCGCGCTCTTGCTGCCGTGCCGCATACCTGCGTGGAGCGCTACTCGGTGGCGGCTCGCTCAGCGGTCCCCGTTCGCCGCACCTCGAGATCCGCAGCGCCGGAACCGAAGGCGCCGACTTTCTGGCGCGCATCGCGGACGAGGAAGGAGTGCGCCTCGGAGTCCTCGACCGCGGACGGCACGCCGTCGCCTACGCGAAGGGACTCGAGACGATCGCGGACACACTCGCACTTGCCGGCGCGAGCCGGACTGTCCTGCTCTTCGAAGAGCGCGCGGTCATGTCGGCCACGCGCTCTCGGGCCAATCGCCTCGCGAATGCCGACCATGCGAACCTCGTCCGGACGAGCCGAGCCGCGCACGACCAGCTGCGAGCCGTGGAACGGCTGCGCCGGAGCGGCGAGTTGGCGAGGCTCCCTGCACGACTTCAGGAGATCGCCGAGCTGCGAGAGCGACACCCGACCCTCTCTCTGCGTGAGCTGGCGCTCAAGTGCCGGCCTCCGGCCACGAAAGCGGCCGCGCACAGGCGTTTACGTAAGTTACAAGAGCTCGCAGCAACCTAACTTTCGCGCGTGGTTGTCGTCGTGCTGAGCCATTCGTCATACTGCGACAGGTGGCGGGTCCGTGCTCGTCCGGCGCCGGATTCAGACCCCGTCCGACGCCAAGGTCCTGAGCGTGGTTCAACCGGAGGAGGAGGTCGTCCTCGGAGCTTCTCCTCCGGCCCGCCCCTTATCGTCGGAAATCCGGCGCGCTTCGCGCGCCATGATGATTTCCGACGATTTCGCCCTTACGGGCGAGCGGTTTCCAGCCGACGCCGGCGAAGCCGGCATCGGCAGCGGCTCATTTATTTAGACTCAACCCATGGCTAAGACTCGGGTGGGGATCAACGGATTCGGGCGGATCGGTAGGAACTTCTTCCGGGCTCATCTGG
>DAINSN010000042.1:0-14968 GCA_036741295.1 Gaiellaceae bacterium
CCCAAATAGAAGTGCGCGGGCTCCGCCCGCGCACGTTCCCCGCGAAGCGGCGTACCCGACCCCGAGCGAAAGCGCAGCTTTCGCGCGGTACTCTCTAGGCATGGAGGGTCGGGGGGACTCGTGGGAATCGGTCGGCTGGGAGGCAGCCTGGCAGCAGCCTGAGGAGGACGCCGATCGCGACCAGGTTCGGCGCCTCGCTCGGAACCTCGCCGAGGCGCGGCAGCGTCAGAACGTCGAGGCCCTGGTCCAGGTCGAAGATCTGAAGCGCGCGCTGCGCGAGCGGGCGGCCGACGTCGCGCGCCGCGAGCTCGAGGTCGAGCGGCGCACCCGCGAACTGGAGGAGATCGACGCGCGCAGTCACGAGGGACGCCGCCTACGGCTACGGCGGTCCGAGCGTCCGCAGGAAGCGGACCGTGCCTACACGGAAGAGCTGCTCGCGCGGCGCGAGACGGAGGCTCAGCAGCGGCTCGATGCGCTCGCCCCGCGAGAGCGTGAGGTCGCCGAACGTGAGACCGCGCTGCGAGCGCGCGAGCTCGAGGTGGAGGAGGCCGAGACCGCGCTGACGGGTCGCGAGCAAGAGGTCGCGGAGTCGAAATCGTCGGTCGAGCGCCGCAAGCTCGAGCTCGAGAGCTCCTACGCGCGGCTGCGCGAAAACGAAGCCACATTCGCGGGGCGACAGTCCCAGCTCGAAGAGCAGGAAAGCCGGCTCGAAGCTTCCCGCACGGAGGTCTCACGGGCGGCAGACGACCTCGTCGCGCGCGCAACCGCCCTGGAAGCGGCCGAGCAGGAGCTGGAGGCAGAGCGCAACCGGCTTTCCGCCGAGGCACGCGATCTGGAGGAACGCAGCCAAACCGTCCGGTCCGAGCAGGAGCGAAGCGCCGACGAGCGGGAGCAAGAGTTTGCAGAGCGCACGAAAGAGCTCGAAGAACGTGCGCAGGCAGTCGACGAGCGGGAGCTGCGGCTTGCCGCTCGCCAGCGAGAAGCAGTGGCCGTCGAGCAGCGTTCGACGGTGGAGACTGAGCGCAAGCTCGCACTCCTCGAATCGCAGCTCGCCGCACGCGAGGCAACGCTGCTCGCGCGCGAGGCAGAGCTCCTACGCGTTCAGGCCGGTCTCGCTACGCAGCAGGAGAGCATTCGAAGACGCGAGCGGGCGCTCGAGAACGAAGAGCGTGTGCGGGAGCGAGAGACGGCCTTCCCCGCGGTCCCGTACGTCAACTTCACCGAGGGACTGGACGCCTTCAGCGGCGGCCGGCCCCGGTCGAGCTAGAAGCTCTCCGCGAGAACGCGCTTGCAGACCTCGACCACCGCGGGGTCGAACTGCGTGCCGGCGCTTTCGTCGAGCCGCCGCAGCGCCTCCTCCTTCGGGAGCCGCTTGCGGTAGGGCCGGTCGGTCGTCATCGCGTGATACGCGTCGCAAACGAGGATGATCCGCGACTCGATCGGGATGTCCTCGCCCGCCCTGCCGTCGGGATAACCGGTGCCGTCGTAGCGCTCGTGACAGTGCCGGACGATCGGCCGGACTTCTTCGAGCCGGTCGATCGGCGCGATGATCCGCTCGCCCAGCTCAGGATGCTTCTCTACGAGCTTGCGTTCGACCGCCGTCAACGGGCCCGGCTTGGACAGGATCGCCTCGGGAATCCCGATCTTCCCGATGTCATGGAACAGCGCACCGAGCTCGAGCCGCTTGAGCGAGCGCGTGTCGAGCCCGAGCCCTTCGCCGACCTTCAGTGCCAGGTCGGTGATCCAGCGGGCGTGTGAGGACGTGTACTCGTCGTTCGCCTCGAGCGCGTTGGCAAGCGCTTCGACCGTCTCCAGGAAGGTTTTCTCGAGGCTCTGGAAATTGCCCGCGTTCGTGAGCGCAAGCTTGGCCTGGTGCGCAACGCCTGCGAGCAGGCGCAGGTGCCGGTCGCTGAACCCGCCGTCCTCGGGTGCTGCGACCGCGATGCAGCCGAGCCGCCCACCGTCGAGCGTCAGCGGGGCGATCGCGAACGGAGTCCCCACGCCGACCTCGTTGGCGCCCTTGATCGCATCGCGCTGCTCGTCAGTGACGACGAACGGCTCTTTCGCGGAGAAGAAGTGTTCCGCAGACTCGTGGTCGAAGTGCATCCGGGCGAGCCGCTCGCGGTCGAGCTCCAGGTAGCCGTGGGTCGCGCGGACCCTGACCTCTCCGCCGGCTGCTTCCTGGAACCACACGGATGCGCGCGGTGACCCGAGCGTTCGCGCGGACCGTTCGACGATGCGGTCGACGACCTCGTCCATGCCCTCGGCAGTGGACAGCTGACGACTGAACTCGAGGAGCGCGGTCGCGCGCTCGGCCTCGCGGCGGGCGGCCTCGTAGAGGCCGGCGTTCTCGAGCGCCACCGCGGCATGGCCGGCGAGGACTTCCATGAGGCGGACGTCGTCCTCGTCGAACTGGTTTAGGCCAAGCTTCGAGATCACGACGATGCCGACGACGCGCGTCCCGTACGTCAACGGGACGACGACCTGCGACTCGTCGATGGCGTCGGTGCCTGGAAGCACGCGCGCGAACTCGCAGTTCGCAGCGTCGCCGATCAGCAGCGACTCGCCTGTCTCGGCGACGCGGCCGGTGATGCCCTGGCCGACCTTGCACGCGAGGATCTCGAGCGGCTCTTGAGTCTCGGACGTAAATTGGCCGACGAACGCGATCGGAATCACGTCGTCGCCCTCGACCACGGAAACGCGGCAGTTGTGGTAATCGATCAGCGAGCGCAGCTCGGTCGCGATCACGTTGCCGATCTGGCGCACGTCATTGAGGCGGTTGAGCTTGCCCCCGAGGCTCTGCAGCATCTTCATGTGCGCGACGGAGCGCACGTCGCGCGTGGAGGGAACCTCTTCACCTTCGGGACGCTCGAGCTCGGCGTCGTCGTAGAGGATGATCTGGTTCTTGCCGCGGGCTTTCGCGGTCATCATCGCCGCCTCCGCGCAGGCGATCAGCTCGCGCGGGTTCATCGCGTGCTCGGGACCGCGCGCGAGCCCGACCGAGATCGTGATGCGGCCGGCTGGATCGAACTCGGCCGCCTCGACACGTTCGACGAGCCGGTGCGCCAGACGCTCGGCATTCTGCGCCGACCGCGACGCGATCACGATCGCGAACTCCTCGCCGCCGAGACGGTAGACCACGTCCGACGTGCGCACGGCGTCCTTCAATGTGTCGGCAAGGCTGCGAAGAATCTCGTCGCCGGCGCCGTGCCCGTAAACATCGTTGACGCGCTTGAAGTCGTCGATGTCGAGCATGAGGAGCGAGACCGCATCGTGCGACCGGCTGGCGTTCGCAAGCGCCTGACGCAGACGCTCGTGAAACGCGCGGTGGTTGAAGAGGCCGGTGAGCGGATCGGTCTGCGCCTGGTGCTCGAGCCGCGCGCGGATCTGGGCGTTGTCGAGCGCGAGGGCGGCGGCATCGCCGAATCGCTTGGCGAGCTCGAACTCGTCGTCGCCGAATGAGGCGTCGTCACCGAGGCGATAGATGTTCAGTGCGCCCTTGATCGAGTCGCGCGCGATCAGCGGGATCGTGATCAGCGCCTCCGGCTCGTCTGCGGGTGTGCCTGCCACGGTCATGACACGCGGGTCGAGGTGCGCCTTGTTGACTCGCACCGACTCGCGGTGCTCGACACCCCAGCCCGTCAGCCCGACCCCGAACGGACAGGTGTCCGCCAGGATCTTGTCTGCCCACTTGTCGCGCGCCCACACCGGAATCAACAGGCGCCGCGGCTCGTCCGCCTCGTAAATGGTCAGCGAGTCGTGCGGGACGAGCTCTGCGAGAGCATCCGCAATCCGGTCCAGCAGGGCGTCGAGACTCTGCTCTGCGAGCACGTCGTGAAAGACGTCCGCCAGGCGGCGGTAGGACTCGACCCGCGCGGTCCCCTGGGACGCGTCGGAGTAAGCGTCCTCCTCGAGCAGGCGCAGTGGGAGTGCGTGATCGCTCACGGACAGACTTCGATTTGCTGGTACGGCCGCAGTGGAGTCCCCTTTTTCAAGAACCGACACAAAGCAAAGCGACGCCGAAACCGGCTCGTATCCCCCGGTTGAGGGGTTCCTCTCCCTTGCGAGCGGTCATACCGAAGGCATGGCCAAGGCTGAGGCGGCCGTTTCGGCCGCAGACTTCCTCCCGAAGGAGCGATCTCTGGGGGCACTCCGCGAGGCGGCGGCCGGCTGTCAGGGATGCCACCTCTGACATATCGGCACCCAGACCGTCTTCGGAGAGGGCCCTGAGTCCGCCGTCGTCGACGACCTGCGGCGCCGTGTCTGGAGCGTCATCCGGCCCGGCGGAATTTCACATCAGCCTCTCTAGCCGGCTGGGGCTTCTTCTTCGGCCTGCGCGCCTTCTGCTTCGCGTGCGCGCTGCGCCAGGTCCTGGCTCAGATCCTCGGGATCGTTGTCGGTCTCGTCCCAGCTCGGGTGCGGCAGCGGCGCACCGAACCATTCGCGCACCGCATAGGCGAGACCCGCCGCGAGCCCGAATCCCAGCAGAAGTCGCTTCATGTCCAGCCTCCCGTCGTCGTGGTCCGAAGGACCTACCCTACGACGCCGGGACTGAACGGACGAAGGGTTAGTCGCCCCAGTCGAAGTCGCGGCTGCGGCCCCAAAGCCCCTCCTCGGACTCCGGGCCGGCGGCCTGCTCTGCGGTCTCCTCGCCGGGCCAGGCGGGCATGGGGGACTCGGAACTGACAGCCGCCTCGTCGCCGTCCATGGTCTCTTCGAGGCGCGCCTGCTCTTCGGTCTTGAAAAGTGGGTGATTGTCGAACGGATCCGCGGCCTTGTAGTGACCGATCGGCATCGACTCCTCGAGCCTGGCGTTCCGCTCCTTCAGCTCGAGATGGTCCTGAATGACCTTGGCAAAGATCGACGGCGTCTCAACTTGCATAGAGGCTCCTGGCTTGGGGGCTGGGCGGTGCTGCGGGCGAGATTGTAGCCCTTCAGAGGGGCTTTTCCGGCCGAAACCACAGGGATGTTACGGCTGGGGGACTGACTCGGGCGCCGTCTCGACCCGGTTCTTGCCGGCCCGCTTGGCCTGGTACATGGCGGCATCGGCCGCCGCAAAGAGCTCCGGAGCCGTCCTGGCCGGAGGAGTCGCGGCGACCCCGAAGCTGGCAGTCACGGGAATCGGGGTGCCGTCCACGGCCAGGACGATCTGGTCGGCAAGGCCCAGCCGGATCCGCTCGGCAAGCTGGGCGCCGCCGATCAGGTCGGTCCCCGGCAGGACGAGAACGAACTCCTCCCCACCCCAGCGACCGGCGAGGTCGACGTCACGGACCGTCTCCTGAAGGAGCACGGCGAACTCACGCAGCACAGCATCGCCGGCAGGGTGGCCGTGCCGGTCGTTGACGTCCTTGAACCAGTCGAGGTCCGCGACCACGACGGCAAGAGGACCGCCGAAACGCTCAATGCGGGCGAGCTCGTCGTCGAGGGTCTCCTCGCACTGGCGGCGGTTGGCCAGACCGGTGAGGCCGTCGATCAGCGCCTGCCGTTCCACGATTCGGTGCAGTCGCGCGTTGTCGAGCGCCACCACCGCATGCGAAGCGAGCGAGACAGCCGTCATGCGGTCCTCGTCGCTGAACTCGTCGCCGAAGAGCAGCAGCGAGCCGAAGCTGATGGAGCCGGCCTGCAGAGGCACTTCGAGGCGCTGCGCGCCTTTGTCGGGATAGCCGGCGGTGACGAGCGAGCCGCTCGTCCCGACGAGCACGCCCCCGGCGGCGCTGGTCGCCTCGATCGCAGCCTCGACGATCAGGCGCATCAGCTGCTCGGCGTCGTGCGTCGCGCCGAGAGCCTCGCCGAAGCGCGACGTGAAGTCGCGCAGCCGACCACGCTCTGCCTCGAGCTCGTCGAGACGCGTCTGCAGCTGGAAGGCCATCTGATTGAACGTTCGGCCGAGCAGAGCGAACTCGTCACGACCTTGGACGGGCACGCGTTGTTTCAGATCCCCGCGTGCGATTGCGTGAGCGGCGTCGACCAGACGCCGGATCGTGCGCACGATCGACCGACCTTCGACGTAGGCCACGCACCCGACGAACAAGAGCGCGGCAGCGAGGCCGATGAGCAGTTGGTTCGTCGCCTTTCGGTTGGCAGCGTCGATGAGCGACTGGGGGCTGATCACGCCGAGCGTCGCGCTCGGCCGTTCCTCGAGCGTGCCCGCAACGAGAGCCCGGTACTTCGTTCCGCCGAGAGAGACGGTGCGGGTCTTGCCGGCAGCGAGATCGAAGCGGCCGCCAACCCTCGGAGGCCCGGCCACGATCTGGCCGTCCTCCACCACGAGGACGTGGTCGGTGCTCTCGAGCCCCGAGCGGGCCTCAAGACGGCTGACGAGGGCCCGGTCGAGCGGAACGGAAGCGACCACGGCGCCTCGGGTGCCGCCGGGCCCTACGACCGCGATCTGCCGCGTGGCCGCCCTCGGGTAGCGCTTGCCGACGTGGAAGCCGCCGGGCGCCTCCACTGCGAGCTGGGGATTGCCTCTGAGCATGCGCTCGAGCGCGGCACGGTCGTGAGCCACGAGCGCCCGCTGGAAGGAAGGCCTGCGGGCGAGCTTCGTCGCAGCCTCATCGGCCGAGTTCAGCGCCTCCTGGTAGGCGGCCAGCGTGGCTCGGAGGCCGGCCTGCAGGCGCGCGTCGACCCGCCGCGCCTCGCTCCGCGCCGCGACCGTCGAGAAGCCCCAGAAGGCGGCCGCCAGGGGAAGCAAGGACAGCAGCAGGAAATAGGCGACGAGCTTGACCTTGAAACTACCCACGACTTCCCTTCAAGCCTTTCTCCCCCAGTGCCGATACCCTGGGACGAAATATCGACAACCTAGGGGAGAAACATGAGGGAAAAATGCGCGCGCGTTCTAGCCGCCGCGCTGATGACGGGAGCCATCGGGTTCGCACTTGCAATGCCCGCCCTCTTCGGCTCGACGCACGACGTCGACCGATCGCTGACAGCTCCGCCGTCATCCCTTCAGCGCTCCGTGCACCTGGTGGCGTCGGCGCCGTCGCGTCCTGCGCGCGCTGCGCGGCTCGCGGGCACGCAACCGGTCCAGCGCGTCGTCCGCGTGACGGCCGGCTCGGCAGCCCGTTCACACTCGAAGCCCGCGCGCCCGTCGAAGCCGGGCCCGAAGCCGACGCCGACACCGACACCGGCCCCTACGTCCGACACGCGCGAGCTGGCCAACAGCACGCCGGCGGCTCCCGTCTCGCCAGCTCCGAGCCAACCGGCGGGGAACGGCAAAGGAAAGGGCAAGGGCCACGACAAGCGCAACGGAAAAGGCAAGGGCCCGCAGCAGCAGCAACAGCAGCAGCCGGCGCCCGCCACCTCGCCCGCGCCGGCCGAAGTCTCCCCGCAGCCCGTGGGCGACAACCACGGCCAAGGCAAGGGCAAGGGCAACGACAAAAACAAGGACAAAGGGCGCAACCAGTAGTGCCTGTGCGAGGATAGTCTCGTGCCGCGCCTCAGCAGACGTCTCGGGCCCATCGGTGTCGCGCTGACAGCGTGGGACATCTGGCGCCGCCTACCGCCGAAGCAGCGAAGGCAGATCATGAACGTGGCCCGCAAGCACGGGCCGAAGGTCGCCTCACGCGTGCTCAAAGCGAGCGCGCGTGCGCGTTCGCGTCGGTCGAGTAAGCGCTAGGTCGTTCCGAGAGCAGCACGGACGATGCGGTCCTGCTCGCGCAGGTGGGCGGTGGGATACCCCTCGCTCGGGCTCGCCCGCCAGGGTCTGCCGGCGTAGCTGAGCGGAATCCCCGCTTCTTTCAGCGGCGCCTCGAGCCGATGACGAATCGTTCGCCAGGCACCCATGTTCTGCGGCTCCTCCTGTGCCCACACGACTTCGCGCAGGTTCGGATAGCCGGCGATGAGCTCCGCGTAGGCGTCGACGGGAAACGGATAGAGCTGCTCGAGCCTCGCAACCCCGACCTGCGTTGCCTCCGCGCGCGCTTCATGCCCGGCGATGTCGTAGTAGACCTTGCCCGAGCAGAACACGAGGCGCGCCACGTCCTCGTGCTTAGCGGCCGGATCGTCGATCACCTGCTGGAACGAGCCTTCCGCGAGGTCGGCGAGCGTCGACGAGGCCTGCTTCAGCCGCAGCAGTCCCTTCGGCGTCATCACGACCAGCGGGCGGCCGGCTGCGTCGAGGGCCTGACGCCGGAGCAGGTGGAAGTGCTGGCCCGATGTCGAGGGATTCGCGACCCTGATGTTCTCCTGCGCGGCGAGCTGCAGGAACCGCTCCAGCCGTGCGCTCGAATGCTCGGGGCCGTTCCCTTCGTAGCCGTGGGGTAGCAGCAGCGTCAACCGAGTCGTCTCGCGCCACTTCGCTAGCCCCGCCACGATGAACTGGTCGACCACGATCTGCGCGCCGTTGATGAAGTCGCCGAACTGCGCCTCCCAGAGCACGAGCGCCTCCGGTGCGGCGATCGAGTACCCGTACTCGAAACCGAGACAGGCGTACTCCGAAAGCGGCGAGTTGTAGATCTCGAACGAAGCGGTTGCATCGTCGAGGTTCTGTAGCGGCGTGAACGTCTCGCCGGTCTCGACGTCATGGAGGACCGCGTGGCGGTGCGAGAACGTGCCGCGCTCCGTGTCCTGACCCGTCAGCCTGATCGGGATCCCCTCGACGAGCAGGGAACCGAAGGCAAGAGCCTCCGCCTGGCCCCAGTCGATGCCGCCTTCCTCGATCGTCTTGAGCCGCCGTTCGAGCTGTCCCATCAGCTTCGGGTGGGGCGTGAAGTGCTCGGGGACGCGCAGCAACTCTTCGTTCAGCTCGCGCAAACGGTCGGCCGCGACGGCCGTGACCACGCCGTCGCCGCTCGAGAACGGGATCTTGCCCTCGGGGGGATGCGGCGCGCCGAACGTCGCCTTCAACGCTTCGTGCGCCTGCTTCAACTCCGAGGTGACTTGCTTGAGCAGCTGGTCGGCGTCCTCCTCCGTCACGACTCCCTCTGGGACGAGCCGCTGCGCGAACTGCTCGCGAACGGTCGAGTGCTCCGCGATCTGCGCGGTCATCAGCGGTTGCGTGTACGCCGCTTCGTCCTGCTCGTTGTGACCATGGCGCCGGTAGCCGACGAGGTCGACGACGACGTCGCTTTCGAAGCGCCGGCGAAAGGCCAGCGCGAGGCGGACCACGGACATCGCCGCCTCCGCATCGTCGGCGTTGACATGGATGATCGGGATGTCGAAGCCTTTGGCGAGGTCACTCGAGTAACGCGTCGAGCGTCCTTCGCTGGGATCGGTCGTGAAGCCCACTTGGTTGTTCGCAATCAGATGGAGCGTCCCGCCGGTCGAGTAGCCCTCGAGCGCCGCCAGGTTCAACGTCTCTGCGACGCCTCCCTGGCCGGGGAAGGAGGCGTCTCCATGGATCAGCACCGGTAAGGCAACGTTGGGGTCGTGCATGCCGTGGCGGGTCGAACGATCGGTCTGCTCTGCCCGCGCGCGTCCCTCGACTACGGGGTCGACCGCTTCGAGATGACTCGGGTTCGCGGCGAGCGTGACCGTGATCTCTCCCGCAGGAGTCGAACGCGTCCCGGTCGCGCCCAGGTGGTACTTCACGTCGCCCGTCCCGCCCTCGTCGGTGGCGACGACTGCCTCGATCGTCCGCTCGCCCTCGAACTCGCGCAGGATCGAGTCGTAGCCGAGCCCGAGCGTGTGCGCGAGGACGTTGAGCCTGCCACGGTGAGCCATCCCGATCACGACCTCGTGTGCGCCGTTCTCCGCCGCGAGCTCGATCGCCTCGTCGAGCATCGGCACCATGACGTCGAGGCCCTCGATCGAGAACTGCTTCTGTCCGAGGAATGCGCGCCGCAGATACTGCTCGAACGCCTCCACACGTGAGAGCCGCACGAGCAGCTCCTTCTTCTCTTCTGCCGACAACGGCGTGCGGTACTTGCCGGACTCGATCGCCTGCCGCAGCCACACCCGCTTCTCGTGGTCGGCGATGTGCTCGATCTCGTACGCGATCGTTCCCGTGTACGTGGCGCTCAGGCGCGGCAAGGCGTCGGCAAGCGTGTCGCCCGTGACGTACATGCGCAGGACGGCGGCCGGCACGCGCGCTTGAAGCTCCGGGGTCAGCTTCGGAATCAACCGCTCGGGCTCGAGTGCGGGATCTCCGGGCGGCTCCGACCCGAGCGGATCGAGATGGGCCGCGAGGTGGCCGTGCATGCGATGCGCCTTCACGAGAGCCATCGCAGCAGCGACGGCGCCAAGCAGCTCGTCGGAGACGGGTTCGGCCTGGGCCGGCGCCTGCGCGGGAGCGGGAGTCGAAGCCGGAGCCGGAGCCGGAGCCGGGGCCGGAGCCGGAGCGGGAACCGGGTGGCCGTTCCCGGCCGCCTCCAACAGGCGGGCGAGACCTGGGTGGGTCGCGACAACGTCGCTGTCGCCGCTCTCGAAGAGTTGGCGCCACTCACTCGGGACCGCGTCGGGGTTCTCGAGATACTCCTCGAGCAGGTAGCGCGCGAAGCCGGCGTTCAGGCCGTCGACGTCAGTCATTACGTCCTTTGTAGCAACGAGGGGTGCTACCAGAGGGGATGGCTCGTGATCACGGCCACCGCGAGCCCGATCGCGAAGCACGCTGCTCCGATCGAGACCGCATACGTTGCGAGGCGTTCGTTGCGGCCGCCGATCCCGGCCGCGATCAGCGAGAGCAGGATCGCGAAGGGAACCATCCGCAGCGGCCGGTAGGCCACCCCGACCAAGCTGAGGAAGATCGCGGCGGCGGCGAGAAAGCCGGCCACCGTCTCGGCCGGTCGGCCGCGCCGGTAGGACGTCGAGCTCACGTGCGCACCGTAGTGCGGCGTGTTCGCGCGTATCCGCGTGAGGGGCGACCGTGCGGACCGGCCGTGCGCGGCCGGATGCGCGTGGGCCGCCAGGGCGGCGGATCAGCCTCGGTGGATGCCGATACGAGCGCGGCCGGCTGCTCGGGTCGCGGCTCGTTCTTGATCGCCCAGTAGACGACCCAGCAGAGATAGAGGATGGGGATCTTCATGATCACCATCAGCCAGATCAGCTCCCACACTATGGACCGAGTGTACCCCTGAACTCAGCCTGCAACCGCAGCCTCGAGCTTTCCCTTGATCAGCAGCTTTCCGTGGCTGTCGTACTGCGTCACGTCGAAGGTCGCACGCGCCCGGCTCGGCTGGACGCCGCGGGCGGATGCAATCCGCACGGGTAGCCCGGCGAGCGCTTCGTAGATCTCGGTGTATGCGCCCTGGTCGACACCGATCCAGCGCACACCCGCGGCCGGCTCAACCCAAGCATAGGCAAGCGGCCGCCCTTTCGGGTCACGACAGAGGACGTCGAGGCGTGGGTCGAGCAGCTTCCCGCCGAAGAGCAGTCCGGCTGGGTTGCCACACCAGGGCGGCTTGCGCTCGCCCGCCGCATCGGTGCCGCCGTCGCACCCGTACAGCGTCTTGTGGCCGGAGTCGGCGAACGTCAGGCTTTCGCCGAAGACGCCGATCCGCTCCACGACCACGGCGTCGTTTCTGACTCCCGCCCCTGTCGGCCGGCAGCTCGTGAAGCGGCCACCGACCGTCGTGCCGTCAAGGACGCGGCCGAGCGCGATCACGCTTCCCGGCACGGGCCTGAACTCCTGTGCGGCTTGGCCGTAGAGCAACCTCTCGGGCCGATCGTTGCCCCTGTCGCACCCGGCAAGCAGCACGACGGCGAGCAGAAGCACGGTGAGGATCAGCCGGTCCAGCCCCACCTGGCCACTCCGCTGTAGCTCGGATCGCTGCGATACGTGCGGTAGAAGATGTTCGTTCCGCAAGCCTCGCACTTTGCCTCGACGATCTGATCGCCGCCGTAGAGCGAGCGGGCGAAAATCATGCCGATGTGCGTGGAGCTCGCGAACGCGTCCATCACGCCCGCGGTCGATTTGCCGATCATGTGGTTCGGCGCTCCGAGACCGTTCCTGAAGTCTGCGGCGGCGTACGGGCCGTGCACGTTGCGGAGTGCCCGCCAGTAGTACCGGCCGTCTCGCCAGTCGTCGGTCGACTCGCGCCACGTCTTGAACGTGAGGCCCGAGCAGTCTCCGCCTTCGCCGTGTGACGATGGATCACCCGGCGCGTCGTATGGGTACGAGTCGACGTCGTCGTAGTTCCAGCAGCCTCCACCCCACTGGTAGCCCTCGTACCGCGCGGCGTTCGCGTAGTCCTGCGCGGCGTCCCGCGTCATCGTCGTCATGAACGTCGGGGCGTCGTAGTTGCAGTTCGACCAGAAACGGTGGTACGCCTGCGCGCCGGTGGCGCTTGCAAGCACGACGCCGACGCCGACGGCCACGAGAAACGCTTTCATCGGGACACCTCCAAGTCGAAGCGGTCGACGAACAGACCCGCGCGAGTCGACCCGAGGCGGTACAACGACAAGCCTGCCAACCGGAAACGAGCCAACGGTGCGGACTCGGCCCACTCCAGCGACTCGACCGCGAAACTGTTCACGATTCCGGACCGGTCCAAGACGAGCGCGACGTACTCGCTGCGATCGTCCGTGTACGTCTTCGTGACGACGACGAGGCGGTTTCCGTACGGCTCGGCGAGTTGCACCTCGCCGAGAGGCGTCGCGCTCGTGATGCGCCAGCTGCGCACGACCGCATCGCCCACGAGCTCGGCCAGCCGGAGCTCACCCGCGCCGACGCGCTCGACCACCACCTCGCGGCCGCCAGCGAATAGACGACCGACCCGGCCGTGTCCGGCTTGCGCCGCCCGACTGAGGGCGGCGCCGTGCTCGGCGACGGGAAGCCATTGCTCCGAGGGCTGCTGCTGAACGACCGGCCCTGCGGGCCCTACGGCCAGCTTGGCCCACGTCCGGTCGGAGAGCTGCTGGGCCCACCGCGGCGTTCCGTCGTCGCGGAAGCTCCGCAAGACGGGAGCAGGACTGACGCGGCTCGGCGGCTCGAGGACGTCCATCGTCCCGCCGGGCTCGAGAACGAAGTCCGCGAGCCCGCCGCTGACCTCGACCGCCGTCGCCTTCACACCCGAGCGTGACCAACGCTCGACCCGGGTGTTGACCTGATCGAGCACCGTGACCGAGCCGTCGGCGGCGACGTCGAATGAGGAAGGGCCGACGAAGCCGAGCTCGCGGGAACCGGCCAGACCGGCCTGCCCGACCTCGCTGCCCCACGCCGCCGCGACAACCCGCTCGTCCGGCGCGCGGCCGCGACCAAAGGCATGCACGCCCAGGGGGACGCCGGCTGCATCACCGAGCGGGACACTGCGTTGGGGCGCGGTCTCGCCGCCCGCAGGGACGGTGATCGCCGCCCCGCTCGCGCCGCCCCGGAGCACGGCGTAGTACGAGAAGCCCGCTCGCGACGACACGATCTCCCGCGGCAGGTCGACGAAGTAGCGACCGTCGCTCGAGTCTTCGCCGCGTCTCAGCGCCAGCTGCCGAAACGGCCCGCTCTGGCCCGCCCGCACGAAGACCGAACCCGAGCCGTCACAGGGCTCGCCGTCGTCTCTGGGGGCGCAAACGATCGCGTACCGCAGACTGACCGGCTCGCCCGTCCGGGTGAGCACCGGCGGAATGTGGACGGCATCGAGGGTCGACGCGGCGGGGGTGGGCCCGTTCGCCGCCGAGACCGAGGTCAGCGCGATTCCCCCGATGACACCTGCAACGATCCCGGCCGCTCCCCCCGCGAGCGACCGGATGCCTGGTCGGCGCATGGGATTCCTCCTGGTCGGGATCGCTCCGACGGTACGCGGCCAACTCCGACGCGCGGGTAACGTCTCTGGAACAGAAATGCAAAATCCGCGTTAGACCAGCCGCCAAAAAGGGGAATACGCCACGAAATGGTCGTCGACGAACGCCTACGAGCTCTGCTGGAACAAGGAGAGGAGCTCGGCTGCCTCAACCTCTCCGCGGTGAGCGAGTTCCTTCAGGAAGCAGATCTCGACGACGAGCAGACCACCGGCTTCTTCGAGCAGCTCGAGGAAAAGAACATCGCGCTCACCGACGACTGCGCCCGCCCCGACGCCGTCGGGAGCACCTACGTCAACGGCGACCTCGCCGTTGCCACGACCGATGCGCTCCAGCTCTTCCTCAACGAGGCCGGCCGCTACAAGCTGCTGACCGCCCCCGAGGAGGTGGAGCTCGCCAAGCTCATCGAGAGCGGCGACAAAGAGGCGAAGGATCTGATGATCAACTCCAACCTCCGCCTCGTCGTCTCGATCGCGAAGAAGTACCAGGGTCACGGCATCTCGCTGCTCGACCTGATCCAGGAAGGGATCATCGGGCTCATCCGCGCGGTCGAGAAGTTCGACTGGCGCCGCGGCTACAAGTTCTCGACGTACGCGACCTGGTGGATCCGGCAGGCCGTGCAGCGCGGCGTGGCAAACAAGTCGCGCACGATCCGCATTCCCGTCCACATCGTCGAGCGCGAGCAGAAGATGTCGCGCGCAGAGCGCGCACTGACGGCCAAGCTCGAGCGCGACCCGACCGACGAGGAGGTTGCGGACAAGGCGAAGCTCTCGCTCAAGCACGTCAAGGAAGTCCGTGCCGCCGCACGCGCCGTCACGAGCCTCGACAAGCCGGTCGGCACCACGGGCGACGCCAGCTTCGGGGATCTAATCGCCGGCGAGGATGTCGAACCGTCCGAGGAGGTCCAGGTGAGCCTCGCGGAGGACGCCGTTCGCAGTGCGGTCGAGACGTTGCCCGAACGCGAGCGCGAGATCGTCAAGCTGCGTTACGGCATGAACGGCGATCCTGATCCGAAGTCGCTCGAGGAGATCGGCCGCCGGCTCGGGCTGACACGCGAGCGGGTTCGGCAGATCGAGGCACGGGCGCTTCAGCGCCTCGCGGAACGGCGGGAAGTCGCCGCGCTCGGCGAACCCGTCTAAGGAGTGGAGCCAGTCGGGCTCGAACCGACGGCCTCCAGCGTGCCACGCTGGCGCTCTCCCAACTGAGCTATGGCCCCTTGCCGCCCGATTGTAGCGGCGAATTCGAAGGCCTTCGCCCAGTTTACGCCTACTCGTTGATTGTTCTTGGTTGGTGCCAGCCGGAG
>DAINSN010000043.1:0-14814 GCA_036741295.1 Gaiellaceae bacterium
GGTCGGGCTTGTCCCCTTCTTGTATGTCGTTGACGAGACCTTCTTGACGGTCACCTTCTGACCAGCTGAGGTCGAGAGTGTGAAACTCGACTTGGACACGTTGTCGACCGTTCCGATTGATCCTCCTGCAGCCGGTCCGGACCGAGCGTTGGATCCTCCCCCACGGCCGGCAAGGGGTTGTCCTGAGGTTGCCGAGGAGGACGAGGCTGTTGTCGCGGTGCCGGAGCCGTTACCGGCGGTTGCGCCGATGATGCCGTAGGCACCACCCCCGACCGCGATGGCCGCGGCGACGAGGGCGATGGGCCTATTCAGTTTCTGGGAGAACATGAGAGTCCTTTCGTCGTCTTCAGCGTGGTTACTGCGGTGGCCCGCTTGCGAGCGTGATGGTCGCGGTCTGGCTCTGTCCGCTTGCGTCGGTGTAGATGAAGGTGACTTTGTCGCCGGGCTTGTGCGCGAGGATGATCGACTCGATGTCGCTCGGGCCGGTCACCGCCCTCCCCGCGGCTGCAGTGATCACATCGCCGGGAACGAGCCCCGCCGCTGCGGCCGGTCCGCCGGGAACGACGCCGACGATCGTCGCGCCCTGGCCCGCGAAGGACGGCCCGTTCCCGAGCTCCACGCCCAGGAACGCGGTGGCGCCGATGTGCACCGTCGCCGACGACTTACCTGAAACGATCAGCTTCGCGATCGTCGTTGCCTTCCCGATCGGGATTGCGTAGCCGTCGCTCGAGGCGGAGACGGCGAAGGGGGAACTGCTTGATGCGGCCGTGTCGATTCCAACCACACGGCCCGCGCTGTTCAGCAGCGGCCCGCCGGAGTCTCCCGGCTGGAGGGTTGCGTTCGCCTCGATGAGCCCGGTGAGCTGTTCGGTCGTCCCGTTGTCGGTCTGGACGGTGATCGACTTGTTCAGTCCGGTCACGGTGCCCCTCGAAGACGTGAGCGTGCCCGTGCCGCCGGCATTGCCGACCGCCGTGACGCGTGCGCCGAGTTTGAGGTTCGAGGCGCTACCGGTCGTCACTGTCTTCAGGTTCGAGGCCTTCTGCAGCTGCAGCACGGCGACGTCTGCTGTCGTGTCGTAGCCGACGACCCGCGCGGTGTAGGTGTGCGTCGTCTTCGGGACGGAGACCCGGATCGTCGTCGCACCGGCGATCACGTGATTGTTGGTCAAGATCTCTCCGGACGACGTAAGCACAATCCCCGTGCCCGCCGCGGATGCATTCTGGTAGGCCAGGTTCGTGTCGATGACCACGACGCCTGTGCCGATCGGAGGAGTCGTCGTTCGCGTTGCCGCATAGGCTGTGCCGCTGCCGATCGCGACGAGGGCGACGAGCGCGGCGAGCGCGGCGCGGACGTGGATGCGCCGCATGATCCTGAGAGGTGCCACGCTCGGCTCCGGCAACTCGCTACTCGTCGCAGGTTGCTGTTCGTTCATCGGTTCGTCCTTTCGCTCGCTCATGAACTCATCTCACCAGCCGCGACTAAGCGGGAGTTGAGCGCCAGCTAAGAAGTGCCTAAAAGGTGAGGACGTCGGAGCCGAAGAAAGCCGCTGCCGCGGCCGACATGTGCGGCCGCGGCTCGATCCCGCCGCGATAGAAAGGCGAATCCTCGCAAGTCATCATGGCCGCGCGAAGCGCGGCCGGACTTGCGAGGAGAGAGCGGGAGCGACGGGACTCGAACCCGCGACCTCCGGCGTGACAGGCCGGCGTTCTAACCAACTGAACTACGCCCCCGAGGGACGACCAGTCTACCGAGTAGCCTGCCGACCTAGTGACCAAAGTTGACCTGATCGCGCTCGGTTTCGTCGCCCTCACGGCCTTCATCGGCTGGAAGAAGGGGCTCATCTCGAGCGCTCTGTCCCTGGCCGGCATCGTCTTCGGGGCCTGGCTGGGATCGCGGCTTGCGCCGCAGCTCCTCCAGGACGGAACTCACTCTCCGTACACGCCTCTGGCGGCGTTGGCAGGTGCCGCGGTCGGCGCGATCCTGTTCGAGACGCTCGGGACTCTGGCCGGGTCGGCGCTCCGCTCGAAGGTGCGAAAGCGGAAACTGAGCACGTTCGACGCCACCGGCGGCCTGATCCTCGGGGCCTTCGCGGGCATGGCAGTCATCTGGGTGCTCGGGGCGGTGGCGCTCTTGCTCCCGGGGCAAACCGATCTTCGCCGCGGTGCTCAAGGCTCCGCATTGCTGCAAAGGCTGAACAAGTTCGTCCCGCCGACGGAAGTGCTGAACGCGCTGGCGCGCATCGACCCCTTCCCGGCGATCACCGGCCCAGCCGCGCCGGTCGCGCCGCCTGACCCGCGCCTGGCGCACGCCGCCGGCGTCCGCCGCGCAGCGCCCAGCGTCGTGCGTGTGCTCGGGATGGCCTGTGGAGTCGGTGTCGAGGGAACCGGCTGGGTGGCGAGCTCGGATCTGATCGTGACTGCTGCACATGTCGTAGCGGGACAGACCGACACCGTGGTCGAGCTGCAATCCGGCGGGAGACTCCCCGCCGACATCGTCGCGTTCGACCGTCGCAACGACGTGGCGATCCTGCGCGTGCGCGATCTGGGCCTGCGCCCCCTGCCGTTGGCTTCCGCCAAGCCGGGTATCCCCGTCGCGGTGCTTGGCTTTCCGGAGAACGGGCCGTTCACCGTGACACCGGGGCGCATCGGGCGCACGTCGATGGTCCTGGCCGAAGACGCCTATGGGACCGGACCTGTGACACGCACGATCACGTCGTTGCGAGGTCGCGTCAGGCATGGGGACTCGGGCGCGCCGGCGGTCGACGCGAATGGGGCCGTGCAGGCGACGATCTTCGCGGCTCGCCTCAACTCCGTCGGAGGTTTCGGCGTCCCGGCCGACGTTGTGCGCGCCGATCTCAAGGCCGCAGGCCAGCCGGTGTCGACCGGCGACTGCGCTCCCTAGTCGACGAGCAGTTCCAGGACGCGCAGCGGGCGTCTGAACGGCGCAACGAGATACACGCCTGCGGCGCGCTCGCGTGAGGCGGCGATCAACTCGCGCGCGTGAGCGAACCCGACATCGGCGGCTTCGGAGCCTGCTCGTTCGAGCGCGTCCTGCAACGCCTGCGGCACGAGGATGCCCGGAACCTCGTTGTGCAACCGCAGCGCAAGCCTGTGGCTCGTGAGCGGAAAGACGCCGACGAGGACCGGGATCGGCCACTTCCCGCCCAGCCGTTCGGCGAAGCGGTCGAGGGGCTCGGCGTCGAAGACGATCTGGGTCATCGCGAACTTCGCGCCCGCCTCGAGCTTCTTCTCGAAGCGTTCGAGCTCGACGTCCATGTCGTCGGGTGTCGGATTGACGGCGACGCCCGGGAAGAACGAGGTGGGCGCATCGATCGGGCGGCCGTTGAAGTCCTCGCCGCGGTTCAGGTTCGTCATCAGCTGCGTCAGCCCGATCGCGTCGATCTCGTACACGCCGCGGGCGCCCGGGTAGTCGCCGACCTCCGGCGGATCGCCGGTGACCGCGAGCACGTTGCGCACGCCTTCCGCATGCGCGCCGAGGAGCATGGACTCGAGCCCCATCACCGACCAGTCCCTCGTTGTCAGGTGCGGGATCGTCTCGATCTCGGCACGGCGTTCGATCGTCGCGGAGACCATCAGCGAGCTCATTCCGGCACGAGCCGTGGCGTTGTCGTTGACGTCGACCCAGCCGACGCGCCCCGACTCCTTCAACGTGCTTGCGACCTCGACGAGCCCTGCGCTGTTGCCGCCGAGCGGCGGATCGAGTTGGACGGAGACGACCCATTCACCGGCGTTCAGCGCGCGAGAGAGGCCTGTCTCGCGCTGTTCTTCGCCGAGCGCCACGACCAGCTCGGGTGCATCGAAGACAAGGGGTGCGCGCGGCTTACGCTCTTCCTCCACGGCTGCGCGGATTGCGGAGATCTCGGCAGGAGTGGTGCCGCAGCAGCCGCCGATCACCTTCGCGCCGAGATTGCGAGCATGCGCGGCGAACTCGCCGAAGTACTCCGGCGTCGCGTGCGGGTAGATGACACGCCCGCCGGTCAAGCTCGCCAGTCCCACGTTGGGGAGGGCGGCGAGTGGCTTGCCGTCCTTGCCCATCTGCTCCAGAGCTGCAAGCGCAGCGAGCAGGCCGGCGCCATGGTTCGCGCCGATGGCGGCGACGTCGAGCTCCATCAGACGCGCGGCGGCCTCGGCCGCCGTGACGCCGGCCAGCGTCTCGGCACTCTCGTCGAACGTCAGCAGCGCGACGATCGGCAGACTCGAGACGCTGCGCACCGCCTCGATCGCATCGACGACCTCCTCGAGGTCGTAGAACGTCTCGATCATGAAGAGGTCGGCGCCGCGGCCGTCGAGGACTGCCGCCTGCTCCGCGAAGAGGTCGCGGCGAACGCGCGACGTTGCGGGCTCGCCGAGCGGTCCGATCGAGGCGCCGATGAAGACATCGCGACCGGTGACCTCCCTCGCTTCGCGCGCGAGCTTGACGCCTGCAGAGTTGATCTTCTCGAGATCGTCCTCGAGGAAGTGATGCGACAGCTTCCGGCGGTTGGCCCCGAAGGTGTTCGTCTCGATCAGTTCCGAGCCGGCGTTGATGAAGCTGACATGCAGGGACACGACCGCATCCGGCGCGCGGAGGTTTGCCTCCTCCGGGCTGCGGAGGCGAGGCACTGCTGCGGAGAGCAGCGCGCCCATCCCTCCGTCGCCCACGATCACGGGCCCACTTTCGAGGCGATCAAGAAAACGGTTGCGGGTCTGGCTTTGCGCGGGCACTTCGCCTCCTTCCGAACTCGCTCGACACATCCACCCGGGCTCGCGCCCGGCCGGGTTTGGCACCTTGCCGCGGAGGCAGGTTGCCGAGGCTTCACAGGGCCGGTTCCCTCAGCCTCTCTCGATGCGGAGCGGGACGTTGCCCGCTTCCGGGAAGGAGTATAGGCGCGTCACCTGTCGAGGTTCGTGCCCAGAAAACGCAAGAGGGGCCGCCGCCTGGCCCCTCCTGGGTCTCCTTTGGAAGGAGATTTTCCGAGGTTGCCCCCGCCGCATCGGGGCCCGTCTCGGTGTGCTTTCTGACTATCGCGGGGAGGGGTCACTTGATCCATCACCCGTTCTCGGTTGACTGCCCCGCTTCACGGAAGATTTCGGCCTGCTGTGGGCCTAAAGGGGGAAGGACCTACTGCCGATTCCCGTCCTGACTCCAGGGCCAGGGACTGACGGCAATCACTCCTGCGGCTTGCGGAGCATTGAAGGCGGCGGACGAGGACTCCGCCGCCTTCTTCCTTTAAGACGGGTCGTGGATGACCCGGCCTTCCATGCCGCCGGCGACCGTGACCACCTGGCCGGTGACATGGCCGGACAGGACGGGCGACGCCAGGACGACGACCTGGTTGGCGACGTCCTCGGGTTGCGCGACCTTGCGCAGGGCCATCGTGCGTGAGATTCGCTGCACCTGTTCCTCCGAGACGTGGCCGCGCGTCATCGGGGACTCGGTCCAGCCGGGTGCGATGGCGTTCACCCGCGCCAGCGGGTTCTTGCGCACGACTTCGTTCTTCAGGCTGAGCAGGAGGCCGCCGAGGATCGCGGACTTCGCGGCTGCGTAGTCGGCGTGTCCGGCCTCGCCGACGATTCCCGCCGTCGAGCCCACCAGGACCAGAGCGCCGTCGCCTTCGAGCTGGCGGAGGAAGCCCCGAGCCGTCAGGAACGTCGCGGTCAGGTTCGCGTCGAGCGTGGCGCGCCAGCGTTCGAGCGGGAGGTCCCACACGGGTAGGTCGTCCGCGGGCCAAACGCCCGCGACCGCAGCGCAGACGTCCAGGGAGCCGGCCGCTGCGAACAGGCGGTCGACCTCGTCCTCGCGAGTCAGGTCGGCGCCGACCGCGATGGCACCGCCTTTCAGCTCGGCGGCGAGCTCCTCTGCGCGCTCCTTGCCACGGTGAAAGTGCAGGACGACTTCGGCGCCCTCAGCGGCGAAGGCACGCGCGCATGCCGAGCCGATCCCCCCTGAGGCCCCTGTCACGAGCACGCGCTTCCCTGCCAGTCCCGTTTCCATCTGTGGAATTCTCCCTCTTATGCGCGAGCAGATGACGTGGGAGGATCTCGGGACCGCGGTCGACGACCTGGCGGCGAAGATTCGCGCTGACGGCTTCAGCCCGGACGCGGTGCTTGCACTTGCTCGCGGGGGCCTGCCGTGCGCCGGCGCGCTCGCGTACGCACTCGGTGTGAAGAACATGGCGACGCTGAACGTCGAGTTCTACACCGGTGTCGACGAACGGTTGGACGAGCCGCTCCTGCTACCGCCGGTGCCCGACCTGGCCCTGCTTCGGGCCGAACGGCTCCTCGTCGTCGACGACGTCGCCGATACGGGCCGAACGCTGGCGCTGGCGCGGGAGTTCTGCGCGCAGCACGGCCCGGAGGTACGGACGGCAGTCCTCTATGAAAAGCCGCAGAGTGTCGTCCGCTGCGATTTCGTCTGGCGTCGGACCGACCGCTGGATCGATTTCCCGTGGAGCACGCCGGCTCCCGTAGCCGCAACTCACGCCGGCTCGTGAAGGTTTTCATCGTCAGCGACATGGAGGGCGTCGCCGGGATCGTCAAGTGGGAGCAGACCGACGGGACGAAGGAGAAGCGCGCCTACCAGGAGGGGCGCGAGCTCTACACGGAGGAGATCAACGCGGCCGTGCGCGGTGCGAAGTCCGCGGGCGCGAAGGAGATCGTCGTCATGGACTGCCACGGCGCGGGCGGCGAGTGGACGTTCAACTCCCTGATCCCCGACAAGCTCGATCCCGACTGCGAGTACGTCGTTCAGAACGACTGGACCGAGTACACGGAGTTCCTCGAGCAAGGCTGTGATGCAGCGCTCTTCGTCGCGATGCACGCGAAGGCGGGCACGCCCGACGGCGTCATGTCGCACACCGTCTCCGGCCAAGCCTGGAAGAGCTTGTCGTTCAACGGCGTGTCCGTCGGCGAGACGGGAATCAACGCCGCTCTGTGCGGCCACTGGGGCTGTCCTGTTCTTCTCGTTACCGGCGACGAGGCGACGTGCAAGGAAGCCACCGCGCTGCTCGGCGATGGCCTCACCACAGTGGCGGTGAAGAAGGGCCTGGGCCGCTTCAGCGCGCGCCAGCTGCCGCCGCTGAAGGCGCGCGAGCTGATCGAGGCCGGCGCCAAACGAGCGTTGAAAGATCTGTCGGCCGTGAAGCCGTACGACCCGGGCAGGCCTGCGGAGATCCGGGTGGAGTTCACGACGCCCGATCGGCTCGTCGAATATAGGAACCGCCGAGGCACCGAGCAGGTCGACGACCACACACTCGTCGTCCGCGGTGACGACTGGTGGACCGCGTGGTCGCAGTTCTACTTCTAGGGACTTAGTGGCTCTGAGCCACTAAGTCGACTAGAAGTAGGCTTCAGTCGTGCCGTCCGTCAGTCGCATCTCGATCGCGCCGGTGAAGGGGCTCGGGCTCGTTCATCTCGACGAGGTGATGGTTGCGGCCACCGGAGTCCGCGAGAACCGCCGGTTTCATCTCGTCGATGCGGACGGGCGCCGCTTCAACCAGTTGCGCAACGGCGCGCTTGTGCAGATCCGGCCCGAGTACGACGCGGAGAGCGAGCGTCTCACGCTCCGTGCTCCCGACGGCTCCGTCGCAGACGGCGAGGTCTCGCTCGGGGCGGAGGTCACGACCGACTTCTACGGCCGGCCGGTTGTCGGCAACTACGTCGAAGGACCCTGGTCACGGGCGCTCTCCGGGTGGGCCGGGCAGCCGCTTCGCCTCGTCCAGTCGCCGCCCGGGCTCGCGGTCGACCGCGCTCGGGGTCACGTGTCGCTGATCTCGACCGCATCGCTCGCTGAGCTCGGCCGTAAAGGCGAACAGGGCGAGCCGGTGGACGGTCGCCGCTTCCGGATGCTCTTCGAGCTCGACGGCTGCGAGCCTCACGAGGAGGACGGCTGGGTCAAGCAGCACGTCCGGATCGGGGAGGCCGTGATCGGGATCCGCGGGGACGTCGGCCGCTGCGCGATCACGACCCAGAATCCGGAGACCGGCGATCCGGATTTCGACACTCTCCGGACGATCTCGACCTACCGTGGCTTCACCGAGAACGAGGCGGGCCAGAGGCACATCCCCTTCGGCGTCTACGGCGAGGTCACGGAGCCGGGCCGCGTGACCATTGGCGACACAGTCGAGGTCGTCGAGTCGAGCCTCCTCGACCAAACGACGTAGCCCTGACACAATTCGGCGATGGCGGCTGTCACCAGCTTCGTCGTCGACGAGAACGAGCTCGAAGCCGTTCAGGACGACGGCGACACGGCGACGGTGCGCGTGGCTTTCGACGCCACCAACGGTTGCGAGAGGCTGGAGCAGCGCGTGATCCGCTTCGGGCCCGGCCGGTCAGCCGAGCGGAAGCTCGCCGGACAGCAGGAGGTTCTGTACATCGTGGACGGCCGGGGACGGCTCCTCCTCGACGGGCGCACGCACGAGCTCGAGCCCAACATGGGCGTCTATCTCGCGCCCGGCGAGACTTACGCCGTCGAAAACACCGGCCCACAGGACCTGCACGTGCTCTCCGTGCTCGCGCACGTGCTCTCCGTGCTCGCGCCGGAGGACCGGGCGGAGGCCGGCGGCGAGCGCAAGGTGACCGTCCGCTTGGACGATCAGCCCGAGCTCGAGGCCTCGAGCGAGCGGAGCTTCCGGTATCTCGTCAACGAGGATGCGGGCTGCTTCGACGTGACCCAGTTCATGGGAATCGTCCAGCCGAGCAAGGCGCCTTTCCACAGCCATACCTACGACGAGGTGGGCTACATCGTCGCCGGGGAGGGGATTGCCCACGTCGGCGGCAGTTCGTTTCCTCTGCGCGCGGGTTCCTGCTTCCATCTGCCACCTGACGAGGTGCACTGCGTCGAGAACACCGGCTCCGGCCCACTACACATTCTGGGGGTCTTCCATCCCTCGGGCAGTCCGGCCAACCGGACGTATCAGGACAACAAGTAGCCTCGAGAGGCGTCACAAGTGAGGGAAGACTGGGGTAATCATCAAGGAGGAGACGAATGAGGAGTAGAAGGGCAACTGCGGTTGCGGCCTTGCTGGCGCTTGGTGCCGCACTCGCGATCGTGGCCGCGGCTTACGCGACTACGCCCGAACGGTCTGCCGCACCGGTAGCGCAATCGGGCAGTGACGCAGCTTTGGTCAAATGTGGCAAGACCCGCACCATCGGCGTCGCGGCGCCGATCACCGGCCCGGCCGGCTCGCTCGGCCAGCAGCAGCTGCACTGGGCGCAGTACTTCGTCACGCGTTACAACCGGTCGCACAAGAACAAGCTGCAGATCGTCCAGGGCGACACGCAACTCCCAGACACGGCTCAGGCGATTCAGGTCGCGGAGCGGCTGGCTTCGAACTCGAGCATCCTCGGAGTCGTGGGCCCGGCGGGCAGCCAGGAGGTTCAGGTATCGACGGGACCGTTGAAGGCCGGCGGGCTCGCCTTCATCACTGGCTCGTCCACCAAGACGACGCTGACGACCGACGGAACGCGTAAGGGTTTCTTCTTCCGAACCGTTCCGAACGACGATCAGCAGGGAGCCAGAGTCACGAACTACATCCGCAGCAAGCTAAACGCTAGCCGGGTGGTCGTCATCGATGCACAGAACAGCTACAGCACCGGCCTCTCCGACATCGTCGAGCGGCTGCTGAAGGCGGGCGGGGTGAGCGTCCAGCGCGAGTCGGTCAGCGAATCAACAGTGAGCGACTTCTCGTCGCTCGTCGCCAGGATTCCGGCCAACACGCAAGTGGTGTACATCCCGTGGCAGCTCGCGCCGAAGGCACAGCTCTTCGGCCAGCAGCTTCGTGCTGCGGGCAAGACAGCGATCCTGTTCGGCTCCGACGGCCTGAACGATCCGGACAACTTCAAGATCCCCGGGTCGTACGTGTCGGCGTTCCCGGTCAACGTGTCGAGCCCGATCGTGAAGGCCTACCGGCAGGGACCGGGTGGCGGCAAAAACGACCTCTTTGGCTTGCCGAGCTACGCCGCGGCTGACGTCCTTGGCAGGGCAGTCGACAAGGCATGCGCGAACCGCACTGCGTCGCGTGCCGAGGTTCGAAAGTTCGTCGCGAAGACGGACATTCCGAAGAGCCAATCGGTGCTCGGTTTCCGGATCCGGTACGCCCAAGCTGCGCAAGGTCTGCTCGGCCCGGGCGACATGCTGACGCCGGCGACCTACATCCTCTATCGGATCAACAACAACGGCGTCTACGTTCGCGTTCCCTGATCCGCTGACAGCTCCAATCTGAGGACCTGCGGCCCATCAATCGATGGGCCGCAGGTCTTTTCTGACAACCTTCCGCCCGATGGATTTGCCCCTCGCCTTCAATTCGCAGCTCGCCACGCAACTCTTCGTCAACGGGTTGACGCTTGGCAGTCTGTACGCGCTGATCGCGCTCGGCTACTCGATGGTCTACGGGATTCTCAAGCTGCTGAACTTCGCGCACGGCGATGTCTACATGGTTGGGGCCTTTATCGGCTACGCAATCCTCAACGGCCTAGGCGGTCCCATCTCACCCAGCATCGCCATTGCGCCCCTGATCGTGCTGATGTTCCTCGGCGCGATGTTCGGATCGGGAGCGCTCGGTGTGGCCATCGAACGCTTTGCCTACCGACCGCTCCGAGACGCACCGCGAATCGCCCCGCTCATCAGTGCAATCGGCGTCTCCTTCTTCCTGCAGAACAGCGTGTTGCTTTTGCTCGGCGCGCAGTTCCGGACCTACAACTCGTACCTGCTTGGCTCCGCTCACCCGAAGCAGTTCATCCCGGGCCCTCTCTCCGATGCCGTGTTCGTCGTCAACGGTGTCAACGTGCAACTGGTTCAGATCCTCGTCCTCGCCATGTCCCTCGCTTTGATGGTGGCGCTCACTCTTCTCGTCGCGCGGACCCGGATCGGAAAGGCGATGCGGGCGACGGCGTTCGACCGCGAGGCCGCGGCGATGATGGGCATCGACGTCGACCGCGTCGTCGCGACAACGTTTTTCATCGGATCGTTCCTTGCTGGAGCGGCCGGTGTCATGTTCGGTCTGCTCTTCAGCCAGGTCTACCACCTGATGGGCTTCTTTGCCGGCCTGAAAGGTTTCACCGCAGCCGTCGTGGGCGGAATCGGCAGCATCCCCGGAGCGATGCTCGGCGGTGTCCTCGTCGGCCTGGCCGAGGCCTTTGCGACCGGTTACTTCGGCGGCCGGTGGTCTGACCTGATCGTGTTCGCCATTCTCATCTTCGTCCTGCTCGTGCGGCCGAGCGGCCTGCTCGGCACGCGCGCGATCCAGAAGGTCTGAGTGAGCCCGGGCGGCGACATCCCCGATCTGCCGACCCCGCCTGACGCGGCTGACCGACCTCGTGTCGGCGTCGACGAATGGGTGGCGCAGGTCGAGGATCGCCGTGAGGCTCGCACCGGGCTGACCGGTCTCGTCACGAGGCTTGTCTCCGCCATTCCGCCCGCCGGCAGGCTCGCGGTTTTCGGCGCAGCCGCCGCGACGCTCCCCTTCTGGATGAACCGCGGCGACCTCTTCACCTACGGGATCTTCACGCTCCTGTACATCCTGCTCGGTCTCGGGCTCAACCTTGTCGTCGGGTACGCGGGCCTGCTCGATCTCGGTTACGTCGCCTTCTTCGGATTCGGTGCGTACTTCTACGCGGAGCTCTCCTCGCCGCAGTACGGGATCCATTGGCCGGCGACGGCATCGATTCCCGTGGTCGTGGTCGGGGCTGCGCTACTCGGCCTGGTGCTCGGTATCCCGTCCCGCCGGCTGCTCGGCGACTACCTGGCGATTGTGACGCTCTTCTTCGGCCAGGCCTTCGTCGTCTTCGTCAACGTCGGCAATCCCACGGTGGCAGGGAAAGGCCTGACCGGTGGGCCGAACGGCATCGCGGATATCGATCCGCTCGACTTCTTCGGGTACAGGCTCACCACGAGGACGCAGCAGTTCTATCTGCTGCTGTTCGCCGCTCTCATCGTGCTGGTGGGCCTCCACTTTCTGAGTGAATCGCGGACCGGGCGCGCTTGGCGGGCGCTGCGGGAAGATCCGCTCGCGGCGGAGACGATGAGCATCCCGGTCAAGCGCCTGAAGCTGATGGCATTTGCCTTCGGCGCCGGGATCGCCGGTTTCACCGGGTGCATCTTCGCGTCGCTCCTGACCGCGGTCTCGGCCGGGAACTTCGACTTGCCGATCCTGATCACCATCTATGCCGTCGTCATCCTCGGCGGCCTCGGCAGCCTGACAGGTGTCGTCCTCGGGGCCATCGTGATCAACGTGTCATTCCAGTTCCTCGCCCCCGAGAACCCGCAAGGGAACGCGCGCATCCTCTTCTACGCGATTGCCTTGCTGCTCATGGTGCTCGGCGTGAGGCCCTGGTGGCGGCTCGGGGCAATCCTCGCCGGAGTCGTCGGGCTCGGAGTGGCGACTCAGGCGCTCGTCGCGGGGGTCGCTCCTGCCTGGACGGGTGGGCCTGTCGCCGACGGAGGTCGCCTTGCGGGTGTGATCGGCGAGTGGGTGGTCATCCCCACTCCTGGACACGGTCGCTTCGGAAGCTTCGCGTACGTGGGGCTCGTCGTCGCGATCCTCGTACTCACGCGACTGCGCGGTTGGATCAGAACAGCTGCTCTCGCCCCCGTCATCTACCTCGCGGCATTGGTTTGGGAGAACAGCTTCGTCGAGCAACCCGCCGTGGCTCGATGGATCCTCTTCGGCTCTCTGCTGATCGTCTTGATGACGATTCGACCTCAAGGCTTGCTCGGTACGCCAAGAGTCGAGGTCGCGTGAGCGAACAAGCGCTCCTCGAGCTGCGCGGCGTTGACAAGGCCTTCGGCGGCCTCAGCGTCGTGTCGGGGCTCGACCTTCGCATCGGCGAAGGCGAGATCGTCAGTGTGATTGGGCCGAACGGCGCGGGCAAGACAACGGTCTTCAACCTTGTCAGCGGTCTCTACCGGCCCGACGCGGGTGACATCCTCCTCGACGGCCGCAGCGTTGTGGGACTACCGCCCCACGAGATCACGAAGAGAGGCATCGCACGGACGTTTCAGACGTTGCGCCTGTTTCTCAACATGACTGTGAAGGAAAACGTAATGGCCGTGCAGTACGGCCGCACGAAGTCGACCCCGCTCGAATCCGTGCTCCGCCTCCCGCGCGCGCGACGGGAGGAGCGTGAGATGAGCCGGATCGCCGAGGAGAAGCTGGCATTTTTCGGGCAACGCCTGATCGGCTACCGCTGGGACCAGCCGGCATACAGCCTGTCGTACGCCAATCGCCGCCGGCTGGAAATTGCCCGCGCCACTGCAACCGAACCGCGAATTATTCTCCTGGACGAGCCCGCAGCCGGGATGAATCCGGTTGAGACGCGCGAGATGACCGAGTTGATCGGCCGGCTCCGGGACGAGGGTGGCCACACGATCTTCGTGATCGAGCACGACATGCATGTCGTCGAGGGCATCTCCGACCGCGTGGTCGCCCTCGACCACGGCGTCAAGATCGCAGAGGGGTCATTCGACGAGGTCGCCACCAACCCACGAGTGGTCGAGGCGTATCTCGGGTTGAGGAAGGCAGACACCAAGTGAACGCACTGCTCCGTCTGTCGGGGATCAACACCTACTACGGGGAGATCCACATCCTCGAAGGCCTCGCGCTCGAGGTCGGTGCGGGGGAACTCGTTTCCTTGCTCGGCGGCAACGCGTCGGGGAAATCGACGACGCTGAAGACGATTCTCGGACTGGTCCGGCCGGCGAGCGGGACCGTGGAGTTCGACGGCGAGGATGTCACCCGGCGCTCGACGAGCTATCGGATCGGCCGCGGGATGGCGATCGTGCCCGAGAACCGGAGGCTCTTCGCGCCCATGACCGTGCTGGAGAACCTCGAGATGGGCGCATACCTGCGGAAGAACGGCGACGGCCGAAAAGAAGATCTCGACCGGGTGTATTCGCTTTTCCCTCTGTTGCGCGACCGGCGCCACCAGCTCGCAGGAACCCTGTCCGGCGGTGAGCAACAAATGGTCGCCATGGGCCGCGCCTTGATGGCTCGTCCGAAGCTGCTGTTGATGGACGAGCCGTCGATGGGACTTGCGCCCATCCTCGTCGAGCGCACCTTCGAGATCATCCAGCAGGTCCATCAATCCGGCGTCGCGATGCTCGTCGTCGAGCAGAATGCGAACATGGCGCTCTCGATCGCCGATCGCGGGTACGTTCTCTCGACGGGGCGGCTCGTCCTGCAGGGCCCGGCCAAGGAGCTGCTCGAGCACGAGGATCTGAGAAAGGCCTACCTTGGCCGTTGAGGCAGCGACGCTCGCCGAGCGCTGCCGCCATCGCTTCCCGATCTTCGAGCATCAGGTGTACATCAACTCCTGCTCGCAGGGAGCGCTGTCGGACTCGGTGCGCACGGCCTACGAGCAGTACCTCGCGGACTGGGACGAGCAGGGCGCTCCCTGGGAGTACTGGGTCGAGCGGCAGGAAGCGGCACGCAGCGCGTTCGCGGGCCTCGTCCACGCAGGCCCGGACGAGATCGCGGTAACGACATCGCTGTCCGCAGGTGTGAGCGCGCTTGCGAGCGGCCTGCGCTTCACGAAGCGGTCGAAGGTCGTGCTCACCGACTGGGAGTTCCCGACCATCGGGCAGATCTGGCACGCCCAGGAGGCGCGCGGCGCGCGTGTTTCGCACGTCCCCGCGACGGACGACGGCACGATCCCGCTCGAGCACTTCGCGCGAGCGATCGACGACGACACTCTCATCGTCGCGCTCACGCAAGTCTGTTACCGCAACGGTGCGATGCTGGACGTGCCCGCGGTCGCCGAGCTCGCTCACGAGCGCGGCGCCCTCGTCCTGCTCGACTCGTTCCAGGCGGTCGGCTCG
>DAINSN010000044.1:0-14661 GCA_036741295.1 Gaiellaceae bacterium
TGTGCTGTTCCGCCAGTTCGTCGACGACGATCTCGGCTGCGCCTCCTACTTGATCGGCGACCCCAGCAAGGGGGAGGCCTTCCTGGTCGACCCCGCGTACGCGATCGAGCAGTACCTCGCGGCGGCTGACGAGGCGGGCGTCCGCATCGTTCGCGTGCTCGAGACCCACACGCACGCCGATCACGTCTCCGGGCACGGCCGGTTCGCGCTCGAGCACGGCGTGCCCACCTCGGTGCATCCCCTCGCCGAGCCGGAATTTCCCTTCGACCCGCTGGAGGACGGGCAGGAGCTGCCCGTGGGTTCCGTGTCGGTCCGCGTGGTCCACACGCCCGGCCACCGGCCGGAGCACTGTGCCTTCGTCGTGGACGACCGGGTCGTTCTCACCGGCGACTCGCTCTTCATCGGCGATGCGGCGCGACCCGACCTGGCGGTCGAAGCGCACGAAGGCGCCGAAGGTCTCTTCCACTCGCTGCAGCGGCTGACAGAGCTCCCCGATGCGTACGAGGTCTATCCCGGCCACGTCGCGGGCTCGTTGTGCGGTGCGGCCATGAGCCCCGATCACTCCTCGACGATCGGCAAAGAGAAGCGCACGAACGCAAAGCTTGAATACGGCGACGCTCAGGCCTTCATCAATGCAACGGCTTCTCTGTCCACTCCGCGCCCTCCGACCACCGCGCGCGTCGTCGCACTCAACAAGGGGCCGTTCGTCGACGCCCCTGCGCAGCTCGAGCACCTCGAGGACCCAGGCCAAGCAACCATCCTGGACGTTCGCCCGGCGGAGACGCATGCTGCGGGACACTTCCACCGCGCGTTCAACGTTCCCGTCTCGGGCTCGTCGTTCGCGACCCGCGCCGGATTCGTTCTCGATCCGGACGAACGAATCGTCATCCACGCCGACGACGAAGCCGAGGCGGAGGAGGCAGCGCGCGGGCTGCGCGCCGTCGGGTTCCTCGAGCTGACCGGCTACGTCACCGAGGGCAGCATGACGGAAACGCTCGTACCCGTGGAGCTCGACGAACTGGAGCGGCTCCTCGAGCAGGGCGCCGTGCAAGTGCTCGACGTCCGGGAAAAGTCCGAGCGGGACGAGGGATACATCCCGGGCTCGCTCCACATCCCCTTCCGGCTGTTGCGTGGATTCGGGACGGAAGGCGTGAACACCGAGAAGCCCGTCGTGACGATCTGCGAGTCGGGCATGCGGGCGAGCATCGCGGCCAGCGTCCTCACCGCAGCCGGCATCGATGCGCGTCCGGTACTGCACGGCGGCGTGCACGACTGGCCGGGCGGAACGGTCTCGTTCAGGCGCTGCGGCTCAGGCTGACGCGGCGAGCAGCGCCTCGCCTTCACGGACGTACCGGGTAGCTCCCACCGTTCGATAGAACGCCAACGCTCGTCTCAGCTGCTCGTCGGCTTCAGCGCGTCTACCCGAGCCGACCAACTCTCTCGCGGCTCGCAGGCGGGTGTGGGCCTCGTCGGGCCGAAGCCCGAGATCCCCCAACCGGTCGGCTACATCGACCAACTCACCCTGCAAGAGAGCGGTCACCACGGACCGCCAGGGCTCGTTCGTCTGTGGCAGAGGGACGTTCACTGACTCAGCGCCGAGCTCGTGCATGACCCACGCCGCGTCGTAAGCGACGTAGTAGGGGAGAAATCCGGCTTGCAGCGACTCGTCGGTCAACCTGAGCGCCTCATCGCGTCGTCCCTCGGCGATCAACAGCCTGGCGTGAGAAATGAGCAGGCTCAGGGCCTGCGGATCTTGTGCGGCACGACCTGAGGCGACGCTTCGCTCACCGTCGTCGAGTGCGCCGGCCGTATCGCCACGGGCATATCGGATTTGCCCACGCGCGGCCCGAGCCGCGGCTTCCATGTAGTGGGGCGAGCCGCTCTCCACTTCCGCGAGAAACGCGTCGAGAAGAGGCGTCGCCGCGTCCCAATCGCCAACGTAATAGCGGTAGGCACCCTCCTGAGCGTCAAGCCAGCGAAGCGCGAGCTTGTGACCGAAACGTTCGGCGTTGCTCCGGGCCGCTTCATACAGAGGTCCGACCTCCATCACGTGACCGGCGTCCATCAGCCCCTCGGCGAGGTTGTTGTACCCGCGGGTCATCTGCTGAATGTCGTTCACCTGCTTGGCGAGCTCGAGTCCCTGCTCGATCTCACTTGTCGTTCCCCCCGCGCCGCCCATTGTGATCAGAACCGAGGCGCGCAACCTGTCGAGTCCCAGACTTTCGGTGAGCGCGAGCGCTTCGCGGCCGATTGCCCTGGCGCGATCCCACTCGAAGGCGAGCATCAGCTGCCGCGAGCCCTCGGTCAGCACGTATGCCTTGGTGGGAGAAGGCTCTTGGGCGGTCACCAGCTCCAGCGCCCGCTCGCGGTGCTCTACAGACTCCAAGCCCTCGCCCCGAGACCACGTCATCCGACAGAGAAACATCGACGCCTCGGCGGCATGCCCCAGCTCGCCTTCGGCGAGAAATCGCGCAGGCAACGGCTCGACCCCCGAAGGGTCGTCATCCAGACCGCCTTCGTAGATGGCTTGTGCTCGGCGGAGAACGAGCAGAGGCTGGGCGGGATCCTCTTCGGGCCAGAGCTCGAGTGCCTTCTCGTAGAGCCTCAACGCCTGCGCGTAGGAGCCGAGCGAGAACGCTCTGTCGGCGGCTTCCCTGAGCGCAGACCGTGCGTGCTCTCCAAGGGCCTCTGTCTGCATTCCTGCCGCAGATGCGAGCTCGAGCGCCGACAGATAGTGGTTGGCCAGCATTTCGGCGCGGTCGTCGGACCGGTCGATCGCGAGCGACTCGATCCATTCCGCGACTAGACGATGCTTGTCGGCGCGCGACGCGCGTGGAATCTGTCCATAGGCGACGTCGCGGACGAGAATGTGGCCGAAGGCGTATTGGGTCTCGCCGGCAATCGCGCTCCGCAACTCGCGCCGAAGGAACTCTTTGCGGGCGAGTGAGCGCAGCCGTTCTTCGACCTCCACGCGACTAACGCTGCCGATTGCTTCGAGCGCACCGGACCAGAAGACCTTGCCCAGGACCGCTGCATCCTGCAGAACGCTCTTCTCTTCTGCCGGGAGCAAATCGAGCCGCGCAGCGATGATTCCCTGCACCGTTTCCGGCAGCTCGTGGTCCGCCGCGCCGCGCTCACCGGCCATGCGCACGAACTGTTCCGCGTAGAGCGGGTTGCCGCCGGCACGTGCGAGGAGCGCTGCCTGCGTGTCTGCGTCGAGAACTGCTCGATCGAGCAAGCCCGCAATCAGCCGTGCAGTGTCGTCATCGGCCAGAGCCGAGAGTGAAACCGTCAGCGCATTGCGCTTCCCGCCACCCCACCCAGGCCGACGGTCGAGCAGCTCGGGTCGCGCGGTGCAGAGGACGAGCAAAGGAACGCCTTCCACCCAATCTGCCAGCTCGTCGACGAAGTCGAGCAGGTCGTCGTCCGCCCAGTGGAGATCCTCGAAGACGAGGACGAGCGGTCTCTCGGCCGCCAACGCCTCGAAGAACTGGCGCCAGGCGGCGAAGCTCTCGGTGCGACGGTCGCCGCCCAGATCAGTCTCGGCGCTGAGGCCCACGAGCGGCCGCAACCTAGTCTCGAGCCAGGCGACCTCGGCAGGCTCGGCGACCGCGGTGAGCATTCCAGCGAGCTTGTCGCGCGCCTCGTCGGCCGAATCGGTTTCGAGGATTCCCGCCTGCGCCTTCACGATTTCCGACAGCGCCCAGAACGTCACGCCTTCGCCGTAGGGGAGGGAGCGGCCGTGCCGCCAGTAGACGAGGTCGGGCCGTTCGTCCAGGATCGTGGAGAGCTCGAGCACGAGCCGGCTCTTGCCAATCCCCGGTACCCCGACCAGCGTGACGAGCTGTGGCGAGCTCTCCTGCCTCGCACGCTCGAACGAGTCGACCAGCTGATCGAGCTCGCGCGAGCGACCAACGAGCGCCGTCTGAGTCGTAACGGCCTCAGTGCCTACCCGCGCGCGGGCCTCGACGGCTTCCCAGACCGTGAGAGGCTCGACCTTTCCTTTCGCCTCGACGGGATCCAGTTCCCGAAACTCGACCGCCTGCTTGGTCGCGCGGTACGTCGTCTCCCCGACGATGACGCCGTTGATCGGCGCTGCTGACTGCAAGCGTGCCGTTGTGTTCACCACGTCGCCTGCTGCCATGCCCTCCCCCGCCTCCGGTCGCGCCCCAAGGTTGATCAACGCTTCTCCTGTGTTGACAGCGATCCGCACCTGAACCGCATCCTCCTCGCGCGCCCAATCCCGAATGGCGAGCGCAGCGCGCACAGCGCGCTCCGGATCGTCCTCGTGGGCAACAGGCGCGCCGAAAAGAGCCATGACCGCATCGCCGATGAACTTCTCCACCGTGCCGCCGAACCGCTCGAGCTCTCCTCGCAGCCGCTCGTGGTAGGGACGGAGAATCGCCTCGACGTCTTCGGGATCGAGCTGCTCTGCGCGCGCCGTGAAGCCGACCAGGTCGGCGAACAGGACCGTCACCACCTTGCGTTCGCGCCGACCCTCCATGGTCAGCTGAGGCGCTCGACCGTGTAACCGCGCTCCTTCATCGCGGCAATGAGCTGCTGGCAGTGTTCCTCGTCGCGCGTTACGAGCGTCAGCCCGATTTCCGTCTCGCTCACCGACACGTCGACTCCTTCGCGGTGATGCTCGACGGCGATGACGTTGCCACGCTCCTCCGCGACGAGTGACAGCAGCTTGATCAGCTCGCCCGGACGGTCGGGAAGCTTCGTCCGCATGACGAGATAGCGGCCCGCGGCGGTCAGGCCGTGGCGCATGACGGAGATGAGCATCGTCGGGTCGATGTTCCCCCCGGAGAGAATCGGGATCGCCATGCCCGAGCCATCCGCTCTGCCCGCGAGCAGCGCCGCCACTCCGACCGCGCCCGCTCCCTCCACCACGAGCTTCGCGCGCTCGAGTAGCAACACGATCGCCTCGCTGATCTCCTCGTCCGTGACCGAGACGATGTCGTCCAGCAGATCCTCCAGGAGCGGCATCGTGAGCTCGCTCGGAACCTTCACCGCAATCCCGTCGGCGATCGTGTAGCCGTCCACCCCGGCCTGCACGCCGACGATTCGCACCTCGGGCCGAAGAGCACGCAGCGCGGTCGCGATGCCGAGCGCAAGTCCGCCGCCACCGATTGGGATCAGCACCGTGCCGACCTCGGGCTCCTGTTCGAGCAGCTCGAGCCCGATCGTCCCCTGGCCCGCGACGACGAGCCGGTCCTCGTAGGGATGGATGAACGTGCCGCCGGTCTCCTCGACGTAAGCAAGCGCGGCCGCCATCGCGTCCTCGAAGAACGAGCCGGTCATCTCCGTCTCGGCTCCGTAGTTCTTGCACGCCTCGACCTTCGCCATCGGCGCGGTGTCCGGCACAAAGATGCGCGCACGGACGCCGAGCTCGCGCGCCGCCCAAGCAACTGCCTGCCCGTGATTGCCGGCGCTGGCAGCGACGACGCCGGCCGCGCGCTCCTCGGCCGACAGCGTGCTGAGCTTGTTGACGGCGCCACGGATCTTGAACGCACCGGTCCGCTGGAGATTCTCGGCTTTGAGACGCACCTCGCGCCCGCAACGGCGCGAGAAGGTCTCCGACAGGTAGATCGGCGTCTGTGTCGCTATTCCCTGGAGACGCTGCCGCGCCTCCTGGATGTCAGCGAGTGTCGGTGCGATCTGCTGTATCGCCAAGCTTGAACACCCTCTCCATGATCTCCCTCACGGCGGTCAGTGGGTCGAGCTCCCGTCGTTGCACCTCGTCGAGCAGGCGCCGAAGCTCAGGATCGTCCGCCACGGCCTGCTCGAGATGAGCCTTGGCGCGGCCGGATGCGATGGCGAACACCTCACCGGCGAGATTCTTGCGCCTCCGCTCCTCGAGCTGTCCCTCGGACTCGAGATACGCGCGATGCGCCTCGATCTTCTCCCACAGCTCCGGCACGTTCTGCCCGGTGGTCGCCTCCGTGAGGACGATCGGCGGCTTCCAGGATCGCTCCTTGTCGAGCGACAGGATCGAACGCACCTCGTTGAGCATCGTCTTCGCAGCGGGATGATCCATCTTGTTGATCGCGATCACGTCGGGGATCTCCATGATCCCTGCCTTCAACGCCTGGACGGAGTCTCCCGATCCGGGCATGAGCACGAGCACGACCGTGTCGGCGATCCCGATCACCTCGACCTCGCTCTGACCCGCACCGACCGTCTCCAGGAAGACGAGCTCCTTCCCCGCGGCGTCCAGGACCAGCAGCGCCTGCAGCGTCGTCTCTGCCAGGCCCCCGAGATGGCCGCGCGTGCCCATCGAACGGATGAATACGCCCGGATCGAGGAAATGGTCTGAGAGGCGAATCCGGTCGCCGAGCAGCGCGCCTTGCGTGAACGGGCTTGACGGGTCGACCGAGATTACGCCGATGGTGCGACCCCGCTCGCGGATGTGCCCGATCAGCGTCGAGATGAGACTCGACTTGCCGACGCCGGGTGGGCCGGTGATTCCAACCGCGTACGTTCGGCCCGTCTCGGGATAGATGTCGCGGACGAGGTCGTACGCGAGCGGGTCGCCGTTCTCGACGAGCGAGATCGCCCAGGCGAGCGCCCGCCGGTCCCCCGCGCGGACGCCTTCCGCGAGCGACTCCCGCGTCCAGTCCCGCCGCCCGTGCATTGACTACGCGGCCTCGGCCTCGACGCTTCGCTCGACTCCCTGCTCCGCGCCCCGGGCCAGCGCGTAAGCGACGAGAGACGCGCAGGCGAGCACGACGCCGACGCCGCCGAACATCCAGCGCGGCCCCACCCTGTCGGTGAGCGGCCCTGCGATGACGAAGCCCAGCCCGTACACGGCGTAGTTGATGCTCATGATCACCGTGAAGACACGGCCGCGGATCGCGTCCGGCGCGCCACGCTGCACAAGGAGTGAGTTGCAGACGACCGCCGTGCCGTTGCCGATCCCGCCGAGCACGAAGCAGGGCAGCGAGAACCACACGTTCGGCGCAACGGCTGCAGCTCCAACTCCGACTGCCAGCAGGAGGATGGACCACGCGTAGATGGTGCCGACCGACCGCCGCTCCAGCCATGTTCCTGCTCCGAAGCTCCCAACGGCGAGCCCGAGCCCGACGCAGCCGAAGATCAGCCCATAGCCGAAATCACCGGCATTGAACGTGTCCTTGGCGAGGAACACCTGCGCCGTCTGCGACGAAGCGACGGCACCGAGGGCGATCGACCAGACGATGAGCACGATCAACAACGGACGCGTTTGGATCACGCGTGCGAACCCGTCTTTGAGGTCGCGCAGATGACCGCGGCTCACCGCGAGCGCATCCTGCAGCTTGTTTGCCTGGACGCCCAGCAGGAGCAGCGCGGAGACGAGAAACGATGCGCCATTGATCCAGTAGGCGAGGTGTGGGCCGGAGGCGGCAACGAGCGCGCCGCCGATGATGGGCGCCACCATCCAGCTGAAGTTTTCGCTCGTCTGGAGGAGCGCATTCGCGCGCGCGAGCTCTTGCTCGTCGACGAGGTTCGGCAAGCCGGCGTAGACCGCCGGCCGGAAGAAGCCCGTCGCCAGTCCCGCAATCGCGGCGAGGGCGACGATCTGTCCGGCGGTGTTCGCAAACGGCAGCGTGCAGAAGACCGCGGCCCGGACGAGGTCAGAGACGATCATCAGGCCGCGTCGTGAAATCCGGTCGAGGAGCGGGCCGAGGAAGAGCCCGATGGCGACCATGGGCAGGAACTCGACGATCATCAACGCGCTCACCCATGAGCCCGAATTGGTGCGGTCCTTGATGTCGACGACGAGTGCGATGGTCGCGAGCAGCGTCCCAAAACTCGATCCGAGCGTCGCCAGGAACAGCAGGCGAAAGCCGGGCGCAGTGCTGAGGACGCTCAGCTGTCGGCGGAAGCTGGTCACCCCCGCGAAGTCTGTCAGGAAGCCGCTGTGGCCGTCCTCACCCGAGCGAGTGCTCCCGCCAGGAACGCATGGTCCTCCGGCGTTCCGACCGTGACGCGAATTGCCTGCGGGGCGCCGAACCCGGCGAGCGGACGCACGATCACACCTTCGCGCAGCAACGCTTCGAACCAAGGCTGCGCGTCTTCGCCCAGGTCGACGAACACGAAGTTTCCGACGGCCGCGCCGGTCACGTTGTAACCCGCTTCCACCAGGATCCGCTCGAGCTCCGCACGGCCTTCGGTATTGGCCTGCCTCCTGCGCTCGAGCTCGCCGGGCGAATCCAGGCTGGCAAGCGCAGCTTCCTGCGCCGGGGTCGTCAGGTCGAACGCTCGCCGCGTCTTTCCGAGCGCAGTTACGAGCTCGGCCGGGCCTGCGGCGTAGCCGACCCTTGCTCCCGCCAGGCCGTAGATCTTCGAGAACGTGCGCAACACGATCACCTGCCGGCCAACCTTGAAGTACTCCTCGATGCCGTCCGCGTAGTCGGGGTCGTCGACGTACTCGAAGTACGCCTGATCGAGCACGGTCAACACGTGGTCCGGAACTCGCTCGAAGTATGCGTCGAGCTCGGCGCGCGAGTTCATCGTTCCCGTCGGGTTGTTGGGATGGCAGACATACACGAGCTTTGTCCGCTCCGTGATCGCGTTCAGCAAAGCGTCCAGGTCGTAGCGGTCACTCCGGAGCGGCACCTGAACGGGCTCCGCGCTCAACTTGCGCGCGTAGATCGCATAACTCGGGAACGACGGCCAGCCGAACACGATCTCGTCGCCCACGTCCAGCACGGCTTGCGAGATGCCGTCGATCAGACCGTCGGCTCCCGAGCCGATCGCGATCTCCTCGAAGCGAACGCCGTGGCGTTCGGCGAGCGCCGCCCGCAGGCGGTACGCGCCCCCGTCCGGGTAGCGATTCAGGTCGCCGGCGGAGCGCTCCAATGCCTCGAGCGCTTGCGGGAACGGGCCGAAGGATCCTTCGTTCGAGGCGAGTTTGACCACGCGCTCGAGCCCGAGCTCGCGCTGAACCTCTTCGACCGGCTTGCCCGGCTCGTAGGGGACGATCCCTGCGAGCGCGGGCCGCAAGAAGCCGACGGGTATGTCCCCCACTACGAGCCTGGCGTCGTCTCGTCCGACTTCTTGCGCCAGAACCAGAGCGCGCCGCCCACCGCGGCGAGCATCGAGGCGATCGCTCCCTTGTTCAACCCGGCGTGCGCACCGGTTCCCGGCACTGCCGCGCGGGCCTTGCGCTTCCCGAACTTCTTCGCGACTTTCCAGACGCCCCAGCCGAACACGGCGTTGCGTCGATTGACAATTCCCATCGGGTCTCCTTTCGCGAGCGAGCCTAGCAAGCAGTCTTTCCCAATCGGGACCGGGCTCACGCATGAGGAAGAGAGCTCCGGGTTCTGCGGGCGGCAAGACCCCGGAGCTGGGGACGAGGGCACGTCCTATCTAGGAGACACCGGGCCGCTGAATTTCTTGCAGGTTATTTCGGGTTGCCGTGGCCGACCGAGAGGTCTGGCCCGGCGGGGGCGGGCGGGAGGTGGGGCTTCGGATTCGCCTTGTGGTTCGCTTTTTTGTGCGCAGGGACGCCACGACGGGCCGGGTGGGCTCGTTGCGGCTGGTGCACGACGTTGCCGCGTCCACCGGCGGCGCCCGCGGAACCTGTTTGGTTTCCACGCCCGTGCGTCTTGAGCTGGTTTGACTTCTTGAGCTTTGCGTTCGCGGCCTTGACTGCATCTCCGTGCGTTCCAGGAGTCGCCGCAGGCGCAACGCGTGAGGGGCCGAATGGGGCGAAAACGGCATTCACGACAGCCGGTTCTGCCGACGCAGCTGCAACCGGCTTCTGGGCGTGCCACGGTGCGTGGCGCACGCCTTCGTAACCGGCGCCGCCGATCGCCAGACCGACGGTGACTGCGGCGGCCGCCTTGAGCGCGAGGCCCGTCCCCACCGCGGCTCCGCTGCCGCCGCCGAAGAATGACGTGAGCGAGCCTGGCAGCGGCACGAGCGCAAGCGTCTTCAAGGCGCCGCGTTGCGCGCGCTGACGCCGGGCGAAGCCGGCGCATTCCGCGCACTCACGCAGGTGGGCGCGCAACTGTCCACGCTCCTGCCGCTCGAGCCGGCCGTCGAGCTGGCGCGAGATCGCGAACTCCGCCTCACCGCAGGTGTAGGACCCGTCGAGTTGTTCGCGCAACGCGCGCCGCGCGCGGAAGATGAGCGTCTCGACCGCGCTGGTCGAGATCTCGAGGATGTCGGCGATCTCGGCGTACGAGCGCCCCTCGAGCTCGCGCATGACCAAGGCCGCCCGCTGGTTGA
This sequence comes from Gaiellaceae bacterium, assembly GCA_036741295.1. Classification (GTDB taxonomy): domain Bacteria; phylum Actinomycetota; class Thermoleophilia; order Gaiellales; family Gaiellaceae; genus 3-1-20CM-4-69-9. Next base: position 10,222 of record DAINSN010000044.1, read on the forward strand.
AGGCGAGATGACCGAGTGCCCGCTTGATGTCCTCGCCGGTCGGCGCCTGGTCGTCGGCGACCGTGTCTGCGATGTCGTCCTCGAACGAGACCTCGGCCGGGCGCCGCGACGTCTGACGGAACCGCTGACGGCAGACGTTGTGGGCAATCGCGATCAACCAGTTCTGCGGCTTTTCCGGCCGACTGCCCTTTTCCACGTACGAGCGGTATGCGTTGAGGAAGGTCGTCTGGGTGACGTCCTCGGCGTCGGTGGGGTTCCGCATGACGGCGAGCGCGTACCGGTACACGTCGCCGACGTGTCGTTGATAGAGCCGCTCGAAGGCCCGGTCAGAGCGAGGCCTCGGCGCCAGCAAGGGCGTCATGACCTAGTAGATACCCGTTCCGCCGGAATCTTGCGTCCCCCGTGCGGCTGGTCGACCTAGGGGAGCGGGGTTCCTCCAGGGATTTTCGCGACGTCGACAGGCACCGGCGGCAGGCTTGGGGCCTGGACCGGCAGAGCTGTGGGCACTTCCGCAGCCACCTCTTTCACGGTGCTGACGACGCTCGAGACCTGGCTCGGGAGCTGGGAAGGCGGGGCCGATGACGAGCTGTTGGGAGCTGCGGAGCCTGCTCCGGTCCGGGATCGCCGCGGCAGCGCGGCGAGAGCGGTGAGCTGGGCTGCGCGCTTCGTCCCGGCCGCCGTCGGCTCTGACCCCTCGCGGCCGGCGATCTTCGCGCCCTTGCTGGTGAGCGGGAGTGGGCTCGTTCGAGCCATGAAGCCGTCGGCACCGCGCCACGACTGCGCGACCTCGACTTGTGGCATCGACCCCGCCGCCGCAGCAGTGAGCCCACCGTGATCCCCGCCGATGCTGGTTGCGACAGCGCCGGCGACGAGCGCAACGGCAGCCTTCATCAAGAACCCCGTGCCGACGACTGCTCCCCCTCCGGCGACCATGCTGCCGCCCTCGAAGAGCTGCGTGAGCGAGGTCGGGAGCGGGACGACAGCGAGCGCGCGCACCGCCGATGCCTTGATGCGCAACGATTTCCGCGCGCGGAAGATCAGGGTCTCGACGGCCGACACGGAGACTCCGATCGTGTCGGCGATCTCGGCGTAGGACCGTCCCTCGAGCTCACGCATGACGAGGGCCGCCCGCTGGTTGAACGGCAAGCGCCCGAGTGCCCGCAGAACGCCGATGACATCCGGTCGGTCAGCCTCGGGAACGGCGAGTTGCTCGACGTGGTCCTCGAGCGGCACTTCCTTCACGCGGCGGCCGGCGCGTGCGTATTTCGTTCGCGCGACGTTGTGTGCGATCTTGATCAGCCAGTTCTGCGGCTTCTCGATCTCGATCCCCCGCTGATAGGCGCGGTAGGCGTTGAGGAACGTCGTCTGCGTGACGTCTTCCGCGTCGGCCGGATTCCGGAGCAACGCGAGCGCGTAGTGATAGACGTCTTTGACGTAGCGCCGATACAGGATCTCGAAGGCCTGATCTCGGGCTAGGACCGGAAGCTCAGGAACAGCTGATGCCATGTCGCTCTATGAACGAACATGCCCGCGTTGGGGATACGCGGAACTTGTCATTTGAAAGCGGTAAAACTAGGCCGTAGCTTTGGCGCGCTTGCGGTTGGGCACGTGAATCGCCCGGCCGAGCGCGACGAGCCCGGCTTCCTTGATCGCCTCGGAGAGCGTCGGGTGCGCGGCCATCCCGTCCGCCACCGTCTCGACAGTCGCCTCGGCGTCGATCGCCACCACGCCGGCTTCGATCAGGTCGGTCACGTGCGGCCCAACCATGACAAGGCCGAGCAGCTCGCCGTACCGCGTCTCGTGGATCGACTTGACCCAGCCGGTGGTCTCGTTCTGCATCACCGCCCGCGCGTTCGCGGCCCAGGGGAACATCCCCGTCGCCACGTCGTCGCCGTATTGCTCGCGCGCCTCCGCCTCGGTCAGGCCGACACCGGCGATCTCGGGATCCGTGTAGATCGGCCTCGGCACGGCTCGGTTGTCCACGACGGCCTCGTGCCCGCAGACGTTCTCGGCAGCGACCTCGCCTTCGCGAAACGCGGTGTGCGCGAGCTGCCAGTAGCCGGCGCAGTCACCGACGGCGTAGATGTGCTCGACCGTCGTGCGACGGTGTTCGTCTGCGGCGATGCCCTTCCGTTTGTCGAACTCGACGCCGATCGTTTCGAGACCAAGCCCTTCGACGCTCGGACCGCGGCCGACGGAGACGAGCATGAGATCTGCTTCAACCGTCTCGTCGTCGCCGAACTGCACGGTCAGCGCGCCTCCCTTGTCCTCCACCTTCGTGCACTGCTTCTCGAGGTGAAGCGTGATCCCGCGCTTGCCGAACTGCTTCGCAAGCTCCTTCGACGCGTCCGCATCCTCTTGCGGGATCAGCGCCGGCAGCATCTCGATGATCGTCACCTCACTGCCGAAGCGCTGGAAGATTGACGCGAACTCGCAACCGATGATGCCGCCGCCAAGCACGACGAGGCGCTTCGGAACCTCCGTCTGCGCGAGCAAGCCCTCGGAGTCGACGCAGCGCTCGGAATCGAGGCCTTCGATCGGGGGAAGAAGTGGGAACGAGCCCGTCGCGACGATCGCATGCTTGAAGGTGACGTCCTCCCCACCCTCGACGGCGATCGTGTTCGCGTCCTTGAATGTGCCGTTCCCCTTGACCCACTCGACGCCGTTCGCCTTGAAGAGCGAGGCGACGCCCTGCGTCATCTGCTTGACGACGCCGTCCTTCCATTCGTTCGCCTTGCCGAACTCGAGCTGGAAGCCGCCGAGCTTCACACCCAGCTTGTCGAAGGTGTGCTCGGCTTCCTTCAACGCGAACGCGGTCTGCACCCACGCCTTCGTCGGGATGCAGCCGATGCGGAGGCAGGTGCCGCCGAGCTCAGGCTCGCGCTCGATGCAGGCGACCTTGGCCCCGAGCTGCGCAGCACGAATCGCGGCCGTGTAACCACCCGGCCCCCCTCCGAGAACGGCGACGGCGACTTCCATCAAGCTCGATCGTACAGGCCCACGAGTTCCCGAAAGAGGCTCGGCTGGTCGAGGAAGTCGACATTGTCGGAGACGGAATCCACCGAGCCGGCCTGATGATCGACTGCGCGAAGGCCCGGGTCCACGATCGCCTTGCGAAGCGCGTCGACAAAGCGATCGGCGAACAGGACTCTGAACGGCCGTCCCCAGAAAGGGCGCACTGTCGGATCGACGTGTTCCGTCACCTCGAGTTCGTTGTGCCGCCGCGCAACGGCCTCGTAGGCGTCCACGAGTGCGTCTTCGCGCGCGTGCCAGTCGTCAGCGGCGAGCGCGCGAGCAAGCGCCGCGGATTCGGGGCGGCGCAGTTCGGCGTAAGCCGTCCCAAGCCACTTCCAATACGGCGGATAGCGCTGCTCCTGTAGCAGCGCGAGTCGCATGAGATCGCGGACAAGCCACGCGGCGATCACGTGAGAGCCGAGCTCATCGCCAACCGACCCCGTTCGTCCCAGGAAATGCTCTAGCTGTGCGATACGTCGCCAGTGTCCCGCCATCACGAGTAGCCAGACGTCGTGGGGGTACCAAGCCAAGAGCTCGCGTACGCGGGTGAGGTCGCCGATCGGGTCGATGAACACCTCGCCTGCAGTCGACTCGAGGAGGCGCTGGCTGGGCGTCGCAAGCCAGTCGGTCATCGTGAACCCTTCCAGCGGATCCACGCCAAGCTCCGCGCGGAGGTAATCGGCCAAGACGATTGTCTCGACACTGTGATTGATCGGACCGGTCTCGAGTTCGGCGAGCACAACGGTTCCCTCTTCGTCTGTCGGCCCGAAGTTCGTCGGAAATCCCGCGAAACTATGCGGAAGCATCTTCGCCATCGTCCGCGCGATCTCGTCGGCGTAAGCGAGATCACGCATGAACAGCTGTACACGCGGTCCCCACTGATGGTCTCTGGACCGCTCGTCGTCGAAGCCAAGGATCTCAGAGCCATGCCCGATCAAAGCCGCAGCGTGCTCGACCTCGGGAAACTCTCTTTCGAGAATCGGCCGCACCGCCTCGAAGTAGAAACGGCGGGACAGCTCGAGACCCTGCACGCTACAAGTCGGCCTTCATCGTGACCGTTCCGTCTTTCTCCTCCACGGCGGCGAAGCCGTAGTGCTCGTAGAGCTTCGTCATGCCCTGCTCGGCGCTGAGGCTGATCGCCTTGTGGCCCTCCTGGCGGGCGCGGTCGAGCAGCGCCGTCATCAGCTGGCCCCCGAGGCCGCCGCCGCGGCGGCTCGGGACGACGGCGATCGTCAGCTCCGGGGTTTCCTCGTCGACGAAGCCGAAGCCCGGCGCGCTTGCAGGGAAGAGCCGGTACCAGGCCGCGCCGATCGGGCCGGCCTCCCAGGCCACGAGGCCGGCGTCACCCGGCCGGCCCCAGTTGTTGACGTACCTCGCGACCGGGAGGTCGGGATCCGCGTTCAGCCGCCAGTGGTACGCGTGCTT
>DAINSN010000045.1:0-14521 GCA_036741295.1 Gaiellaceae bacterium
CTTGAGAACGTTCACGATGTACACCTCTTCGCGCGTGAGACCAATGCCGGCGAGCAGTTGCTCGAGCAGCTTGCCGGCAGCCCCGACGAACGGCACTCCCTGCTTGTCCTCGTGGAAGCCGGGCGCCTCGCCGACGAACATGAGATCGGAATTCGGATCGCCGGAGCCGAAGACCACTTGAGTCCGACCTTCCGCAAGCGCGCACTTCGTGCAGCCTGCGACGACCTCGCCAAAGGCGCGCAGCTCGTCTGCGCGGGTCAGCTCAGTGACCGCAGCCACAGCTTCCGCCGCAACAGCCGCCACCACTGCTGAATGCGCCGGTCTGCCCGGCGGTGCCGACCATCGAGAACGTCGAGAGCTGACGGGCGACCTTGGTCGCGCCGCACACCGGGCAAGCAACGACCTGATCCCCCCGGACGAGCTCCTCGAAATGCTCTTCGCACTTCATACAGACGTACTCGTACATCGGCATCGCTCAGGCAGTTTACGGGCGGTGCCGGACGAGCGGCAACTGACCCGCAGAGCTCTCAGTACGTGGCTTTGACCGGCTGCCCGCCGAGCTTGCCGGAGATCGAGTTGTTCGAGAACTTGAGCGTGCCGGCGAGGGCTGCGGGGCCGGTTACGCGCACCGTGCCCTTGTACAGGAGAGGCAAGCCTCCGGGGACGAACTCGACTTTCCCGCTCACTGCGACACCGGGAACGGCGCTGTAGCGGCTCAGAGTGAAGGTCAGCCCCTCCTTTGCGAGCACGAGCTTGCCGCCGTAAAGACCGCGGGGAGCAAGCGCCGCCGGGGAGAGCACGATCTGCAGCCAAGTCGCCTCAGCCTCCCGGACCGTCTTCGAAGCGGCAGCCAGCGTCGCCTTCACCGTCGCCTTCGCCGGACGATGCGGAAAGGCTCCCAGGATCTTCGCCGCGGGCGGGACACGAGGGCACGATGCCTGCTGAAAAGTCCCGAGTGTTCCCAGGATCCAGCGTCTGACTGCTTCAGCCGCGCACCCTGAGAAATCGGCGGAGGACACGCTGTGTCCAACGCCGGGCACCGTCACCAGTTGACCCTGCGGAAACGCGGAGATCACTGCGGCCGCACTGGCGGCAGGCGTCCGTAGATCGAAGCCGCCGTTGACGGCGAGCACCGGCACATTCGGCAAAGGTCCCGGCCCCAAGGGAGTGTTTCCCGCCGGCGTCGGCCACTGCTCGCAGAAATACGCGGTTCCCATGCGTGCCGCCCAGTTCCCGAATGGTCCGACGCTGCCGGGTGGAAAGGCTGCGATCGTCGCATCGAGAATCGCTCTGCGCGCAGCAGGCGGAGTGTTCGGAGCAAAGGGGAAGTGACCGTCCGCACAGTTCGTCGCGGCATAGAGACCGAAGCTCAAATCCTCCGGGGCCAGCTCACTGGTCCGCAGATCGAGGTCGTACAGCCTCAACAACGGGCGGGCGTCCCCGAGCAAGGCGGCGTGAACGGCGGCCGGTGCTTCGGCGGCCAGGCCCGGCGAGAGATCCGCGTCGATGATCATCGAGACGAGGTCTTCTCCGTTCATCTGCACGGCCTGAAGCCGTCCGTTGGGCGCGATCACCTTTCCCTTCAGTGGACGGGGTTCGAGGCGATTCGCGAGCTTGACGACGTCGCCCGAGAAATCTGAGGTGGCCGCGCGGCAGATGCCACCCGCACAGAACGCGGTCAGCGTGCCCGGCATCTCGCGGAGGACATTTCGCTCGAAGGGGTCCGGGTAGGTAGGCGCGACAACCGAGTCGAGGACGATCCGCTCGACGGCGCTGGGATGCGCCAGCGCGTAGGCCAGGGCGAGCTTCGTTCCGTAAGACACACCGAAGAGCCCGATGCGTCCCAACCCCAGTGCAACCCGCACCGACTCCATGTCTTCCGCGTGGTCGCGCGTCGCGTAGAACTGTCGCTGCGGCCCGATGATCTCGGCGCAGTCCCGGGCCAGCGCCGCGTCCTGCTCGATCGTCGCCTTCGTCGAGGTCTGCAGTCCCGGGCAGCGGATCACGCCTGACTTCCCGGTACCTCGATTGTCGAATGCCACGAGCGTGTAGCCGGGGAACATGTTCTGCATGTCGCCGGCGGAACTGGCAGAGCCCAGACCGTAGGCGCCTGCAGATCCCTGACCTGGACCGCCGGCGATCAGGAACATCGTCCCCCGCGGCAGCCCGCTCGCCGGCAGAACTTCGACGTGGAGCGAGATCGTGCCCGGCGTCCCTCCGCTGCGATCCAGCGGAACGTCCACCGTGCCGCACTGGAGCCCGTTCGTGGCCTCTGGGCAGGGCGTGAGGCTGACGGCCGCCCGCGCCTGGCCTGGTGCAGCCAGCGCGACGGCGAGGGCAAGCCCCAGGAGGAAACGACGACCCACGAGGCACGGCAGAGTAGCAGTGCCGGTGTACGCTTTCGTTGCCCGGTATCCGCTACGGAACTGGAGCTTCGATTGTTCGAGAGCGTCAAGGTCATCGGTTCCGGCCGCGTTGGCTCGGCCGTCTCGGCTCGCCTGCGCGAGCGTGGCGTCGCCGTGGGCGACGGAGGCGAACTGGTCCTGCTGTGCGTGCCGGACGGCTCGATCGCCGAGGTCGCTGCGGCGGTCGACGAAGGCCCGTGGGTCGCGCACGTCTCCGGAGCCACGCGTTTGTCGGCACTCGATCCGCATCGGCGGCGCTTCTCGATGCACCCGCTTCAGACGTTCACGCGCGCCCGAGGACCGGAGCAGCTCGACGGAGCCTGGGCGGCGGTGACTTTCGAAGACGAAGAGGCCGGGGCTGCGGGTTTCTGGTTGGCGGAAACCCTCGGGCTGAAGCCGTTCGAGCTCGCCGACGATGCACGCTCGCTCTACCACGCAGGCGCCGCGATCGCGTCGAACTACCTCGTCACCCTGCATGCGGTGGCGTCCGACCTGTTCCGCGCAGCCGGTGCGCCTCCTGAGGCGCTCGGCCCGCTGATGCGCGGGACGATCGACAACGGCTTCGAGCTGACCGGTCCAATCGAGCGCGGGGACTGGGAGACGGTGGAGGCGCACCGCCGCGCGATCCGCGCCGCCAGGCCCGAGCTCGAGCCGCTGTACGACGTGCTCGCGGAAGCGACGGCGAAGTGAAGACGCTGCAAACGATTCGTGAGGTGCGCCGTGAGCTTGCCGGCAGCGGACGCGTCGGACTGGTGCCGACAATGGGCGCGTTCCACGAAGGTCATCTCGCCCTGTTCCGCGCCGCGCGCGACGAGTGCGAGGCCGTGGTGGTGTCCTTGTTCGTCAATCCGACGCAGTTCGCCGCGAACGAAGGCCTGTCGCGCTACCCGCGCGATGAAGCACGTGACGCTCAGTCGGCCGAGGCAGCAGGCGTCGACATTCTGTTCACGCCGCCCGTCGACGAGATGTACCCGGAGGGATACGCAACCTGGGTCGACGTCGAAGAGACCGGTGCGGAAGACACTGCACGCCCCGGGCACTTCCGCGGGGTCGCCACGGTATGCCTGAAGCTCTTCAACATCGTGCGACCGCAGGTGGCGTACTTCGGTCAGAAGGACGCGCAACAGGCTGCCGTCTTGCGCCGGATGATCCGTGACTTGGACGTCGATCTCGACCTGCGCGTCCTTCCCACTGTTCGTGACTCGGACGGCCTGGCCCTGTCGTCCCGCAACGCCTATCTCTCAGGGCAGGAGCGGCGGCAGGCACTGGCGCTCCCGCGCGCCCTCGAAGCCGGCCGTTCGGCACATGTCGAGGGATCTGACCCCGTGGCTGCGGCACGCGGCGCTCTCAACGGGCTCGTGCCCGAATACGTGGAAGTGCTCGACCTCGGCGACGTGACGGTGCTGACAGCGGCCGCACGCATCGGCACGACCCGATTGATCGACAACATCGTCCTGGAAGGAGAGCTGAAGTGAAACCCGGGAAGCTGACGCTGACGCACCTCGCCGACCTGAAGAGCCGCGGCGAGAAGATCGTCATGGTCACTGCGTACGACGCGCCGGGCGCGCGCTTTGCAGAACAAGCCGGCATCGACATCCTGCTCGTGGGCGACACCGCGGGCATGGTCGTGCTCGGCCACGACGGGACCGTCCCGGTGACGATGGAGGAGATGCTCTTCCTCACGCGCTCCGTTTCCGGCGCAGTTGTGCGGCCGCTCGTCGTCGGCGACATGCCGTTCGGGAGCTACCACGTCTCCGACGAAGACGCCGTGCGCAACGCGATCAGGTTCGTCAAGGAAGCCGCCGCCGACGTGGTCAAGCTCGAAGGCGCCGGGCCTTCGCTCTCGCGGGTGAGCGCGATCGTCTCCGCAGGCATCGGCGTGATGGGACACGTCGGTTTGACACCACAGTCGGAAACGATGCTCGGCGGCTTCAAGACGCAGGGCCGGACGGCCGCGAAGGCACAGCAGCTCCTGGCCGACGCCCTGGCGCTCGAGGCGGCCGGTTGCTTTGCAATCGTGCTCGAAGCCGTTCCTGTGCCGGTCGCCGCGCGCATCACCGAGTCGCTCACGGTGCCGACGATCGGTATCGGCGCCGGGCCTGAATGCGATGGGCAGGTGCTCGTGTACCACGATCTGCTCGGCCTCACCGAGGGACGCGCGCCACGCTTCGTCAAGCGCTACGCGAACCTCGCCGACGAGATCCGTGACGCACTCACGACGTACGCAGAAGAAGTTCGCACCGGCGTCTATCCCGCGCCGGAGCACACGTACGCAATGTCGGAGGACGAGCTCGAGCTGTTCTCAGCCCGCCGCGTAGAGCAGCGTCAGGGCGACGGCTAGCGCTGCCGTGATCGCCGAAGCGTAGGCAACGCCGGCGATCGAGCGCGCCCAGGTCCAGCCGTGCACGGTGCGCACACCGATGACGAGCAGGACGAGCGCCCAGACCAGGAACGCGTAGAAGACCCAGGCGAACACGGTCCCGGTCGTGCCACCGTCCGACCCGTCGAACTTGAACAGATCCTCTCCGTAGATCGCGATCCGGATCGGCCAGTAGACCAGCAGTGCAAGTGCGACGGGCGCCGCGGCAAAGGCGAGCAGGTGGCGTGCGCGACGGAAGCTACCCCGGCTGCCGAGCCGACGAAGCGAAACGTGCAAGACCTTCCCGAGAACGAAGTACAACGTGAAGCCGGACAGCCCTCCGGCGAGGAAAGCCCAGACGGCGAGCACGACCCAATCCCGCGCCGGGTCGTCGAGCAGCGTGCTCGCAACGGTGGACGCGAGCACTGCGGCAATGCCGGCAAGCCAAATGATCGTCCCCGCCGCGTCTTGCCGCACCTCGGCGGCCTCGTCGGAGTCGTCGCGAAGCGCCGCGAAGACCGGTTGCGGGCTTTGCAGCACGAGCAGCGCGCGCAGGAACCACGCCTTCTCGTCGTTGCGCGCCGCGGCGCGTGCGGTTGCCTCAGGCAGCTGCGACCGCAGCCTTGGGCAGCACGTGCCGGAGGAACTGGCCGGTCGCCGACTCCTCCACCTCGGCGATCTGTTCCGGCGTGCCCGTCGCGATGATCTCGCCGCCGGCCTCGCCGCCCTCGGGACCGAGGTCGATGATCCAGTCGGCCTGCTTGATCACGTCGAGATTGTGCTCGATCACGAGCACGGTATTCCCCGAGTCGACGAGTCGCTGCAACACGTCGAGCAGCTTCTCGATGTCCGCGAAGTGCAGCCCGGTCGTCGGCTCGTCGAGGATGTAGAGCGTCTTTCCGGTCGCGATCTTCGAGAGCTCCGACGAGAGCTTGACGCGCTGCGCCTCGCCGCCGGAGAGCGTCGTCGCGGGTTGGCCGAGCTTGATGTAGTCGAGCCCCACGTCGTGCAGCGTCTGCAGGCGCCGGCGTAGCTTCGGGATCTTGGCGAAGAACTGCAGCGCCTCCTCGACGGACATCTCGAGCACGTCCGCGATCGACTTCCCCTTGAAGCGCACCTCCAACGTCTCGCGGTTGTAGCGCGCGCCCTTGCAGGTCTCGCACGGGACGTAGACGTCCGGCAGGAAGTGCATTTCGATCTTGATCTGGCCGTCCCCTTTGCATGTCTCGCAGCGGCCCCCGCGAACGTTGAACGAGAACCGCCCCGGCTTGTAGCCGCGCACCTTCGCCTCGGGCGTCATCGAGTAGAGCTCGCGGATGTGGTCGAAGAGCTTGGTGTAGGTGGCCGGGTTCGACCGTGGCGTACGCCCGATCGGCGACTGGTCGACCTCGATCACCTTGTCGAAGACCTCGATGCCTTCGACCGAGTGATGGTCGCCCGGCTTCGTCCGGTGCCGGTGCAGCTTGTTGGCGAGCGCCTTGTGGACGATCTCGTTCACGAGCGTCGATTTGCCTGAACCGGACACCCCTGTGACGACGACGAACTTCCCGACCGGGAACTCGACGTCGATGTCCTTCAGGTTGTGCTGGGTGGCGCCGCGCACCCAGAAGGAGCCGGTGTCCTCCTCACGGCGCTGGGGCACCGGGATCACGCGCGTACCCGAGAGGAACTGCCCGGTGACCGAATTCTTGGTGCGCTCGACCTTGGCCGCGGTCCCCTCGGCGACGACGTGCCCGCCATGCTCACCCGCGCCCGGGCCCATGTCGACGAGCCAGTCGGACGAGCGCATCATCTGCTCGTCGTGCTCGACGACCAGGACGGTGTTGCCGAGGTCACGCAGGCGCTCGAGCGTTCCGATCAGCTTGTCGTTGTCTCGCTGGTGGAGGCCGATCGAGGGCTCGTCCAGGATGTAGAGCACGCCGACGAGCTGCGAGCCGATCTGTGTCGCCAGCCGCAGGCGCTGTGCTTCCCCGCCCGAGAGCGTCGCCGATGCCCGGTCGAGCTGCAGATAGCCGACGCCGACGTTGTCGAGGAACAGCAGGCGCTCGCGTATCTCCTTCACGATCCGCGCGCCGATGAGCTGCTCTGTCTCCGTGAGCTTGAGCTTGTCCAGGAACTCGAGGGAACGGGTGACGGACATCTGCGTGAACTCGTGGATGTTCATGCCGCCGACGGTGACCGCGAGCACCTCCGGCTTGAGGCGGGCTCCATTGCAGACCGGGCACGGCCGGAAGGACATGTACTCCTCGATGCGCTCGCGCTGCGTGGCGGAGTCGGTCTCGCGGTAGCGCCGCTCGAGGCTCGGGATGATGCCTTCGAAGGCGAGCATGTAGGAGCGGCGGCGGTTCATCCGGTTGCGGTAGCTGACGTACACACGCTCGCCCTCGGTGCCGTAGAGGAAGAGATCCTCTTCCTCCTCGCTCAGGTTCTCCCACGGCTCGTCGAGCGGGATCTCGTAGCGCTCTGCGATCGCCTGGATGACCGACTCGTAGAAGCCCGAGTTGCCCACGGACCAGGGCACGAGGGCGCCCTCCGAGATGGAGAGGCTCGTATCGGGAACGAGCAGGTCCGGGTCGATCTCCTGCTGGGAGCCCAGGCCGGTGCAGCGCGGGCACGCCCCGTGGGGCGAGTTGAAGGAGAAGATCCGAGGCTGCAGCTCGGGCAGCGAGACGCCGTGGTCGGGACACGCGAACTTCTCGCTGAAGAGCAGCGTGCGGTCCTCGTCGACGAGATCGATCGCGACGAGCCCTTCCCCTAGCTGCGCCGCGGTCTCGACGGATTGCGCGAGCCGCGTGCGTAGGTCGGGCTTCATCGTGAGGCGGTCGACGACCACCTCGATTGTGTGCTTGAACTTCTTGTCGAGCGAGATCTCTTCCTCGAGCAGGTGCTGCTCTCCGTCCACCTTCACGCGCGTGAAGCCCTCGTTTCGCAGCTCCTCGAAGACGTCCTTGTACTCGCCCTTGCGGTCACGGACGACCGGGGCATTGACCGTGAACTTCGTCGCTTCGGGCAGTTGGAGGATCTGGTCGACGATCGACTCCTGGCTCTGGCCGGTGATCGGCTTGCCGCAGACCGGGCAATGAGGCCGGCCGATCCGCGCGAAGAGAAGGCGCAGGTAGTCGTAGATCTCGGTGACTGTGCCGACCGTCGACCGCGGGTTCCGTGACGTCGTCTTCTGGTCGATCGAGATCGCCGGAGAGAGCCCTTCGATCGAGTCGACGTCGGGCTTCTCCATCATCTGGAGGAACTGGCGAGCGTAAGCCGAAAGGCTCTCGACGTAGCGCCGCTGGCCTTCCGCATAGATCGTGTCGAAGGCCAGAGACGACTTGCCGGAGCCCGAGAGCCCGGTGATGCAGATCAGCTTGTTCCGGGGCAGCCGGACGTCGATGTCCTTGAGGTTGTGCTCCCGGGCGCCGTGGATGACAAGCTCTTCTTGCGCCATAACCGGCCAAGTTTAGCGAGGGGGATCGGATCGAACAAGTGTTCGTTTGGAGACCAGCAAACCCGTTTGGGAAGCGGGAGAACGGCTCAGGCGCTGAGCCGCTCGACCAGGCCGTACACCCGGCGCGGCTCCGGCACGTACTCGATCTCGAGGTCGCCGGCGACGATCGTCCCGTAACCCAGCAGCCGCCCCACCAGGCTCTGCTCGATCTCGACCGCCCCGAGTCGCGAAAGGCGCACGGCCGCCGCGCGACGGTGGAACGTCCCGTGCACGATGAACAGCTTCTCGGTGGTCAGGACGACGCGCGTTCGCTCCCACTTCCACACCGCCCGCAGCGCGATGCCCGCGCCGCCAGCCTGCAGCAGAACGCCTGCGATCGAGGCCGGCCAACCGATCGCCATGCAGCCGATACCGACGACGGCGAGCGCGAGCGCGCGCGCGAAGGGTCCGGCCAGCACGACCACATGTCGCCGCTCATCGAGACAGATGCGTTCCCAGCCGGAAGTAATCATCGCGTTTGCCGCTTTCGCCAGGCGGCGAAAGATCCCTGGTCATGAAGGAAACAGCGCAGCGAGTCGCTCTCTCGACTCTGATCGTCATCGCGATCGTCGCCGTGGCGCTGGCGCTCTGGAAGCTGAAGCTCGTCCTTGCACTCGTCTTTCTCGCCTTCATCCTGGCCGCAGCGCTGCGCCCGGGGATCGAGCGGCTCGCGCGGGCCGGCGTCCCGAGAGGCCTCGGCCTCCTCATCCACTACGTGGCACTGACCGGCGTGATCGGCCTCGCCCTCTGGATCGTCGTGCCCCGGGCGGTCGACCAGGTGCAGAACGCCCTCGGCGGAACGACGAAAGCGCAGATCCACCAGGAGGCGAAAAACTCCAAGGGGATCAAGCACGACATCCTCACGGCGATCGACAAGCGACTGCGCGAGGTACCGAAGGCCGGCCAGCTGCTGCACCCTGCCGTGGAGGTGACACTGAAGGTCTTCGAGGTCCTGCTCGGGATCTTCTTCGTCCTCGCAACCGCCGCCTACTGGATCTTCGAGCGTGAGAGGGCGGTCGATTTCGTCGCGTCGCTCTTACCACGCCCGAAGCGGAAGAAGCTACGCGACACCTGGGACCTGATCGACCTCAAGCTCGGCGCCTTCGTGCGCGGTCAAGCGCTGCTGATCGCACTCGTCGGAACGGTGTTGTCGCTTGCGTTCTGGGCGATCGGCGAGCCGTACTTCATCCTGATCGGGGCCTTCGCCGGCGTCGTGGAGATCGTGCCGGTCATCGGCCCGATCTCGGCCGGCGCGCTTGCGGTCGGCGTCGGGGCCACCGACTCGTGGCACGTGGCGGTCGCAGCCGGGATCTGCGTGCTCGTCGTGCGGCTGTTCGAGGACTACCTGATCGTGCCGCGCGTGCTCGGCGACGCGGTCGGCCTGTCGCCGCTGCTCGTACTGGTCTCAGTCACCGCGGTGGGAATCCTCTTCGGCGGCTTCGCCGTCGTGCTCGCGGTTCCGCTCGTCGCGGTGCTCGTCACCGTCCTGGACGTGGTCGTTCGAGATGTCGACCCGGCTGAAGAAGACGTGCCGACCGTGCTCTTCCCCGCGAAGGACGCCGAGACGTAGGGCCTAGCGGCTCAGAGCCACTAAGTCAGCGTGCGAGCGCCGAGACGATCGCCACTTCGAGCTCGCGCAGGCGGAAAGGCTTGATCAGGTGCGCCACCGGGCTGAGGGCACAGCTCTCGTCGGTCGGCGGGTAGATGCTCGCGCAGATGATCGGGAAATCCTCGAGCCGGCCGCGTAGCCGGGCCGCCGCCGCGAGACCGTCCGCAGAGGCCGGTTCGAGGATCATCGCCGCAGGCGCGTCCCCGAGGGCCAGCTCGCCCTGACCGACCGGCTCATGCCCGGTCCTCCTCACGACAGCCTCCATCAGGACCCTCAGATCCGGGTGGGGCTCGCTGATCAATATCCGTGCCACGGCCTTAGTGTCGGCCGGGAGGGTAGGGAACCCGCCTCCCATTCAGTATGAGAACGGTATGACTCCCGGACTGGTGCTCGTAATCGACGACGACGCGGATATCCGCGGTCTCGTCGCCGAGCTGCTCGGGCGAGCCGGGCTCTCCGTGGAGCAAGCCGAGGACGGGCGCTCCGGTCTGCGGGCCTTGCACCAGACCCCTCCCGACCTCGTCGTGCTGGACGTGTCGATGCCGGACATGGACGGCTGGCAGACGCTCGAGCGGATCCGGGATGTCAGCGCCGTGCCGGTCCTGATGCTGACCGCGCGGGGCGCGGAGCTCGAGCGAGTCCGCGGTCTGAAGGCGGGCGCCGACGACTACGTCGTCAAGCCCTTCGGCAGTCAGGAGCTCGTCGCCCGCGTCGAGGCCTTGCTCCGACGCGCACCCGCCCCGGGTCCGGCCGTCGTACAGGAGCGTTACGACGACGATCGCCTCTCGATCGACTTCGCCCGGCGGGCGGTGACCTTCGACGGCGGCGAGGTCTCGCTCACACCACTGGAGTTCAAGCTCCTCGCCGCCTTCGTCCGCCATCCGCGGATGGTCCTGTCACGCGATCAACTCCTGGAGCTCGTCTGGGGCGACGCGCACGGTGTGTCGGGCGACCAGGTGAAGCTCTACGTCGGCTACCTGCGGCGCAAGCTCGCGCCGGAAGACCCGGCGGGTGTCCCGATCGAGACTGTTCGAGGCTTCGGCTATCGCTACAACGACGACTAGACGAGCTGGTCGGCGAAGCCGACAGGCAACTCGACGGAGAACGACGCGCCCCGACCCGGCTCGCTGCGGACAGTGATCGAGCCGCCGTGGGCGTCGACGATCGCCCGCGCGATGTAGAGGCCGAGCCCGGTGCCGGGAAAATGCTGTTCGACGACGGTCGGCGTCCGGAAGAACCGGTCGAACAGCCGTTGCTGATCGGCGGCGGCGATCCCGATGCCCGTATCCGCGACCTCGAGCCGCACCGCCTCGTCCGTGTGTGACACGGAAACGCGGATGTCGCCACCTGTCGGGGTGAACTTGATCGCGTTCGAGACGAGGTTGTCGAGAACCTTGAACAACCGCCCTTTGTCGGCCTGCACCGGGACCGCGGCGTCCGCGTCGTACGTGAGCGTGATCCCTTTCGCCACAGCACGCGGCTCCGCCTCGGCCACCGACTGGCGCGCAATTTCAGCGAGATCGAGCTCGCTCGCACGAACCTCGAGCTCTCCCGCCTCGACCTGCGCGACGAACAGCAGGTCGTCCACGAGCTTCAGAAGCCGGTCGGCATTGTGGTCGACGACGTCCAGATAGCCTCGTTGCTCTTCGGTCAGGTTGGAATCGTCCAGCGTCAGCTCGAGATAGCCGATGATCGACGTCAGCGGTGTGCGCAGCTCGTGGGAGATGAGCGCCACGAACTCGTCCATGAGCCGTTCTGCTTCGCGCATCATTTCGTGTCGCCGTAGGTCAGGGTCGTGACGGCGCTGGTGTTGCCGGCGGCGTCGGTTGCCGTGATCGTGTAGGTGACGCTGATGGGCACGCTGACCTTGCCGTTCACCACGGCAACCGTGACGGTGTACGCGCCGGCACCGTTCGCAGCCGTCGGGTATGCCGTCGTCGGGACAGGCGCCGTCTTCGTGACGGTGATCGAGGCGTTCGCCCCGGCCGTGCCGGAGACGACGTCTGCGGCATTGTTGTTGTCGGTGTAGGCCGCCGTCGGTGCACCGGGCGCAACCGTGTCCTTCGTGAACGTGGCGGTGCGCACCGTCGAGACGTTGCCGGCGAGGTCCGTGGAGATGACCGAGACCGTGAGGGTGCCGTCGCCGAGACCTGAGACGTTGATGCCGTTGAACGTAACGGTGCCTGCGCCTGCCGATCCGGCACGCGTCGTCGTCACTGTGCCGCCAAGCGTTGCGGTCAACTGCACGACGTCGGTCGTCAGCGAGCCGGCCGGGAGCGCGACCGAAAGCGAGATGCCGGAGGCGTTCGCGGCATTCACGTAGGCCCCGCCGTTGCCGCCGCCGTTTGCCAGCGTGATGGACGTGGCCTGGCCGGGAGCGGTCGCATCTGCAGTGACATTCACGGTGGTGCTGTCGAGGCTGTCGAGCACGGGCACCCCGCTGGAGACGGCATGGATCTTGTAGGTGTAGGCCGTTCCGTCCACCGTCGCGATGTCGCTATAGGTCAGCGCTATCTGCGGTGTCGCCGTGAGCTTGGTGTAGGCGCCGCCGCTGGAGCGGTAGACGTCGTAGCCGGCGAAATTCGTCGTCGTGGAGGACGCGCCCCAGGAGAGGTCGATGCGGCCCGCCGGCTTCTGCGTCCCTGTCGGAGCGCCCGGTACCTCCGGCGCCTCGTCGATGTGGAACGAATAGTCGCGGTAGAGCCAGCTCGTCCCGGAGAGGCCAAGGCGAAGCGAGCCCGTGCCTCGGCCTGCAACAGTGGTCGACGTCGTGACCGACAGCGTCGTCGAGGCGCCGGCGGACAGCGTTGCGGAGCCGCTACCGCTGGATGCGAAGACCGCCGACACAACCTGGGGGACCGACGAGAGGGTCAGCGTCGCGGTTTGGGTCGCGCCGCTGATGTTCGTGATCTGGAAGACGTTGGAAAAGGTTCGTGCCGAGGGCACGGTGCCGAAGTCGATCGAGAGGCCGTCGACGTTGCCGCCGGCAACGGCGGTCGCGGTTCCGGGCTGCACGTCAGAGCTTGGCGAGACCGAAAAGTAGTTGCGCAACGCGTCAGCCGTGACGTTGTTCGAGGGCAGGGCGGTCGAGCCGGTGAACGCGGCCGAGCTGAGCTGCGTGAAGCCACCCGCAGCGGCGAGGCAGAGACAGGCGATGACGACGAGCTTGCGCATCGGATTACGCGCCGAGAGGCGCGATCGCCTCCTTC
The DNA here is from genome assembly GCA_036741295.1 of Gaiellaceae bacterium. Lineage (GTDB taxonomy): Bacteria > Actinomycetota > Thermoleophilia > Gaiellales > Gaiellaceae > 3-1-20CM-4-69-9. The sequence goes on from DAINSN010000045.1 coordinate 13,064, forward strand.
CGCCAAATCCAGCGCAGCATTCCGAGCACCAGCACCAGAGCTGCCAGGCAGATCAACGCACCGCGGACTTCGCGGGTGTGTGCGTAGAACAAGATGTAACCCGCGACCGGGACGCTGAACGAGACGCGGCCGACCTGGCCCGCAAGCCGAATCGTCCAGGGGTCACGCCCGGGGTTCGCATCGCCCTTCGTGCGATAGGCGGGCCCGCGGGGCGTCTGGAGGATGTCGATCACGCGGTGCGTGACCAGGCGTCCCTTCACGTAGGGGTCGGAGAACGTGATCACGTCACCGATACCCACCTCGCGTGCCGGGATCGCGCGATCGAGTGCGAGGCCCCCGACCGGAATCGTCGGCTCCATGGAGCCGGAGTAGACGGCCACCGGCTTGTAGCCGACAACCGTCAGGGCAGCGTAGGCAACGGCGAAGGCGACGGCCGACCCCGAGATGAGGGCAACCGTCACCTTGCTCGCCGTCTTGATGAAACGCTGCACGGTTCTCCTAGGCCTGCGTCGCTGACCAGGTGAACGTCGTGCTGGCGGCCAGTCCCTGCAGGACGTTGTCGCCCGCGTCCGTCCCGGTCGTCGGGAAGGTGACGTGGAAGTAGAAGACGTGCGAGTCGCCGGCCGCAGAGGTCCCGAGGGCGGCCGAGCTGACTGCGCCCAGCGAGCCGTCGTAGAGAGCGGAGCCGCCGTCGATGTCCTTGTAGACCTTCAGGTTGAGCTGGCTTGCGAGAGGTGCGCTACCGGTCGTCACGCCGGTCAGCGAGTACACGCCGGCCAGAGTTCCGGAGTTCGTGATCGTGACCGAGCCCGTGACCGAGTCGCCGATCTTCATCGCCGAAGCGGTGAAAATGGCACCCGAGCCCGAACGGGTCATCGAGAGCGTGCCCGAGGCGAAAGCGTTGGACGAGATCGCAGTCGGGGTCGCAGTGAAGTTGGCGAAGGTTCCACCCACTGCCGCGACGGCAAGCACAGAGACGGCCGCGAGGCTGAGGAGGATCTTCGACAGTGGGAGGTTCTTGAGCATTTAGCGTGTCAGTCCTTTCGGGTTTGGTTGACACGCTCACCCTCGGCTCCCCCTGAATGGGGATGGGCCCTACGTCGGAATGAATTCGGTAGGAGTAGATCCGGGCGAAAGCTGCGCTTTCGCCCGGGCTTGGGTACGGCGCTTCGCGCTGAACGTGCGCGGGCTGAGCCCGCGCACTCCTGCCGCGTCTGTAGTTCGCGGTTGTCCTCAACCGTGCGGGCACGGGCGCTGACGCGGCCGCGCCCGCATGAATTCGCCTCCGGCTAAGCCCGGCTTCGCCTGGTCTTAGCCTCCGGCCTTGGGATCCGGGTTAGAGGGAGGCCGATCAGGCTTTGCGCCAGCGGCCGAAAATCAGGCCGCCGAGGGTGAAGCCCAGACCGAAGGTTCCGATGGCGAAGCCGCCGATCGCGAGGGACTTGCGCCAGGTCGAGA
>DAINSN010000046.1:0-14413 GCA_036741295.1 Gaiellaceae bacterium
GTAGTCGGTGAGTCTGCGTACGGGGACGTACTTGAACTCGGAGGAGAGCGAGTCGTCGCCGCGGAGTGTCCGTGCGCCCCAGACGACGAGCCCGGCCGCGGGGAAGCTGCGCAGGACGTTGACGCCGTGCGGGTTGAGCTGCCCGGAGAGGTCGTCGTCGACCGGTGGAGCGCCCGTCGGATTGGCGATGCCGGTGATGCCGACGATTCCCGCTTCGAGCCCGGCGGGCGCCTTCCAGATTCCGCGTGCGGTGTCGGTGCGCGCCATCACGCCCGCGACGGCACCGCACGGCGGGAGGTTCAGCGTCCGCGAGCCGCCGGGAACCGCCTCGGTCGCTTGAATGCGCGGGTAGTAGATCGCGCCGTGCTCGCCCAGCGCCGGCAGCGAGCCGAGGTTTGGCGGGATCGCTGCGAACCCGCCCGCGGGACTGTCCACGACGAGGAAGGCGCGCTCGTCCGTGCAGTAGGCGAGGCCCCGACCGATCTGCACCTGGTCGTCGGACGTCAGGCCCGGCAGGCAGAGGATGTTGAAGCGCGGGAAGATCAGTTCCTTCAGAGCGAAGGCGCCCGTCGACCCGCCGTTCGGAACGACGTCGTCTGCGACGGCGGCGCTCCCGTCGCTGCCACCGGCGAGCGCGCCGGCCGCGTCACCCGACGCGATTACCGCGGGCCGGCGTGGCGCCGAACCGGAGACTTCGGCTCCGCCCCAGACGAGGCCGAGCTTGAGTGCCTGCGAGAGATCTGCCGACGCGGCCGGGGTGACGGTCACCGAGGAGTTGAGCGTCGTATCGGCCGATGTGAGCTTGAACACTCCGCCGGCCTGCGTTGCGGTCACCTTGCCCGTGAGCCCGGCTGTGCCGAGTGCGCTGGTCAGCTCGGCCAGGATCTGGGGCGGCGTCTTCGATGCGTCCGCAGTGGCGGTCGGGAAGAGCGTCACGTCGACCGAAGGACCGAAGTCGACGGTCACCCGCAGCGTTCGGGCGGACGGCCCGACCGTGACAGAGGCGCCGATCGACGACTCGCTCTGCGACGTCCCGGCGGGGCCGGCGGCGAGAGCGCCGGGGAGCGACGGGACGACGAGCTGCGATGTGGCGAGCGCGTTGAGGACATGGCGCGGGTGCAAGGGCGACATCGAGAGATTGATGAAGCTCTCCTCGGCGCCCTTGACCGGCTGGTTCGTGCGTGGGTCGACGATCCAGTACGTGATCACCATCCGGAAGAGGTCGTCCGGGTTCGAGATGTTGTCGTAGCCGACCTGGACCTCGATCCCGACTCCGCCTGTGCGATTCGCCCAGGCGCCGCGGCCGTTCGCGGTCAGCGTCAGGACATTGCCAGCGGCCCCGTCCTTGAGGATGACCGACGCGGCGAGCGCGTCGCTGTGGGCGGCGCGGACGACGACGGCCTCGGACCCTCCGTTGGCGAAGAAATGCGAGACGGCGTGACCCATCGGGTTCGCCTCGTCCATCGTCGGCCCGAAGGTGCGCTGGTAATCGGCGAAGCTGAAGATGCGGGTTGCCTTGTCGACCGGTCCGCGCCCGGCGGTGCCGACGAAGGCGGTCACCGACGTCGAAACACCGACGATCGTGTGCACCCCGGAGGGAGCCTCCTGGATGTAGACGCCGGGATAGGTGGTTTCGACCGGCATGCTGCAACCTCCTCGCTGCCCGACCAGGCGGGCCTCGCTGCTCTCGCGAGAGTGTCGCGGCCGCCCGTCATCGCTCCGCCACCGTCGCGTGACAGACGCGCCACTCCAGCGTCACGGCGGCGTCACCGCCGGCGCCGGGGCGTCGTGCGAGAATCGGCGCCGTGGCGAGCGTCGTCAGGCGCGACCGGTGGGCGCAGCGCTTCGAGCGCGAGGCGGCCGCACTCGCCCACGCCCTCGGCGAAGGTGTCGTCGCGATCGAGCATGTCGGCGCGACCTCGGTGCCCGGGCTCGCCGCGCGGCCGATTCTCGACGTGCTCGTCGGGCTGCCAGGCCCCGGCCCGACGCCGACGCAACTCGCGGCCCTCGAACGCCTCGACTACCGGCCGCCGCGCAGGCGCGCCGGCCGTGCCTACGTCTGCAAGGGCAGACCACGCGAAGTCACGGTGCACTTCGCCCAGTGGGGAAGCCCGCGCTGGTGGCGGCTCGTCGACTTCCGCGACGCGCTCCGGGGCGAAGCCGACGCGCGGCGCCGTTACGAAGAACTGAAGGCGTCCCTCTCGCGCGCCGGCCAGGCGCGCTACGCCGAGGGCAAGCGGCGCTTCGTGGAGTCGGAGCTCCAGAGGATCGCCGTTGGAGGGAGATGACCTCACATCGGGAGTCGAACCCTTCGAGCAACCAAGGTTTCACGCAGAGAGCACGACACGGAAATAGATCCGCGGAGCCGACCACATTCACCGTCAGTCTGATCACGCTCGGCGCAACCACACGCTGATGTAGGTCGATACCGACGCTAGGCATTTGTGCCGGCGCTGTCAAGCGGCGATTCCCTTGACGCCTGTGGCAGGAAGAGGTCATCATGGCTCTCAGCAACCGAAGGACGTCTGATGGCCACCAGCCCGACGACCCACGTTGCTGCGGCATCCGCCGTCCGGTCCAGGACCGGGTCGCTCGCGGTTGGCGGGCCGCCACCGAGCGATTCCGAGGCGCGCGTCGTTGTGCGCCTGCTCGACGGGTTCGACCTCTCATGCGACGGTCAGAGCGTCTCGGTGCCGCTCGCGTCGCAGCGACTCGTTGCATTCCTCGCGCTCCACGACCGGCCACTGCTTCGCCTCTTCGTTGCCGGGTCGCTCTGGCTCGACGTAAACGAGGAGCGCTCGTGCGCGAACCTGCGCTCGACCCTCTGGCGGCTGCGGCAGCCCGGCCACCCGGTCGTCGAGGCGACTGCGACGCACATCCGGCTCGGGCGGACGGTGATCGTCGATGTTCACGAGCTCGTGCGGGCGGCGCGGCGCGTTCTCGACAGCTCCGATGGTGTCGCCGAAGCGCGAGTCGACGAGCAGAAGCTCGAGGGCGACCTGCTGCCGGACTGGTACGACGAGTGGGTCGAACCCGAGCGGGAGTGGCTGCGCCAGTTGCGTCTCCACGCGGTTGAGGCGGCGTCGGAGCGTGCGCTCTCCGAGAACCGGCCGGCGCACGCTGTCGACCTCGCGCTCGCGGCGCTGCGCCGGGAGCCGCTACGGGAAAGCCTGCACGTGCTCGTGATCCGCGGCCATCTCGCGCGGGGCAATCGCAGCGATGCGATTCGTCACCATCGCGGCCACGTCGTGCGGATGGCAAGCGACCTCGGGCTGACTCCGAGCCCGGACATTGTCCGGCTGCTCGAGGACGCGGACGCCGCTCCCGTGCGTTGAACAATGGAACATTGGGACGCCCGGTGATTCACGTTCACGTTCACGTGTTGCGAGTGCTCGAGGGCGGAGTGCTGCTCGCGCTTTACCCACTCCTGCCCGCGACGGGCGTTCTCGTCGGCGGCATGCTGATCCCGGCCGCATCGGCGCCCGGATTCAGTCCGCGCGCACACCAGCTGGGTGCCACTGCCAGTCCACGGTCAGCGCACCGCCATCCGAAGCCCCGGTTGTCAGCGAGATGAGCAAACTTGCGACTGGGCCAAGTTAGTGCGCACATCTGCCAGATCGACGCGTTCAGTTTACGTCCGCCCGTCGCGGGCGCGAAGTCATGGACGTTGACAATGGCGGTTCGCTGAGCCCTAAAGGGCCCCCATTACCTACTGGAGTCGAAGGCTGGACCTGGGAAGAGGCCGTCGTGGCTGCGCCGCCGGAGTCTTTCGCGAGACGATCACGCGTGGTTCGATGCTCGTCGGGGAGGCCAAGCCTCGTTTTGCCAGCGAGGGTCTGGAGCTCGTTGCGTAGGAGCTAGCTCGCCAGGTCGAGCGGCCCTCAAAGTTCAGCTCGTAATCGGGGGGCGCGTGGGACGGCGACGGTTTAGAGCCCCGCCAGGTTCCGATGAAGCCGTTCATCTCGGGGAGGCGCGCGATGTCCGTCCAAGCCTCATTCACAACGTCGAGCGCGGCCGCGCTTCCATTCGCGACAGGCACGGATTCGAGCGCCTTCTTCACACGAGCCTCGTAAACCTTCTGCTTGTCGGCGATCGGTTTGTATCGGAGCTGGAACTCGGCGGTGAGCCGGCCGAGGTAGCTCTCCCCGACGGCCACCTTCAGATCGACTAGCGCGTCGTCGGGCATCCCGCTGGTAGTCAAGTCGAGCGCGCGGACTACGTTCCGCAGTTGAACACGAGCGTCGATAAGGTCGCGCATCTCCTTCCCGTACGTGAGCGCTGCGCGATGCGCCGGGGTGAGGATGCGCACTCGCTCGACTCGGTCGTAGACCGACTTCAGGTCGTCGAGCATGGCCGCCATGAAGCGGCCCTGCGCAAAGCGTTCCTCGCGAGTGCGGTGGAAGTCGTCCAGGAGGAGCTTGACAACGCCGCCGAGCAGGGCTCCATAGAGAAGCGTGAGGGCGGCAAGCTGAAGGTTCTCGTGTAGCTTCCCCGACTGGGTCGACGCTACGGCGAAGCCGACGGTCGTGAAGATCGCGACGATAACGCCAGCAAGAACGAGAGGATGTGTTCGCCTCGTACGCATCCCTCCTCCATCCAGGTTCGCGCCTTCGTTCAAGTTTGGCCTCCGTCCTGGTTACCGTCAACGGAAACCGTCCTGGAAGCGGCGTGTAACGAACGCGACCGGCCGGGGGCAATCCCACGAACTTACGTTGAGACGAGATTCGCCGCGGGCGGAGCTGTATGGCAGGGATCAGGCGAGATCCCTACGTTCCCACTGGGGTGTAGTACGTACGAGGAGGGTGCGCCGACTCGTGGAGTGCTCGGCCCAACCCGCGACGTCGTAATCAGGGAGAGGAACGCGCCCTGCTGGTGCCGATCTGGCATCAAGTTCAAGAGATGTCATGGCCGCACCACGTAAGCGGCGTTGAAGGGGGACTATGGTGGAGATGATTGGTCAAGATCGACGTCGATTGAGAGTGGCTCCTTCTCACTGAGCGCAGAAGAAGCTCACCCGCGCGGCATCCCCACTAGCGTGTTCGTAAACTTTGAACCGGTACTCTCCCAGTACCCTCGCGGGCTTCCCTTTGATCGGCGGCCAAGGGAAAAGCTCTGCTCAGCGGGTCTTTCGCGAAGCCCTCTGACGGACTCGAACCGTCGACCCCCTCCTTACCATGGAGGTGCTCTACCAACTGAGCTAAGAGGGCGAAGCCGCCATTCTACGCGGTCGTCGGGCCGTTCGGCGTACGCGCCGGGGCGCGATGGTGAGTGAAATGGTGAGTACAGCGGCGAAGCTAACGCAGGAGCGCGCGCAGCGCATCAGCGGCAACCGGCGACGGCAGCGCACGTAGGGCCGTAACCGCGAGATCGAGCTCTCCGAGCCGAAGCGCCCGTTCGTCGGCAAGCCGCGCGCAGGTCGCAGCGGCGCCCTCGATCCCTGTGTGAGCCGCGGCTACAATCAGCGTCCCCGCCGACGTAGCTCAGCTGGTAGAGCACTTCACTCGTAATGAAAAAGGGCCTTGGCGCAATCAGGCCGTTTTGTGGGGCAACGCGGGTTGAAGGTGGCCGCCAGCGGACGAAGTGGGACAGGTTCAGTCGTGCGGTGCTGCATCGGTGCTGCATCGTGATGCGCCCAAGGAAGATGCTTGCAGGAGCCCGCGGCCAGGATCGACGATTAAGGTAGCCCGGTGGCCGAAGTACGGGCGCGCCTCGCCGCGCAGTTCCCGATCTACGCGTGGCCTTCCGGCGTTCGCCACGAACTGGCGAGGCCGCTACTCGCGAGCTGGGACGCGGCTGTCAGCCCGGCGCAAGTGCGGCTGGAGCGGTACCGAAGGGAACTCAAAACCGCACTCGGTTCCGTGCTTTCGCCCGACAGCCGCGAGCCCCTAGCACTTGGGCTCGCGGTCGCCTTACCGCCGGGGAGCGGCGGACAGTAGACGCTGTCCTCCGCGTGGGGGGGAGTCGCGCATCCTTGAGGTCGACGAGACGCAGCACTTCAACGCTTACCGTGCGCGGGCTTGATCGGCTGCGACGGAGTTGGGAGTACGACCCTTCCCTCGACCGGCACCTCGTCCTCCATGAACATCTCGTGCGCGTCGATCACGACCGCTCCTCCTCGATCTCGCGAAGCTGTGCGGCGAGGTGTTCAAGCTGTGCGGCGATGGCCGCGAGGCGCGCGTCGCGTCCAGGGGGCACGACAGTCGCAGATTCGCCGGGAAGCAGAACTGGTACATCTCCCCGACGTACGACACGATCTTCCTCAACATCCTGGATCTGGTACCCGTCGAGCGCGAGGTTCACGAGCTTGTCGGCCTCGACGTTCTCATCGCGCCGGTTCCAGATGTACTCGACCTTCCCGATCCTCGACGCGACTCGTCGTGCCTCATCGCGCAGAGCGGCGAGGTGCTTCGCCTTCGCCTTCCACTCGCCCGACATCTGGAAGATGACGACCTTCGAATCGCCGCGAACCTGAAGATCGTTGATGCCAAGCTCGGCCGCGCGTGACAGTCCGGCGATCAGTCCTCGGTACTCCGCGACGTTGTGCGTCTCGTTGCCGATTGCCTGCGCCGAGCGCGTCAGGAGGTTGTCCTCGGCGTCCTTGAGCGTGAAGCCGTAGGCCGCCGTGTCGATGCTCGGGCGGCGTCCGCCGTCGAATCGGAGCGTGGCCCTCACGCTCACGACGCGCTCCTGGCGAACCGACACCCCGCGAGGTGACGACCCGACGGCGACAGGCAGGCGTCCTCGAATCTGGCCCACTTAGGATTCGGCGGGAGCATCGGGCTTCGTCTTGACGACACTTGGATCGCGATAGACCGTCACCGGCCCTGACTTCGCCGCCCATCGTTCTTCTTGCCGCTTCCGTTTCTTCGCGTCGCGTTTCCGACGTTCGCGGGACACCTCAACGCCGCCCATTGAGGCTCCGGTGTTTCCTTTCTTCCCACCGCTCATGGCCGAGTAGATACCACAGCGTCGGGACGAAGACTCACGAGGTACTTGGGGTCTCCACTCGCTCAACTTGCCAATTCACTTGCCAAGTCGCGTGCTCCCGGTGAAACTTGATGCGCCTCAGAAACGAAAAGACCCCGTTTCCGGGGTCTTTGAAAGACGGGAGCGACGGGGGTCGAACCCGCGATTGTCACCCCATCGAGATTCGTGAGTAGTAGCAGGGGCAGGATTTGAACCTGCGATCTCCGGGTTATGAGAACAGCCGATCCAGGTCAGCTCAGGTCAGATTGGCTCAGCTGAGGCAGATCTGATCAGCTCAGATCAGCTGAGACCAGCTCAGCCGGTAGCAAAATCGGGACAAGATTCGCGTCAGTTCTGAAAACGGAGCTGCTCGTCAACCGTTGATTTTCGCTCGAATCGAGTTTTTGGGACCCACAGGCCCGAGGATCCGAAACTCCATCACGTAGCAACCGTAATCGCATCGAGGCGCGCACGAGCCTTTGCAGCAGCAACGATGTTTCCCTTGCGGTCGAACGCCTCGGCGGCGGCGCGCAACGGCGCCGTCGCTTCGGCGGAACGTCCGGCGAGTTGGAGGACCTCCGCAAGATCCATCAGGGCGGTCCCCTGCATGTTCAGGTTGTCGGACGCTGCCGCTTCCGCGACCACCGAGCGCGCAACCTGCTCGGCCTCCCGGAACTCGCCTCGCCTCGCCAGCAATTTCGCCCATGGACCGCGCCAGCGCATCCGCGGATACTTTTCGTCTTCGCTGAGCTTTGCGAACGGCTCTGCCTCCTCGTAGCGGCCTTGGCGGTACAACGCCTCCGCAAGTTGCGCGGCGATTCCAGGCATGTCCCCATGCTCACCCATCGCTTGCAACCGCTCGATCGCCCAATGCAACTCGCGCTCGGCCGCGATGGGGTCATCCGCAAGCAATTCGATCGCACCCAAAAGCGTGCGGCGCGTCGCGAGACGAAGAGTCACGCCGAGCTGCTCTAGGATGGCGAGCCCCTCGCCGAATCGTGCACGCGCTTCGTCGAACCGGCCTTGCATTGCATACAGAGCGCCCAGAACGCCGCGCACACCGGCTTCGACCGTTCGCTCGGCCCACGTCTCCGAGAGGATCTTCTCGCAGCGACGGATGGCTTCGTCAACGGGTGTCGGGCCGAAGTAGAGAGAAACCGCCAGCCACCAGAGCGCGTCTGCCTCTGCCTGCGCATCCCCGGCGTGACGCGCATGTTCGAGTGCGCGCTCGAGGGCAGCGGCGTTCGCTCCCCATTCGTTCGCCGCATTTTCGACGTGTGCGCGCAGCTGCCACACCTTGGCAAGCGAGGCCTCGTCGCCTCGGCCGTCGAAGAAAGCGATGGCGCGGCCGGCGACGGCGCGCGCGTCGTCTGTGCTCCACGGATCCCTCAAGAGCCGCCACGACGCGCGTTCGATCCCCGCCAAGTGCTGCAGCGCTTCGTCGCCGAGAGCCGACGCATGCTCGATCGCCTCGCCAAACGTTGCGTCGGCATGCACCAGCTCGCCGCTGCGCGCAAGGATGCCGCCGACCTTCGTCAGCACACGCGCCCGTTCTGGATCCGAATCGTCCATCAATGCGAGCGCGGACTCGTACAACGTGCGTGCCGCGGCGAGGCTCAGGCGGGAAGCGTGATCGCCGGCTTTGATCGTCCAGGCCACGGCGGCCTGCTCCAACTCCAGCGGCGCCGTCCCGTGTACAGCACGCTCCAGCTCGAGCGCAGTCGAGTAGTGGTGTGCCAGCAGCTCCGACTGGTTGTCGAGCCCTTCGCCCGCCACGTTCCCAATCCACTCCGCTGCGGCTTTATGCATACGCGCCCGGTCAGCCCGTGGAATTTGCGCGTAGGCGACATCGCGGACGAGCACATGCCAGAACAGGTACTCGACGTCACCTTCGACCGTCGAGCTGCGGACGCGCCGCACCAGCTCTTTCCGGCCGAGCTCGTGCAGGTTCGCAAGCACTGATTCCTGCGGCGCGCGGGTGATCGCAGCGAGAGCGCCTGCCCAGAAGACCTTCCCGACCACTGCGGCCGCGTGCATCAGCTCCTTCCGGTCCGGCGCGAGTGTGTCCATGCGCGCGGCGATCACCGCCTGCACGTTGGCGGGCACGAGCTCGGAGAGCGATCCGCCCTCGGCGATCCACCGCGCGAACTCTTCGGCGTACAGAGGATTGCCTCCGACGCGTTCCACGAGAACCGCCTCCGCATCCGCAGCGGCCGGCGTCGCGCTCAGGAGCTCGGAGACAAGCTCGCGCGTCTCCTCGGCGGACAACGGCGCGAGCGCGACGGTCGCTGTGTTGCGCTTGCCGCCGCCCCAGTCGGGCGCGCGCTCATAGAGCTCCGGACGTGCGGTCGCGGCAATCAGCAGTGGAACGTCGGTGACCCAGTCCACGACGTGATCCACGAATGCGAGCAGCCCTTGGTCGGCCCAGTGGAGATCCTCAACGAGGAGCAGGAGCGGCTGCTGCGCCGCGATCGCTTCGAAGAACGTGCGCCAGGCGGCAAACGTCTGCTCCTGGTCGGCGGCATCGACGTCGCCGGCGCCGATCAGCACGGACACCCGTGAGAGGACGAGTTGTCGATCCGGGTCAGGTACGAGGTTGGCGACGACCGCTTCGAGTTTGCGTTCGGCGACGTCAACAGGGTCAGTTTCGTAGATACCCGCGTGTTGCCTGACGATTTGCGCAAGCGCCAAGAACGCGATCGCGTCGCCGTATGCGAGGCAGCGTCCCTGGCGGATCAACGTGTCCTGCGACGCTTCCACGGACGTGCGGAATTCGCTCAACAACCGCGTCTTGCCGATACCGGGTTCGCCGACGATCGTCACGAGCTGCGGCGACCGCTCGCGAACCGCTCGCGCGTAGGCTTGCTCGAGCACCGCCAGGTCGCCGCCCCGACCGACGAACGGCGTCGTCGGTCGATCACCGGCAGCGACGGAATCGCGCAGCGCCTTCGCGACCCAAACCGGAATCGGCTCGATCTTTCCTTTCACCGTGACGGGATCGACGTGCTCGTACGGCATCGCGCGGCGTGTCGCGCGATGCGTTTGCTCGCCGACGAGGATCGAGCCCTCCGCCGCCGCTTGTTGCAACCGTGCAGCGGTATTGACGACGTCACCGACCGCCATCGCCTCGCCCTCGGTCGGCGAGATGCCGAGGCGGACAAGCGCCACGCCGGTGAAGACGCCGATTCGCACGTCGAGGTCATCCTCCGCCTCCGCGATCCAGTCGCGGATCGCGAGCGCTGCACGCACCGCTCGCTCTGCGTCATCTTCGTGCGCAACCGGTGCGCCGAACAACGCCATGACCGCGTCGCCCGCGAACTTCTCCACCGTTCCGCCGTGCCGCTCGAGTTGAGCACGGAGCCGAACATGGAAGCGGCGCAGAAACGAATCGACCTCCTCCGGGTCGAGCTGCTCAGCGTGTGAAGTGAAGCCGACGAGGTCGCAAAACAGAACGGTGACGACCTTCCGTTCGTCCCGCCGCCGCGTCGCCACGGGTCCTTCCTCGACCGCGTGGATGAGCGCTTTGTCTTGATTGAGGATCTGCTTGTACAGCTCTTGTAGCTCCGGCCCGGGTTCGATCCCGAGCTCCTCGACAAGCGTCTTGCGCGTCTCCTGGTACAGCGCCAACGCGTCGGCCTGCCGACCCGCCCGATACAGCGCGCGCATCAACTGCGCCCGCGGACGCTCGCGCAACGGCTGCGCCCGCACCAACACCTCCAACTCCGCAACCGGCGCCTTCCCACGCGCAAGCATCGCGTCGACCCTCTCCTCCTCCGCCGCAAGGCGCAACTCCTCCAGCCGCGCCACCTCCGCCAACGCCCACGGCTGATACTCGAACTCCGCCAACGGACGGCCGCGCCACAAAGCCAACGCTTCCTCCGCGCGGCCATCCGCCAGTAACCGCTCGAAGCGAGCGCTCTCCAACTCGTCTTCAGCAACGATGAGCCGGTAACCCGGGGCGCGAGTCTCGATCCGCTCCGCACCCAGCAGTTTCCGCAACTGCGACACGTGAACCTGTAAGGCGTTCTGCGCCGTCGCGGGCGGCCGCTCGCCCCACAGCGCATCCACCAAACGATCCGCCGACACCACCTCGTTCGCGTGCACCAGCAATACCGCCAACAGGGCGCGCGGACGACCGCTGAGCGCAAGCACCCGCCCATCCTCGGCCACCTCGAGCGGGCCCAAAACGCGGAACTCCATGCGCCGATTGTGGCACTCCGGCCAGCGACCGGCGAGATCCCTTAAGCGGATCTTCAGCGGTCCTTCGGCCGCCCTTCAGGGGACTGCCGTCTCATGGGCGCATGGAAACGAACGAGGCAACCATCACCGAGATCACGCTCGGCCGCGAGGGAATCGCCGCCGCCGCGCGCGCAGGACACGAGCAGGGAATCGGCCGCGTCGGCTTCCTGCTCCTCGATCTCGGCGGCGAGCCGACTCCCGTCGTGATCGACCGCAAGGACGTCGACTACGCGCAGCCGCGCACGAGCGTGGACGAGGCGTGGACGTCTGACGTCCCGCTCGTCCCCGGAACCGCCTACCGTGCGTTCTTCCACGTCTACGACCGCACCGGCGTGAACCTCGTCGCCTACGACCGGCGCGACTTCACCTGGGCATGAAAGCGAGGCTTCGTATGAGCATCTCGAAAGCAGCCGTACTCGTGGCGGTCGCCGCGCTGGTTGCGCCTGCAGGCGGCGCGGCCGCAGGCAGCGGCCCGTACCACGGCTCGATTCGGATCGACTACCGCTATACGTCGGGCGGCAACATCACGCCCGGTTCGGCGCCCGACGTCGAGCAGACGGCGCACATCACGCTCACCGTGAAGGGCAACCGCATCACGCACCTGCACGGCGTCGTCGGCTTCGACTACAAGCAGTACTACGAGCTCTGCCCCAACTTCGTCGTCGAGACGACCGGCGGCGGAACTGTCGATGCAAAGCCGGACCTCGGTGGCTCGTACGCATTCCTCGACTGGAACTGGAAGCCGAAGGGCCGCTACGTCACACCCGAACCTGCGGTTCCACCGGCAAAGGTGACGTCGCAGACGACGAAGCCCGACCAGAACTGCAACTCGGTCAGCCAGACCGACAGGGCGACGTTCGAATTGGGCTACGTGCCCGTGCTTTCAGGCTTCACGAAGAGCTCGAAGCGCGTCGTCGGCAGCCTCACGCGAAATTACCAGGGCTTCGACGCATGCCATCCGTTCTATCCGCTCCCACCCCCGCCGCCCGAAGGCGTCAGCTGCTCGTGGCGGCTGCGCTGGACGCTCGTTCGGGGGCGATGACCAATGACGCGCTTACTCGTATTCGCGATAGTCATCGGTGTCGTCCTGTCGACCGCGTCGGCCACCGCTGAGAGTGCGAGCGGGAAGTCGCGCAACAGCTTGCGAAGGACCGCGACCACCGCGGCCATCTCCCCGACGGCGTGCTGCACAGGGATGGTCAGCGGATCGCGATCGAGGTCGAGCTGACCTTGAAGAGCCGCGCGCGGCTCGGCGCGATCGTCGACGAGCTCAGCCAGGAGTACGAACAGGTCTGGTATTTCGCACCTGAACGGCTCCGCTCCGCACTCTCAGCGCTCGCCGACGCGGCCCCCTACGGGAACCTCTCGGTCTATCGCCAGCCGCCGCTCGCGGCCGAGTTCGCAGCGTTAGCACGCTGACACCGCGCTGACCTACCCCGCCAGGTCAGGCGCAGGTCAAACGGCCAGGAGCCCGAAAACCCACGAAATGCAGTCGCTTTAGTCCTGGCGACCCATGCGGGATGCGTGCGGGTAACGTCGAGCCACGCGCACCAGGCCCCATGCTTGCCCCATCATTACGTTGTATCCTCTGACAACATGTCTCACCTGCGGCGGAGCTGCTTCGGAACGTCGAGGCCCGCGGCGGGCACTGCGAGGCGCGCCACAATGGCTGCCTCATCCGGAATCTTGGCGCGTCCGTTCGAGAATCTCTTGGTCGGGGGAGATCCGGCGGCCATTCGTCTAATACGGCTCGGCGCCCGGGCGACGTCTCTGCACCCCGGACTCGCCGCTAGCCGCTGCTGAGTGCGTCGAGGTACTGCTGGTAACGACGCTCGGTGTCGCTAACCAGCTGTGTGTAGGTTCGGACCTTGAAGCTCTCCTTGCGGACCTTCATGGTCTGCCGCAGCTCCTCCGTCTGCTCGTGACCGACGAGCATCGCCTCGAAGGAAGTGTGGTCGTCGTCGTACTTGTTGCAGAGGACGACATATCGCTCGAGCTGATTAAGGTCGGTGACGTCGAGCTTGTGTGATGGGCGCTTGATTTCAATGATGATCAGCTTCTTGTCGACCGTCCCGCAGACGAAGTCTGGTCGCTTCGTCTTGTACCTCGCGTCTTCCTTATCTAGTTGCTTGGTCACCACTGTGCGGAGTTGCTGGTTGCTGTGCATCAGCCAGTAGCGTTCGTCGACAATCCACATCGCCCGCTCGAGCAGACGGTGGATCGACTTGTCGCCTGTGATCTCGTAGGTGCGCGCGTCGAGAACTTGCTCACGGAACAAGGTCAGAAGCCCGACACGCCGGGTTACCTCGTTGGTCACCGCAGTGATCTGCCCGACGGTGAGTTCCTCCATGAGCTCCGACAACTGCCGGAGCGCGAGTTCGCGTTGCTTCGGCAGCTTCTTGACCAGTTGGCGGATTGCCTGGCGGTGGCTCTCGTCGACGTTGAGCAGGATCTGGGCGATCTCCCCTAGCGCCTCGCCCAGCTGAGGCACGTCCTCGTCACTGACCTGCTCGGGCTTGATCCCCTTGACGATCTCCGCGAGCAAGCGCGGGTTCTTCGCTGTGATCTCGCGAATCTTCCCGTCGAGTTCGACGGCTTCGTCCTTCCGTACCTTCAGTTCCTTCTTGACTGCACGCGCCGTCTGCCAGCCAAGAAACTGCGCGAGGTCGGCGTCGACGATCGTCTTCACCGCCTCCCATTGGGCGGCAGTGTTGATGTTGAAACTGGCGTTGTTTCCCGGCCACCACTTGTGCAGCGTGAGACGCGGGTCGTCTGACTCCGCCGAAGGATGTGGATCGGTGACCTGGACTGCGAAGCTGCGGTTGATCCGCCGTAGCTCGCGCACCCATGACGGTGCAAAGCGCGTTTTACTGCACTTGGAGCAAGCGGTTGCCCTCGGCCCGTTCACCGTGCCGCAGGCGTCGCAGATCTTCCGCTTCACGGAGCCCTTGTCCGGCGCGGCCTTGGTCGCCTTGTCCCGCACGCTCGTGCCCTTTGTTGCCATCAAGTCAGGGTAGCCGCCCGCGTCGACGGAACCCCTCGCCCGTGGGAAGATCCCGGCGTGGCCACCACAGCGATTGCAGCCGACGAGACCGGCCGACGTCTGACCTCCCGCGCCTTCGCGAGGAGGTAACGGCCTGGCGGCTCGTCACCGGCGCCCGTAGCTCAGGGGATAGAGCGCTGCCCTGCGGAGGCAGAGGTCGCACGT
>DAINSN010000047.1:0-14263 GCA_036741295.1 Gaiellaceae bacterium
GGCGACGGGGAAGACGGCGTGCGGCGTGCCGCCGGCACACCAGACCGTCTCGAACCTTCGCAGCGAGCTGTCGACGACCGTGCGCACGGGCCGGTCGTGGCCGAGGGGCGGCACCCCGCCGATGGCGAAGCCGGTCGCCTCGCGCACCTCGTCTCCCTTGGCCTGCCGCACCCCGGCGCCGAGCTTTTCCGTGTCTACGCGCCGGTCGCCGGCGCACAGACAGAGGAGCGGTGACTCCTGGTCGACGAATATGAGGGACTTGACGATCTGGCCTACCTCGACGCCTACCGCGTCCGCCGCCTCCTGGGCGGTCCGAGTGGAGTCGGCGAGCTCCCGAACCTCGGCATCGAGGCCGAGCTCTCTGAGGCGGGCTTGGAAACGCTCTGCTGTTGGCTGCATCCCGGCAATTTAGGCTACTGAGCGCTTGCCTCTCCTGGAAGTCGACAACGTCTCCAAGCGTTTCGGCGGCATCGTGGCGCTCGATGCCGTCTCGTTCACCGCGGAGGCGGGAGAGATCGTCGGGCTGATCGGACCGAACGGCGCCGGCAAGACGACCGCGTTCAACGTGATCACGCGCCTCTACACGCCCGACGAGGGCGAGGTTCGCTTCTCCGGCGAGAGCCTGCTGGAGACGCCGCCGAGCGGAATCGTCCAGCGCGGAATCGCACGCACCTTCCAGAACGTCGAGCTCTTCCGAGGCATGTCCGTAATCGACAACGTTCGGGTGGGTGCACACGCGCGGCAAGGTGACCAGCGGCCCGAGGAGGTCCTCTTCTACGTGAGCCTGAACTCGGTCCGCCACCGTCCCGTGTCGGCGCTCCCCTTCGGGACACAGAAGCGCGTCGAGCTTGCACGTGCGCTTGCCTCGGGCCCGCAGCTCCTCCTGCTCGACGAACCGGCCGGCGGGCTCAGTCACGAGGAGGTCGAGCAGCTGGGGACCTTCATCAAGCGGCTGCGCGACGACTTCGAGCTGACGATCCTCCTCGTGGAGCACCACATGGGGTTGGTCATGAGCATCGCCAACCGCGTGCACGTGCTCGACTTCGGCAAGAAGATCGCTGAAGGGACCCCGCGAGAGGTGCAGGAGAATCCGGCCGTCATCGAGGCGTACCTGGGGACCGCCGTTTGAGCCTCGAGCTGCACAACATCACGGCGCGCTACGGTCCGGTCCAGGCGCTGGACGGCGTGTCGCTCCACGTCGGTGACAGCGAGCTGGTTGCAGTGCTGGGCGCGAACGGCGCCGGGAAGACGACCACGCTGCGCGCCATTTCCGGCACGGTGCGCCGCAGCGGCGAGGTCGTGTTCGCCGGGAAGAAGCTCCCGCGCCGTCCGGAGGCGACCGCGCGCGCAGGGATCGCGCACGTGCCGGAGGGCCGCGGCACCTTCAGCGAGCTCTCGGTGTGGGAGAACCTGCGCCTCGGGGCCTATGTGCGGCGCGGCAACGTCAGGGAGGAGGCGCAGCGCGTCTTCGAGTTCTTCCCGCGGCTGGAAGAGCGGCGCGACCAGCAGGCGGGGACGCTCTCCGGCGGCGAGCAACAGATGCTGGCGCTCGGTCGCGCGATGATGGCCAGGCCGAAGCTGCTCTTGCTAGACGAGCCGTCGCTCGGCCTCGCCCCGCTCGTGGTCAAGGAGATCTTCGAGGCTCTCGCGCGCATGAAGACCGACGACGGCATGTCCGTGCTCGTCGTCGAGCAGAACGCGAACCTCGCGCTCGCGCACGCCGCGCGCGCGTACGTGCTGGAGGTCGGCAACGTCGTCGTCGAGGGTACGAGCGACGAGCTGCGTGCCAACGAATCCGTCCGGAAGTCGTATCTCGGCTACTGATGCTGCTCTACGCCTTCACCTGGACGGAGTTTGCGCAGCAACTTGCCGCAGGCATCCGCGAAGGCGCGATCTATGCGGGCCTCGCGCTTGCGATCGTGATCATCTACCGCTCGACTCGCGTCATCAACTTCGCTCAGGGTGAGATGGCGACGTTCACGACGTTCATCGCCTGGTCGTTGATGAACCACGGCTTGTCGTTCTGGACTGCGTTTCCCATCGTGCTCGCAATCGCCTTCGCCGGCGGTGTGGCGATCGAGCGCATCGTGATCCGTCCCATCGAGGATGCGCCTGTCCTGACCATCGTGATCGTCACGCTCGGTCTCGCGCTGCTGCTCAACGGCCTGATGAGCGTGATCTGGGGCGGCGCAAACAGGCAGTTCCACGGTCCGTTCTCGACGCGGACGATCGACGTCGCCGGTGTCCCCATCAGCGTGCAGGACATCGGAATCGTCCTGGTGTCCATCGGGCTGGTCGTCCTGTTGGCGCTGTTCTTCCGCTTCACGAAGCTCGGGCTGGCGCTCCGTGCGGCCGCGGTCAACCCCGATTCGTCGCGGCTCGTCGGCATTCGCGTCGGCTGGATGCTCGCGCTGGGCTGGGGGATCGCCGCCGTGCTCGGCGCGGTTGCAGGGATGATGATCGCGCCGGTCGTCTTCCTCGACCCGAACATGATGCAGACGATCCTGCTGTACGCGTTCGCGGCGGCCGTGCTCGGAGGGCTCGACAGCCCGATCGGCGCGGTCGTCGGCGGGATCCTGCTCGGCGTGACGATCACGCTACTCGGCCGCTACGTCGGGTTCATCGGCTCGACGTTGAAATTGCCGGCCGCGCTGATGCTCATCCTCGTCCTGCTGCTCGTGCGTCCGGGCGGCCTCTTCGGCCGAGTGGCGGTGAGACGCGTATGAGGTCCAGGCTCTGGCTCGAGCTCTCCGGCTTTGCGGCGCTCGCTCTGGTGGTGGCGGCTCTGCCACGTTTCGTCAGCGACTTCCGGGCCCGCGAGCTTGCGATCGTGGGGATCTACTTCATCGCTCTGCTGGGCCTCTCGATCCTGACCGGCTACAGCGGTCAGATCTCGCTCGGGCACGGCGCATTCATGGCGATCGGCGGCTACACCACCGCGGTGCTCAGCGTGAACGGGATCTACGGGCATCACATCCGGGATCTCTGGACGATTCCCATCGCAGGCGTGATCGCAGGTCTCGCCGGACTGCTCGTCGGCGTGCCTGCTCTGCGCCTCTCCGGCCTCTATCTCGCGTTGATCACGTTCGGGATCGCGGTGTCGTTCCCGCAGTTGCCGAAGAAGTTCGACCATTTCCTCGGCGGCACGACCGGCGAGATCCTCAATCTCGCCAAGCCGCCGTTCGGCCTTGCGACCACGACGAACAACTGGATCTACTACCTGACCTGGGGCATCGCGCTCGTCCTGCTCGTCGCGGCGTGGTGGCTCGTTCGCGGCAGAGCGGGGCGCGCGCTGAAGGCCATTCGCGACAGCGAGGTGGCGGCCGTCTCGTCGGGCGTCAGCCTCGCGACATACAAGACGCTCGCGTTCGGGATCTCCGCCTTCTACGCAGGAGTTGCGGGCTCGCTGTACGCGATCGCCAACGCGTACGTCAACCCTGACGTCTTCCCGATCATCCTCTCGGTCTACCTCGTCGTCGGGCTGGCCGTGGGCGGCCTGGACTCCCTGGTGGGGCTGATCGCGGGGGCCGGGCTCATCTACTTCCTGCAAAACCATGCCGACACCGTGGCCCGCTGGATCAACCACGTGCCGGCGCTCAACCTCGATCCGAAGCAGCCCGGTATCCCGAGCGTGGTCTTCGGTGTCGTGCTGATCGTTGTCATGGTGCTGTTGCCGACTGGCGCGGGTGGACTGGTGCGACGTGTATTCGGGCCGCTAACAAGTCGGCTATACACTCGGTCCTAGGTGCGAGTGGGCGGGAGAGTCATCTTTGTGTGTGCGGTCGTGGCCTCGTTGGCCGCGACGTCGGCCGGCGCGCGTCCGGTCGCCACTCCGGGCGTGTCGGCGAACGAGATCCATCTTGGCTCGAGCGTGCCGCTGAGCGGGGAGGCGGCGATCGCCGGCAACGTCGCGCGCGGGATCGAGGCGTACTTCAAGTACGTCAACGACAAGGGCGGCGTGTTCGGCCGCAAGATCACGTTCACCTATTTCGACGACGGCTACGACCCCGGGCGCGCGGTCAACAACACCATCCGGCTCATTCAGCAGGAGCAGGTCCTCGCCGTGTTCAGCTCGCTCGGGACGAGTAACAACCTCGCAGTGCGCAAGCTGTTGAACGACTCGAAGGTGCCGCAGCTCTACGTCTCCTCGGGCGCGACCACTTTCGGGCGCGACTACAAGAAGTACCCGTGGACGATCGGCTACATCCCACCGTACTCCGAGGAGGGTGAGCTCTACGGACGCTACGTCGTCAAGAACATCAAGAAGGCAAAGATCGCCGTCCTCTACCAGGACGACGACTACGGGCGGGATCTGCTCGCCGGCCTGAAACGCGGGCTAGGCTCGAAGACTAAGTCGATCGTCGCGAGCGTCGGTTACGACCCGACCTCGGCAGATGTTCAGCCGCAGGTGACGCAGCTCAAGGCTGCGAAAGCCAACGTCCTGATGGTCTTCGCCTTCGGGAAGTTCTCGCTTCAGGCCTTCAACGCCGTCTCGCGGCTCGGGTGGAAGCCCCAGGTCTTCGTCAACGATGTCTCGTCGGCGTCGGCGCTGATGGCAATCGTCCCGCAGAAGGCCGCGAATGGATCGATCTCGATCGTGTTCGGCAAGGATCCCGCGTCGCCACTCTGGCGTAACGACAAGGGCATCAAGCTCTTCCAGTCGATCCTCAAGAAGTACGGGTCGAGCGTCAACTCACGCGACCTGCAGGACGGCTACTTCACCGCCGGGATGGCGACCGCCTACACGATGGTCAACACGCTCAAGCAAGCCGGCAAGAACCTGACTCGGCAGAGCGTGATGAACGCCGCCACGCACCTGAACGAGAAGGGCAACCCCTTCGTGCTGCCGGGCATCGTCATCCATACGACACCGACGAGCCGGTTCCCGCTCACTCAAGTTCGGCTGCAGCGCTGGTCGAACAACAGCTGGCATCCGTTCGGCAAGCTGATCTCCGCCAAGCCCTAAGCCGCTAGGAACAAGGCTCAGGCTGGGTGCCGACCATCGCTTCGAGGGCGCGGGTGGCGGTTACGGCGAAGCGAAGCGACACGATCCCCGTGCGGCGCACGGTCAGTTCCGTCATGCCGTCGGGAGCTTGCGTGAGGCAGCCCGCACGCGTGTGCCAGTAGGGCGCGTACGTGACGTTGAGCAGGTACTTGCCCTCGACCGGGACGGCGAGCGTGATCGACGTGTACCCGAGTGCAAGGACGTGGGCCGGAGCGGTGATCAGCGGCCGCGGGGAGGAGACCTCGAAGATCGTCGTCGTCGCAGTCCGGTATACCGCCGTCAGCCCTGAGCGGCCACTTCTGAGCAGGCGCGCCTCTGCGCGCGAGCTGTAGTCGGGACGTGCAGATGTGAGGACGACGTAGCGGACGCTCACCCTCCGCAGCCAGGCCACATAGGACTTGGCTCCGAATTTCCCGTACAGCACGCGATTCTGCGGGAAGTCCTCCTGGCGGAACCAGCCTCGCGCGAGCGGGATCCGCGCCCGGGCGAGGAAATCTGCGGGCCAGTGTCCGGCCGTGTCGACCGCCTCCACTCGGTACGAAGGCCGGAGGTTGCGCTGCAGGTACGTGATCGTCGGCGACCAGTACTCCGCGTGCGCGGCCGGGTCGTTCACGCTGTGGACGAAGCTGGCTGCGAGCGGCGTCAGATTCCAGGAGAGCGCGAGCGCCAACGCGACGGCGCAGAGGAAGCGCGGCTGCCAGCGTCGGAGCGATAGCGTCAGGATCGCGAGCGGCGCCGCGACGAAACGCAGGCGCGCGATGTTCTCTCCGACCGGTGACGAGACCGTGAAGGCGGCCGTGCAGGCCACGAGGTACACAACGTAGGTCCAGCGAAGCAGCCGCGCGCCGGCGACTCTCCAGGTCAGAGCCAGTCCGATGAGACAGAACGCGCCCGCAGCGAGGAATTCCTCGGGGGAGAACGGATAGCTGCCGCGTCCCGGGAACATGCGCCGCATCAGGAGCTCGAGCACTCCGATCGAGGCGATGGCTGCGGCGGGCGCAGCGAACCGCCGAGGCTCGCCGCGACCTGCGAGGGCCACTGCTGCCAGCAGCACGACGAGCAACAGGAACGCGAGCGGGCTGGCGGCGAGCGTGAGGAGTGTAAGGCACGCGAATACCCACCGGTGGTCGTGTTGCAACGACCAGAGGGAGAGCAGCGCGAGCGCCATCCCGAGCATGAACGGATACGCAGCGGAGACAACGAGCAAAGCCCAGACCAGCGCAAACGCCCGGATCGTCCACCGGCTGTGCAACTCCCACTCGTGGCGCACGACAGCAGCGAAACCGATCACTGCGACCGTCACGGTGAGGACGGCGAGCAGCTTGATGCCGATCGCCGCGGCCATGGGGTAGTACAGGACGCTGTAGTTCACGAAGCTGTAGCGACCCGCGTACCAGAAGTTGTTCCAGAGCACGAAGCCGTGCTCGATGTACAGCGTGCGCTGGTAGACATGAGCCGCCAGGTCGGTCCCGGGGGGACCGAGCCAGACGAGCAGAGCGGCGAGCATGCCTGCACAGCCTGCGGGGATGAGCATGTCGGCGCGGCCGCGCGCACGAACGGCGGTCGTCGTCACTAGCGCATGTTCCCGGTGTGGCCGAGGGAGTAGCGGCCCGGCTGCGGCCAGACGGAGAGCCCGTGAGGGCTTGCGCCGACCGGGATTCGCGCGATCAACCGGCCTGTCCGTGTGCTAATCGCATACACCACGGAGTTGTAGCGGCCCGACAGCCACAACACGCGGCCGTCCGCTGACACGTCGCCCATGTCCGGACTGCCGCCACCGGGAATGTGCCACTTGTGGATGACCTTGCGCGTGCGAAAGGAAATCACCGACACGCTGCCCTCGTTGCGGTTGGCGACGTAGAGCACCTTGCCGTTCCGTCCGACGACGAGCCCGTGGGCGCCCGCTCCGGTGTGGATGAAGCCGATCACCTTGAAGCGGGCCGGATCGATCTCCCACACGCCTCCTGCAGCGAGGTCGGCGACATAGAACACCTTCGCGTCGGGTGAGGAGCGGACATCTTGCGGCACCGAGAACGCGCGCGGAAGGGTCCGGACACCCAGGACCCTGAACCGCCGGACGTCGACTTTCAGGAGGCGGCCGGAGAACTCGCAGCTCGCAATCACGTACCGGCCGTTCGGGGAGAAGTCCATGTGGTTGACGCCCGCGCAGGGAACCGTCAGCGCGCGCACGAGGTGGAAGGTGTGCGCATTGCGGAAGTCCAGGCGATGCAGCCGCTCCGCGACAACGATCGCGTACCGCCCGTCAATGGTGAAGTACAGGTTGTAGGGGTCGTCGACGGAAAACGCCTGTCCCGGCCGGCCGGTGAGTGGATTGATCGGCGTCAGTGTGTTGCCGACGTCGTCGTTGACGTAGAGCGTCTTCAGGTCGTGCGAAGGCGTGACGTGCTGCGGCAATGCGCCGACCGGAAAATGCTCGATGACCTTGTAGGTGCGCGGGTCGATCACGTCCACCGAATCGGCGGCGCTGTTGGGGACGTAGACCCGCGCCGGAGCCCTCCGCGCCACCGCGCTGATCATCCCCACGTGGTCGTATGCGTACAGGTCGAGCGGGCCGGCATGAGCCAGGCGGCGATGGACGATCTTGGGTTTTCGGTGGCTGACGAGCGGCTTGGGGCTCGCCTGGGCGGCCGGGTTGTCGCCCGCGTGCCGGTTCCAGACGATGACCCCGACCTCCACGCCGATCAGAGCGATCCCGAGCAAAAAGGCAATGCTGACTCGGCGGGCTCGCCTTCTTCGTCGGGGTCTCACCGGCCGCCATGATGGCATGGCCTCCCGCCGGAGCCGGGCATTCTTAACGTTGCTCTCATTTGCTGCCGATAGCGTGGGTGACGTGTTAAGCGAGCACACAGGAACCCGTTTCTTCGACGAGCTCGCGCTGGGACAGCTCGGCTCCATGCGCCGCAACTACGCCGTCGGCGCCGGCCTCCTTCTGGTCGCGGGCGTTGCGATCGGCATGACGCGGATGGGGCGGGGAACGTTCAGCAGTGCCGTCGCCGACCTGGCGGGCGCTCAGCGCGGCTGGATCGTCGCCGCGGCCTCCTTCTTCGCCATCGGCCTGCTCGCTTCCGCGGCCGGCTGGCGCGTCGGG
Source organism: Gaiellaceae bacterium (assembly GCA_036741295.1). Taxonomy (GTDB): domain Bacteria; phylum Actinomycetota; class Thermoleophilia; order Gaiellales; family Gaiellaceae; genus 3-1-20CM-4-69-9. Next base: position 8,115 of record DAINSN010000047.1, read on the forward strand.
CTCCGAGCGTGCGGCGGCAGCACCGGCTTCACACAAATTTCTGCCCGCTACACGATCGGGTCGCTCATCAATTCCCTCGCACCCGCGCATCTCGGCGGGGCGGTCCGGCTCGGACTGCTCTCGCGTACGCTTCCCGGGGACGACCGCCTCTGGCGCGCCGGAGGCATCGCCGCTTCCGTCGCCGCGGCGCGCACGCTCGTCCTCGCCGCGCTGATCGTTCCGGCTGCCACGGTCGGCAGAGTCCCGTTCTGGCCCGCGCCATTGCTCGCTCTCGGCGTCATCGTCGTCCTCGGCGTCGGCACACGGCTGAGCGCCAGGACCGCAGGCCGGATCGGCAGCCTGCTCCAGATTTTTCGCTCGATCGGGCGCTCACCACGCGAGGGCGCTGCCCTGTTTGGCTGGATCGGGTGCTCGTGCGTCGCCCGTGTCGCCGCCGCCGTCGCGATTGCAATTGCGCTTGGGGTTCCACACCCCATCTTGGTGGCCGTCGTCCTGTTGGCGGCAATGGCGCTTGCGGGTGTGCTCCCCCTTACCCCGGGGAACTTCGGGGCCGGTGCGGGTGCTGCAACGCTCGCCTTGCACGGCACGGGTGTCGGCCTCGGCGCTGCGCTGGCGCTCGGCTTCGCCTTTCAGGTGGTCGAGACGTTCGTGGGTGTGACGCTGGGTCTCGGAGGGGCCGCCGTGCTGGCCGCCCCCGGAACGCGGGTCCGGCGCTGGTCGCTCGTCGCGGTGGCAGCTGCGGCCGTGCTGGTCGCAACCGCCCTCGGCGTCGCCTCGATCGATTTCTAAGCTTCCGTAGCTACAAGGCTTGGATCTAAGCTCCACTGATGGAGCTCCTCGCCCGGCCGCTCGACGAGCTCTGCGCGGAGGCGCGGGCGCTGCGGAACGAAGGCCACGGCCACCTCGTCACCTACTCGCCGAAGGTCTTCATCCCGCTGACGAAGCTCTGCCGCGACGTCTGCCACTACTGCACGTTTGCGCACCCGCCGCGGCGCGGAGAGCGCGCTTACATGACGATCGACGAGGTTCTCGCGGTGGCACGTGCCGGCGCTGCCGCGGGCTGCCGCGAAGCGCTGTTCACGCTCGGCGACAAGCCCGAGCTGCGCTACCGGGTCGCACGCGAGGAGCTCGAAGCACTCGGATGTGAAACGACGCTCGACTACGTGGCGCGCGCGGCGGAGGCAGTCCTCGGCGAGACCGGGCTCCTGCCGCATCTCAACCCGGGGGTGATGACGAGAGAGGACGCCGCGCGGCTGCGGCCGGTGAGCGCATCCATGGGCTTGATGCTCGAGACGACCTCCGACCGGCTGTCCGCCCGCGGTGGCCCGCACTTCGGCTCTCCGGACAAGGCTCCCGCCCGCAGGCTCGAGACGCTTGCGGCCGCGGGTGAGGAGCGCGTTCCGTTCACGACGGGCCTCCTGATCGGAATCGGCGAGTCGCGCGCGGAGCGGATCGAGGCGCTGCTCGCGATTCGCACGCTCGCCGAGCGCTATGGGCACGTGCAGGAGGTGATCATCCAGAACTTCAGGGCGAAGCCCGGAACACGCATGGCCCAGGCGCCGGAACCCGCGCTCGAGGAGCTGCTCTGGACGATCGCCGTCGCGCGCATCCTGCTCGGCCCCCGCGCGCATCTCCAGGCGCCGCCGAATCTGTCCTACGACGAGTTCCCGCGCTTGCTCGACGCCGGGATCGACGACTGGGGCGGCGTTTCGCCCGTAACGATCGACCACGTGAACCCCGAAGCGCCCTGGCCCGAGCTCGAACGACTGCGCAGTGGCACGGAGAGCCGCGGCCTCGAGCTCGCACCTCGCCTTCCTGTCTATCCGGAGTGGATCTCCGGCGAATGGATCGATCCAGGCGTCATGCCTGCGGTGCTGCGAGCGTCCGACTCGCTGGGGCTGGCACGGGAAGACGGCTGGTCGCCGGGGGAAGACGTGTCGATCCCGTTCGTCCCGCGCGACGCTTTGCCGATCGACACACGCGCCGAACTGGGGGAGGAGGAGATCGCTCGTCTCTTTCGCGCGCGCGGACACGAACGCGACCGGGTGCTTGCCGCCGCGGACAGGCTCAGGCGCGAGGTGTGCGGTGACGAAGTGAGCTATGTCGTCACGCGCAACATCCAGTACACGAACGTCTGTTACTTCCGCTGCGGCTTCTGTGCGTTCTCGAAAGGGAAGCTCGCCGCGAATCTGCGCGGTGCGCCGTACTTCGTGCCGCACGACGAAATCGTGCGTCGCTGCGAGGAAGCCTGGGATCGCGGCGCGACCGAGGTGTGCCTCCAAGGCGGGATCCATCCCGCGTTTACGGGCGACTACTACCTGTCCGTCGTCCGGGCGATCAAGGAGGCGGTTCCGGACCTGCACTTGCACGCGTTCTCCGCGCTCGAGATCTGGCAGGGGGCGGCAACGCTCGGGATGCCGCTCGAGGACTACCTCACGGAGCTGCGGGAGGCGGGGCTCAGCTCGCTGCCCGGGACGGCTGCCGAGATCCTCGACGACGAGGTGCGGCAGGTCATCTGCCCGGACAAGGTCACGACCGCCCAGTGGCTCCAGGTGCACGACGTGGCGCATCGGGTCGGTCTTCGCTCGAACGTGACGATGATGTTCGGCCACGTCGAGAGCCCGCGCAACTGGGCGCGTCATCTCGTGCATTCGCGCGAGCAGCAGCGCTCGAGTGGCGGCTTCACCGAGTTCGTGCCACTGCCGTTCGTGCACATGGAAGCCCCGATGTGGCTCCGCGGCCAGGCCCGTTCGGGCCCGACGTTCGGAGAGACGCTGCTGGTGCACGCGGTCGCGCGGCTCGCGCTGCATCCGTGGATCACCAACATCCAGGTCTCGTGGGTCAAGCTCGGTGCGCAAGGAGTTGCGGCCGCGTTGCGCGCCGGTGTGAACGATCTCGGCGGCACGCTGATGAACGAATCGATCTCGCGGTCGGCCGGCGCCGAGCACGGGCAGGAGTTCGCGCCGGAGGCGATGGAGGAGCTGATCCGTTCGGCGGGCCGGATCCCCCGGCAGCGCACGACGCTCTACGGCGACGCTCCCGCAGAGCGGCAGCTGGCGTCGTTCGGCGCCGCACCTCTGGCCGAGCCGTGGAATCCCCCCGTGAAGGACGCGCGCCTCGTCGCACCGCCCCGGCTCGTCCGGCCGGGGTTCGCTACTTAGGCTCGAACTGGAGCAGGTCGTCCAGTGTCTCGCGCCTGCGGATGAGCTCGGCGCGGCCATCGGCAACGAGCACGGCGGCCGGACGCGGCACGCCGTTGTAGTTCGACGCCATCGCCAGCGTGTACGCGCCGGTGGCCGGGACCGCGACTAAGTCGTCGCGCCGAGGCTCCGGCAGTTCGACGTTGTCGATGAGGACGTCGCCCGACTCACAGTGCTTGCCCGCAATGCGGTACGTGCCGGAGGCCGGCTCATCGACACGGTTCGCGAGCAGCGCCTCGTAGCGCGAGCCGTAGAGCTGTGGGCGTGGGTTGTCCGACATGCCGCCGTCGACCGACGCATAGGCGACCCCTGTCGTCCGCTTGACCACGCCGACGCGGTAGAGCGTGAATCCCGCCGTTCCGACGAGCGACCGGCCCGGCTCGAAGATGACTCGGGCCGGCTCCGTCCAGTCCTGACGCAGGCGAACGAGCAGTTCCCGTGCGAACTCCTCCGGCTCCGGCACCGTCTCGTCCAACGAGTGTCTGACCGCGAGCCCGCCGCCCAGGTCGAAGATGCGCGGCGTCCAATCGAGCTCCGCCCGGCAATGGAGCGCGACGTCGACCAATCGCTCAACGGCAAGCAGGCTCTCGGCGCTGCGCGTGAGCTGCGAGCCGATATGGACGTGCAGACCGGCGACGTCGAGCCCTGCAGACCGCGCGTCACGTACCGCGGCGACGGCGTCGTCGGCGACAAGCCCGAACTTCGACTCTGCGTGCGCGGTCTGGATCGCGCGATGCGTCTCCGCCTCGATGCCGGGAGTGACACGGATCAGAACCGTTGCGACGCCGGCGGTCCGCGCACGGGCTCCTTCGTCGAGGGCGTCGAGGACGACCAGCGCGCCGGCAGCCGCCGCGGCGCCCAGTTCCTCGTCGGACTTGTTGTTGCCGTGGAAGACGATCCGGTCGCCGGGCACACCGGCGCGGAGTGCGAACTCCAGCTCGCCGCGTGTCGAGACGTCGGCGCCGAGCCCTTCGGCGGCGAGCAGGCGGAGCAGCGCGACGTTCGGAAATGCCTTCGTCCCGTAGACGACGAGCGCTTCGGGGTCCACGCGCGCGTACGCGCGCGCACGCGCGAGAACGGTGTCCCGGCAGTAGACGACGAGAGGCGTGCCGTACTCGTCCGCGAGCGCCGACGCACGGACGCCACCCACGGCCAGCTCGCCGTCCTCGACGATCGCCGTGTCGGGGAAGAGCTCGATCAGCTGATTTTGCGCGTTAGTCGCTCCACCAGCCCTGCACGATGTCGCCGTCACCGGGCCCGGTGCTCGGGGCACCGACGACCAGGAACTCGGCTCCTTCGTCGCCGGCCTGCATCGACCGCATCGTGTCCTTGTGCACGCGGACTGCGTCCCACTGCTTGAGATCCTTGACCTCGTCCTCGATCTTCATCCGCGCGCCGCCGCTGACGAGTACGTAGACCTCTTCCTGGTTCTTGTGCTTGTGCCCGAACGGCATGCGGAACCCCGGTGCGACCTTCAGGTAGCTGAGCCCGGAGTTCTCCATCCCGAGCGCGACGCGGGCCATCCGGAACTCGAGGTCTTCTCCCAGGCCGAAATTGGGCGCCTGATCCTCGACGTCCTTGAGATTGAGATGTGTGTAGTCGCTCATAGCTTCGACTGTACCGCTGCTACGATCCGGAAGAGATGAAGGAGCTGCTTCTGTAGGGAAGGGAGCCATCGTGGCGAAGGCCGCGTCAGCTCCCCACGGCCTCTCACTCGAGAGGCCTTTTCGTTTTTTGGAGGACGGTCATGGACAAGTACGACGCGCAGACAGTCGAGCCGAAGTGGCAGCGGGCCTGGGAGGAGCACCGCGCCTTCGAGGTGCCGAATCCCGAGCCGGGGGCGCCTCGTAACGAGCGGAAGTCCTACGTGCTCGAGATGCTGCCGTACCCGTCGGGCTCGCTGCACATGGGGCACGTCCTTCCGTACACGCTCGGCGACGTCCTCGCGCGCTTCAACCGCCGCAGGGGCTCGGAGGTGCTGCGCCCGATGGGCTACGACTCTTTCGGATTGCCCGCGGAGAACGCTGCGATCAAGGAAGGTGAGCATCCGCGCGAGATCGTCGAGCGCAACATCGAACGGATCCGCGCTCAGATGAAACGCATGGGCTGGGCCATCGACTGGTCGCGCGAGTTCTCGACGCACGAGCCCGAGTACTACCGCTGGACACAGTGGCTCTTCCTGAGGTTCTTCGAGGCCGGCCACGCGTACCGAAAGGCGGCGATCGTCAACTGGTGCCCCAACGACCAGACCGTCCTTGCTAACGAACAGGTGAAGGACGGCCACTGTGAGCGCTGCGGTGCGGAGGTCGAGGCGCGCAAGCTCGACCAGTGGTTCTTCCGCATCACGGCCTACGCCGACAACTTGCTCGACGAGATGAAGGACCTGGTGTGGCCGGAGCGTGTGCTGGCGATGCAGCGCAACTGGATCGGCCGGTCGGAAGGCGCGGAGATCCTTTTCCGGGTGGACGAGCTCGACATCGACATCCCGGTGTTCACGACACGTGCGGACACGCTGTTCGGGGCGACCTTCTTCGTGCTCGCGCCGGAGCATCCGCTCGTCGACCGGCTGGCCGAAAAATCCCCGAACGGCGACGAGATCCGCGAGTACGCTCGCAAGGCCGGCGCCAGGCCTGCCGAAGAGCGCGCCGCAGGGACCGACAAGACCGGTGTCTTCACCGGCTTCTTCGTAACGAACCCCGTCAACGACGCGCGGATTCCGGTCTGGATCGCCGACTACGTCCTGATGGACTACGGCACCGGCGCGATCATGGCCGTGCCCGCGCACGACGAGCGCGATCGCGAGTTCGCAGAGCGGTTCGACCTTCCGATCAAGGTCGTCATCGACGACGAGGGCAAGCTCGTCGAGTCCGCGCAATTCTCAGGTCTGCCCCACGAAGAGGCGGCGAAGGCGATCGTCGAGTGGCTGGGCACGCGCGGCCGCGGGCGCCC
>DAINSN010000048.1:0-14249 GCA_036741295.1 Gaiellaceae bacterium
CAGCACGTCACCCCACAGCGTGACCTCGCCGAGCACGCGACAGAGTGTCGACGGTGCGTCCCGCCCATGCAGGTAGGAGAGCGCATCGGCAGGGTCGCGCGCCGCGTGGAACAGTCCGCGCTGCCGACGTCGTGCACCCCGAGCGGAACGGCGAACCGATCCTCATGCCGAAGGCAGGACGCGGCGGGCTCACCGGGAAGCCAGAGGTGGTCGAAGAGCGGCGAGGCGAGCCTCACACCTTGACTCGTCCTATCCCGCCCGGTTGTACGTCCCGGATGAGCTGCTCGCAGACAAATTGGCGGCCTACGGAGTGTCCGTAAGCTCCGCGGAGTGCGGCTCAAGTTTTGCGACGAGTTCGACGGCGGCTTCGGCTGGATCGTCGACGAGTTCATGGGGCGTTGCTCGCACGCGCTCGTCGAGGACGGCCGGGTCTGGGTGATCGATCCCGTCGACGGAGACGGTCTCGAGGAGCGGATTCGCGCGGCGGGCTCCCCCGCGGGCGTCCTCCAGTTGCTCGACCGGCACAACCGTGACTGTGCCGCCTTCGCTGCTCGGCTCGGTGTCCGGCACCACATTGTTCCGCAGGGGTCGCTCGGCCCGTTCGCCTGCATCGCCGTCAGGAACAGCCGCTCTTGGAACGAGGTCGCGCTCTGGTGGCCCGACCGCCGCGTGCTCGTCTGCGCCGATGTGCTCGGCACTGCGCCGTATTACCGGGCCGGCAATGAGCGGCTGGCGGTGCATCCCGTCCTGCGGGTGCGGCCGCCGAGCCGGCAGCTAGGCGCGCTTCAGCCCGACGTCATCCTGTGCGGTCACGGCGAGGGTGTCCTAGAACACGCGGATACCGCTCTCCGCGAAGCGCTCAGCACGTCGCGACGGCGGATCCCCCGTCAGGTTGCCAGCGCCTTCCGGGCTTGGCGGGCGAGCCGACCCGGCTAGCCGCGACGGCGTGCGCTAGCGTCGGTCTGCCATGTGCTTCGAGCTCGACTCCACTCCGCCGATCCCGGCGATTCGCGGCGCAGCCGTGTCGCACGAGGATCTCGTTCTCGAGGCGGCTGACGGCAACGGCTTCGCGGCCTTCGCGGCTGCTCCCGAAGAGCCCGCCGAGGTCGGTGTCGTGATCCTTCCGGACGTGCGCGGCCTCTACCGGTTCTACGAGGAGCTCGCGTTGCGCTTCGCCGAGCGTGGGATCGCGGCGGTGGCGTTCGATTACTTCGGCCGCACCGCGGGTGCAGCAAAACGCGATGACGACTTCGAGTACATGGAGCACGTCGAGCAGACGACACCGGAGGGAGTTCAGGCCGACGTCGGCGCCGCCGTCGAGTACCTCCGGTCAAAGGGCGCTCGCACGGTCTTCACCGTCGGCTTCTGCTTCGGCGGACGAAACTCCTGGCTCGCGGCGGCCGGCGGCCACGGCCTTTCAGGTGCGATCGGCTTCTACGGACGACCCGGCGAGGGGAGAGACGGAGCGCCGGGCCCTGCGCAGCGCGCCTCTGAGGTCGAGGCACCGATCCTCGCGCTTCAGGCGGGAGCAGATCAGCACATCACCGCCGAGGAAAATGCGGCGTTCGACGAGGCGCTCAAGGCCGCGGGAGTCGAGCACGAGGTCGTCACCTACGACGGCGCGCCGCACAGCTTCTTCGACCGCAAGCAGGAGAACTTCGCGGCAGCCTCCGATGACGCCTGGGCAAGAGTCCTCGCGTTTATCGAAGCCCACAGCTGAACCGGTTCTTACCAAGCTCTTACACGACTCTCAGCCGTTTCTCAGGGTGGGCTGGTTCTCTGCAGGCGTATGACCGAAGCCGGCTACGCCCTGGACTCACCACGGGTCTCCTCCCTCTCGCGCCCGCGCGCGGGACGCAGGCTGGCGACCTCGACCGCCGTGTGGGCCTTCGTGGCCGGGAACGCGGCCCTGATGATCTGGCTCTGGGTGCACGGGGGCAACGTCTCCGACGACCTGACCACCGGGGAGCTCCTCACCAGCCTCGCCCGGATCACGGGGCTGCTCGGCGCCTACTCGGCTCTGCTGCAGGTGCTCCTGCTCGCCCGCCTCCCTCCGGTCGAGCGGCTCTTCGGCTTCGACCGACTGACCGTCTGGCACCGCTGGAACGGCCACGCGTGCCTCGACCTGATCCTCGCCCATGTCGTCCTGTCGGTCTGGGGCTACGCCCTCATGGACAAGATCTCGCTGCCGAGCGAGGTCACGACGATGCTGGGCGGCGGCGTCTACCCGGGGATGATCACCGCGACCGTCGGAACGGCTCTCCTCATCGCCGTCGTCGTGACCTCGGTCGTGATCGTTCGGCGCCGCCTTCGTTACGAGGCTTGGTACGCGGTACATCTGCTCGCGTATGGCGGAATTGCGCTCGCGTGGTTCCATCAGATTCCGACCGGGAACGAGCTTGTGCTGGATCGAGTCGCGGCCGACTACTGGCGCGCGTTGTACCTCGGCACGCTTGGCTTGCTCGTCGCCTTTCGCATCGTCGGTCCGATCCTCAAAGCCCTTAGATACCGCCTGCGCGTTGCCGAAGTCGTTGCCGAGGGCCCGGGCATCGTCTCGCTGCGCATCACCGGCCACCGCCTCGACCGGCTCGACGCGCGCCCGGGTCAGTTTTTCCTCTGGCGCTTCCTCGACCGGAACCGTTGGTGGGCGTCGCACCCGTTTTCCCTGTCTGAGGCGCCTGACGGCCGCTCGCTGCGGATCACGGTCAAGGCGCTGGGCGATTTCTCGAGCCGGCTCGCGGAGATTGCCCCCGGCACGCGCGTCGTCGCGGAGGGGCCCTTCGGCGTCTTCACGGCAGCGGCGCGACGTCGCGACAAGACCGTCCTGATCGCCGGCGGAATCGGAATCACGCCGATTCGCGCGCTGATGGAGGACATGTCCGGAGACGTTGTCGTGATCTATCGCGTCGTCCAGGACGAAGACGTGATCTTCCGCGACGAGCTCGAAGAGTTGGCGCGGGAGCGAGGGATCACTCTCCTCTTCGTCGTCGGCGACCACGCCACCGAAGACGGGGCGCGCCTGCTTTCTCCCGCTCACCTCGAAGAGCTCGTCCCGGACATCGCAGAACGGCAGGTCTACGTCTGTGGGCCGCCCGCGATGACGGAAGTCCTCGAGCGGAACGTTCGTCGCGCGAGCGTTCCACCACGCTTCATTCACGTCGAGAAGTTCGCCCTCTAGTCGAAAGGAACCAATGCGCAAGTCAATCATCGTCCTCCTCACCGTCCTGGCCCTCGCGCTCCCGATCGTCGATGCGACGGCGGCGACCAAGGCCAAGGCGAAGAAGATCGTCGTCACCAAACGCTTTGCCGGCTCTGTTGCCTCCGTGAGCAGATGGGGCAGCCTCCAGGTCACGATCGTCGTCCGCAAGACGACCACGATCACCGGGACGAAGAAGAAAGTGACGCGGCGGATGACCGCGGTCACCGTCCCGACCTATCCGAATCACACCGACCGTTCCGTGTTCATCAACCAGAACGCCCTTCCCATCTTGAAGGCGGAAGCGCTGAGGGCACAGAGCGCGAACATCAACATGGTCTCGGGCGCAACCGACTCGAGCAACGGATTCGAACAGTCGCTCCAGTCGGCGATCGTGAAGGCGCTCAAAGCATGAGCGTCACCGCCCCCGCCGCAGTCCCAGGCGTCCGCCGGGTCGAGCACATCATGGGTCTGCCGATCGTCGTGGACATCCGCGATGACTGCAGGGGCGAGGTGCTCGACGAGCTGTTCGACTGGTTGCGCTGGGTCGACGCGACCTTCAGCACCTTCAAGGAGGACAGCGAGATCAGCCGCATCAATCGAGGCGAGTTGCGACGCGACGATGCACACCCGCACGTGCTTCAAGTCCTGGAGCGCTGCGACCGGCTCCGCGATGAGACGAACGGGTACTTCGACATGCGGACGCCCGATGGCTCCATCGATCCCTCCGGGCTCGTGAAAGGCTGGGCGGTCGATCGCGCCGCGGCGATTCTCGATGATGCCGGTCTGCACAACTACGCAGTCAGCGCAGGTGGTGATATGCGCATTCGCGGCCGCGCAGTCCCGGACCTCGCCTGGCGTGTCGGCATTCAACATCCGCTGGACCGCCAGCAGGTAGCAGCCGTCATCGAGTCCACCACGGATCTCGCGATCGCCACGTCCGGGGCGTACGCCCGTGGCGAGCACGTGTGGAATCCCCACAGCGGCCGCCCGCCGGCGGGCATTCTGTCGGTGACGATCGTCGGCGCGGAGCTCGCGACCGCCGACGCCTACGCAACTGCGGCATTCGCAATGGGCGCTGAGCTTGCCCCGCACTGGACGGCGCGCCTGGACGGCTACGAGGCGATGACGATCCTCGCCGACGAGACCGTCTTCAAGACCGGAGGTTTTCCAGATGACTGACCCTCGGCTCACTCGGCGCGGCTCGCTTGTCCGTTTTGGTGGATTCCTGGCGACAGCCATCGGCGCGGCAGGACTGAAGATCGAAACCTCCGAGGGCGCCGGCCCGGCGGCCGTCGCTTCCGGCGCGGTGACCTGCGTGTTGACGCCCGAGCAGACGGAAGGCCCGTACTACATCGCGAACGAAGCCCTGCGCCGCAACATCACGGACGGTCGACCGGGCACGCCGCTGCTCCTCCGCGCTTTCGTCGTCAACGCCTCGACCTGCAAGCCGATCAAGAGCGCCGCGGTCGACATCTGGCACGCCGACGCGGGCGGCGTCTACTCGGGCTTCGGTTCAGGCGCAGGCAACCGAACGTTCATGCGCGGGATCCAGCGAACGAACGCGAAGGGTCTTGCGCTCTTCCGCACCGTCTATCCCGGCTGGTACCAGGGCCGCACCGTGCACATCCACGTGAAGGTGCACCTCGGCGGCAACGTGCTGCACACGGGGCAGCTCTACTTCGCGGATACCGTCACCGACGCGGTCTACCGCAAGGCCCCTTACGCGAGCCGGCCGAACCGTGACGTCCGCAACGCCGACGACTCCATCTATCGCAACGGCGGCAAGAGGTCGCAGGTGAGTATCAGCAAGAACAGTGCGGGCGTCTACGTCGCCTCGATCGTGATGGGCGTCCACAGGTCTTAACACCCGGTCGGTAGATTCGGGTGCGTGGAGCAGGTCACGCGCCGAGAGCTACTCGTCCGCGGTGGCAAGTACGCGCTTGTTGCGGGCGCACTGCCGTTCGCCGGGCGGCTTGTGGACTTCGCGACGGCGTCGGCCGCCGGAATCTTCGACGAGCTCGCTAACTCGGTGCGTGGCGCCGTCGTCGTGCGCGGCGATGCGGCGTACGACCAGGCTCGCGTTCTCTACAACACCCGCTTCGACACGTACAAGCCGCAGGCGGTCGTCTTTTGCGAGTCGCTTGCCGACGTGCAGCAAACCGTGCGCTGGTCTCGCAAGCACCGCGTGCGGATCGTCCCGCGCTCCGGCGGTCACAGCTACGGCGGCTACTCCTCCACGTCCGGCGTGATCGTCGACGTGTCGAGGCTGAACGGCGTGGCCCTCGCCGCAGGGGGCCATGCGGTGGTCGGTGCCGGTGCGCGGCTCATCGACGTCTACGACGGGCTCTGGCAGCACGGGCGCACGGTTCCCGCGGGCTCCTGCCCCACGGTCGGGATCGCCGGGCTCGCGCTCGGCGGCGGCGTCGGCTTGGCCTCGCGGAAGTACGGGCTGACGTGCGACAACCTGCTCGAGGCGACCATCGTTCTCGCGAACGGGACGGCCGTGGTTGCGAACGCACATCAGCATCCCGATCTCTACTGGGCGCTCCGCGGCGGTGGTGGCGGCAACTTTGGGATCGTGACGCGCCTCGTCTTCCGCACGCACCCGGTCGGCCAGGTCACGACGTACGCGCTCGAATGGCCGTGGTCGGATGCGGCGAAGGTCGTTGAGGCCTGGCAGAAGCTTGCGCCCCACGCGCCCGACGGGCTCTTCTCCGTGCTGAACCTCAACGCAGTTGCCGGCGGCCGCGCCCGCATCACCTCAGCCGGACAGTTCTTCGGCAGCGCCGACCGGCTGCGCCGGCTACTGCAGCCGCTCGCGAATGCAGGGACCCCGACCCGCTTCACCGTGACGTCGCGAAGCTACATGGACGCACAGGAAATGTGGGCGGGCTGCTCCGGCACGATCGCCGAGTGTCACCTGCCGCCGCAAGGCCATCTCGGACGTTCCACGTTCAAGGGGAAGTCGAGCTTCGCGAACACTCCGCTGACTTCGCGCGGGATCGACACCATGCTCCGCCAGATCGAGGCGCGGATCGCCACCGGCAGCGGCTCGGGAATCATTCTGCTCGACTCGTACGGCGGCGCGATCAACCGGGTCAAGAAGGATGCGACCGCGTTCGTGCACCGGGACGCGCTCTTCTCGATGCAGTATCTCGCGTACTGGGACGCGGCGGCCGCAGCGGAGCCGAACCTCCGCTGGCTGCGAAACTTCTACGCGGCGATGCGCCCGCACGTCTCACCGTTCGCGTATCAGAACTACATCGACCCCGACCTCGGCAAGTGGGGGCATGCGTATTACGGCACGAACCTCGACCGCCTGATCGCCGTCAAGCAGCGCTACGACCCGCAGAACGTCTTTCGCTCGAGCCAGAGCATCCCCGTCAAACGCCGCTGATTTACACTGTCCCCGTGTCCTTCGTGCCCCGTCTGGCGATCGCGTGGGCGATCAACCTCGCTGCCCTTTGGGTCGCGAACGCGATCTGGGACGGCGTGCGGATCGAGGGCTGGAAGGCCTACCTGATCGGCTCGGCCGTCCTTGGAGTCGCGAACGCGGTGCTGAAGCCGCTGCTCACGATCGTGACGCTGCCGCTGATCATCATCACGCTCGGCTTCTTCTACCTGCTGATCAACATCGCGATGATCGCACTGGCGGAGTGGATCGCGCCGAACTTCTCCATCGACGGCTTCTGGACGTACGTCGGGACGGTCGCCGTCGTGTGGGCGGTCAACTGGATCGGCGGCCAGGTGCTCGGCGACATGGAACGCCGCGGCCGGCCTCGCTTCATCTGACGGGCGGGCTTAGTCCCAGAACCCGTCGTGGACGGCGCTCGATTCCCTGGGCAGGTGGGGGCCGCTGACCTCGACGGGGTGATCCCCGCGCTCGAAGATCTCGCGCGAGGTGATCGCCAGCTGCATGTTCTCCGGGTTGTGGCTGCTGATGGAGTGAATCTGCTCCTGGCTCATGCCGAAGACGACCCGCCTCACGTTTCCCCAGTAGATCGCGCCCGCGCACATGGCGCACGGCTCGGTGCTCGTGTACAGCGTGCACCGCTCGAGGAAGCTGGGCTCGAAGCGCGCGCTCGCCATGCGCATCAGGTTCGTCTCGGCATGGGCGGTGACGTCCTTGTCGGTGCGGACCGTGTTCTCCGCCTCGAGGACGACGTTCCCTCTGTGGTCGACGAGCAGCGCGCCGAACGGGTGGTTGCCGTGCTCGCGCGCCTGCCGCGCCAGCTCGATTGCGCGTCGCAGGTGCTGTCGGAAACCAGTGCTCATCCGCGCCGAAGAAACCGCCGCAGTCGAGAGTTCCGGGGCTGCTCCGCGCGCCAGTCGTCGTAGGTCTTGAAGGTTCCCGCCTTCCGAGCGGCGAGCACGCATTCCGTGTGCGCGTGACGGCGTTGCGCGGCATCGTTTTCCGGTGCGATCACCACGTGGTCGCTCATCGCGTGCAGCTGGCGCCCGCAGAGCGGGCACTTATACGTCGCCGGCCTTCGACTGTGTGCGCGTCTTACGGCCCACCATTCGGTCATCCGAGCAGCGTACGAAACGTCAGTCGGCTTGGCGCGGCAGGGGGCACGAGACGAACGGCCGCCCGAGCAGGAAGGAACCCAGCTTGTACGCCTCGCAACCGCTGCAGAAGCCCGTTGCCGCCGCGAGCAGCGCAAGCGCCGCGACGATTCCGCCGAGGACGGCGCCGAGGGTGGTGAGACCGGCCGCATAGGCGACGGTCGCGGCCGTGAGGAAGACGGCCCCGACGAAATTTGCGAAGCGCGGCGGGCGGGTGTCCTCGAGCGGCCCTTCGCCGATTCGCGGCTGCACGAGCTCGAAGTAGGCAAGGCACGGCAGGCAGAAGCGCCGGCCGAGCGTCAGCCCGACGAGCAGCTGCGCTCCGAGCAGGCCGAGCAGCCACCACCAACCCGTTGCGAGCGCGAGCACGGCGAGTAAGCCGATCGTCGCCTGGTTGAACCGCGGCGCGCGCGAGTCGATCACGTCGAGATCGCGATAGGGGTCGGCTAGCCGCTTCACTTGCGAAAGTATTGCGAACGCGGGGTAGTCGAGGTCTGCTCTAGGCTTGGACGGTGTTCGTGCCGGCGGACTTCCTCGTGCCCCTTCGTCTCGAGACCTCGCAGTTCCGGCTGGAACCTCTCGGTCCGAAGCACAACGAGGCGGACTACCGTGCCTGGTCGTCCTCGATGGAACACATCCATGCAACTCTGGGGTGGGAGGAGAGCTCCTGGCCGCGCGACATGACCTTGGAGGAGAACCGGGCCGACCTGCAACGGCACGCGGACGACTTCGAGAACCGCTCCGGCTTCACCTACACCGTTCTCGAGCCGGGCGGCGACGTCGTCGGCTGCGTCTACATCTATCCGCCCCGGGCTGGCCCGCATGATGCGCAGGTGCTCTCCTGGGTGCGCGCGAGCCACGCCGACCTCGACGGGCCCCTCTGGGAGGCGGTGAGCGGCTGGCTCGCCGAGTGGCCGTTCGAGAACGTCGATTACGCCGTTAGGTGAAATCGATCACGCTGCGGATGCCGTCCTGCGCTTCCATCAGCTCGAAGCCGCGGTTGACGTCGTCCAGCGTGAGCTTGTGCGAGACGAAGGGGTCCACGTCGATGTCGCCGCCGAGGTACATGTCGACGAACTGCGGAACCTGGTCGCGTCCTTTCACGCCGCCGAACGAAGAGCCTGCCACGCGGCGACCGGTGATCAAGAAGCGCGGGATGACGTCCAGCGTCTCGCCCTTGCCCGCGACGCCGCACATCGTCGCGAGGCCCCAGCCCATGCGCGCCGACTCGACCGCCTGGCGCATGACGTTGACGTTGCCGGTCGCCTCGAACGTGTAGTCGGCGCCGAAACCGTCCGTCATGTCGACGATCTGCTGCACTGCGTCGGGGCCGCCGACGAGGGTGTCGGTCGCGCCTTGCCCCCGCGCGAGCTCGAGCCGGTGCTCCGAGAGGTCGACGACCACGATTCGTTCGGCGCCTTGTAGCCGGCAGCCGGCGACGGCGCCCAGTCCCACCATGCCGGCGCCGAAGACGACGCAAGTCGTGCCTGGCGCGACCTTCGCCGTGTTCATCGCGGCGCCGAGCCCGGTCGAGAGCCCGCACGCGAACAGGCACGCGCGGTCGAGCGGGGCCTCGGGATCGATCTTCGCGAGCGCGATCTCCGGCATGACCGTGTACTCCGCGAACGTGGACGTCCCCATGAAGTGACGGATCGGCTCGCCGTCGCGTGAGAGCCGCGTCGTCCCGTCCGGGAGGTGGCCCTGATTCTGCTGCTCGCGGATGGCAAGGCAGAGGTTGGTGCGGTGATCGCGGCAGTGCTCGCATTCGCGGCACTGCGGCGAGAAGAGCGTGACGACGTGATCGCCCGGCTCGACATCGCTGACGCCGTCACCGACGCGTTCGACGACACCTGCCCCCTCGTGGCCGAGCACGGTCGGCGAGTAACCGGAGGGATCGGCGCCTGAGGCGGTGTAGAGGTCGGTGTGACACACGCCGCATGCCACGAGCCGGACGAGCGCCTCGCCGGCCTTCGGATCGGCGAGCTCGAGCTCCTGGACCTGCAGCGGAGCGCCGAACTCCTCGAGGACTGCGGCTCGGATCTTCACTGCGCAGCGATTGTGACGTGTCCCGGCTCAGACGCGACCCGCTCGAGCCAGCTGCGCACCGCGGGGTACGGCTCGAGGTCGAAGCCGCCCTCGGGCGCGACGTGCGTGTACGCGTAGAGCGCGAGGTCGGCGAGGGTCAATCCGTCTCCGACGAGGAACTCCCTGCCGTCGAGGTGGCGCTCCATTGCGGCGAGAGCCCTGTGTCCCGCCGCGGTGCGTTCGGGAAGACGATCGGCGAACTCGTCCGCGCGACCGGAATACGCAAGCCAGAACCGGGCAACCGCAATCGCCGGCTCGTGGTCGTATTGCTCGAAGAACATCCATTGCAGCACCTGCGCGCGGTCGTACGCATCCTCCGGAACGAAGCGCGTGCCCTCACCGAGATACCAGAGGATCGCACCCGATTCCGCGAGCGGCCGACCATCGTCCAGTACGAGTGTCGGAACGCGCAATGCCGGGTTCAGCCCGCCCAGCACGTCTCGTCGATTCGAGCGGTCGACGACGTCCATCGTGCGCCGCTCGTACGGGATGCCGAGGTGCGCGAGCAGCAGGCGCACCTTGTAGCAGTTGCCCGACACAGGGCTGTCATAGAGCAGCACCGCTAGCCCCAGGGAAGTCCGTCCCAGCTCTGTGGGCGTTCGTCCTTCCACTTCGGGAACGACGCGTACGCCTCGGCCGGTGAGCTCGTGTCCTTCTCGACGCCGGCGCCGTGCCGGAGTGCCAGCTCGGAGCGGGGATAGACGATCTCCTTGGGCTCGCTGCGCGCGCCGGTCATGAAGATCACGCAGGGACCACTGCCTGCCCCGACGAAGGAGTGGTCGGTGCCCGGCGGGCAGTGCACGAAATCCCACGCCTTGAGCGGACGCTCCTCCTCTTCGATCAGCAGCAGACACTCGCCGGCGAGGACGAGGAAGTCTTCCTGGTCGGACTCGTGGTGGTACCTCCCGCCTGCCTGGCCCGGCTGCAGGACGCCGAGCGTGAAGCCGATCTGAGCGAACGAGACGTTGTCGCCCTCGACGATGAAGGCATCTCCGAGCACTTCATTCGTCACCCAGCGGCCGTCGCGGACGTTCACGACGAACCAGCCTTCGCTCGCCGGAGCAAGACCGCCTGGGGTCTCCTCGAGCCGTGCCTCTTCAACCATGTCGCCGAGGATGCGACCGCTCGAGGATCTCGGCAAGAACTGCTGAGTAGTCCTCATCGCCGCGGCCGGCCCGTTCTGCATCCGCCAACCATGTCTGCGCAGCCTGCGTCAGCCGCAGATCCGCATTCGGCGCGGCCTCGAGAATGAGATCGGCGTCCTTCTTCGCGAGCGAGAGCGCAAAACGCGGCGGATATTCGCCGGACTCGACCGACTCGCGCCGGCGTTCGGCCTGAGCTCCCAGTGCCGTCGTAGCGAGCACGTCGAAGGCGACCTGATCAGGAAGGCCGAGTGTGCGCGCGAGAGCCAGAGCTTCGCCGAGCATCCCGATGACGCCGACAAGCGTCGAGTTCGCGACGAGCTTCGCGGCGCTACCCGCTCCGACCGGCCCCACATGGTCGACCCGGCCGAGGGCCGAGAGCAACGGGCCCCAGCGCTTCACGAGCTCGTCGTCGCCGCCGACGAAGATGTGCAGGGTCCCGGCCTCGGCCTCGGCGATGCTGCCGAGAACCGGCGCGTCGAGCAAACCGACCCCTGGAGGAAGTTCCGAAGCCAGCTCCAGCACGGGTGCAGGTCCAACGGTGGACATCTGAACGACGGCGGTGCCGTCCTCTGCGCCGGCGGCAACACCATCCTGACCGCCGGTGACTTCGCGGAGTGCCGTGGGATCGGAGACCATCGTGATCACGACCTCGGCCCGACGTGCCGCTTCCGCGGGGGTCTTCACGGCGGCGGCGCCGGCTTGCGTCAGCGGCACGGTCCTTTTGACATCGCGATTCCAGACGACCACGTCGTTGCCGGCTTGGATGAGCCGGCGAGCCACGCGGCTGCCCATCGCACCGAGGCCGACAACGGCGACTTTCGCCATCAGAACCTCAGGCCGCTGCGAACCGCTTGGCCGCCCGGGCGCGAGCGCGTTCCGCTTCGACCTCGCGATCCTTCGGCGCTGCAGATGTCACGAGCTGCTCAAGCAACCGCTTCGACGCCGCGGAGACCTCGTCGACCGCGTGGGCGAAAGCTGCCTCGTTCGCCTGCGACGGCTTCGTGAAGCCGCTGATCTTGCGCACGTACTGGAGCGAGGCGTCGCGGATCTCCTCATTCGTGGCTGGTGGCTCGAAGTTGTAGAGCGTGTGGATGTTTCGGCACATGCCCCCATCCTACGAATTACCCGAAGGCGAACGTCACGCTCACAGTGGCCTCGATCTTCTGGGTGCCCGGCTCGATCGGCACGCTCGAGTCCTTCGCACCCGCTGCCACCGGCATGGGCACCGCTCCGCCGCCGCCTTCGACGATCGCTGTGATCTTGCCGAGCGTCGAGCTCGACGCGGTCGCCAATGTCTCCGCCTTCGCGCGGGCGTCCGCGACGGCTCCCTTGAGAGCATTGCGGTAAGCGGCGTCCTGATCCGACGCAAGCAGGTTGGGCCCATAGACCTGGTTCGCGCCGGCACCGACCGCCGCATCGACGATGTCGCCCGCGTCGCCGATCTTCCGGATCGTCGCGGTGACGGTGTTGGAGGCCGTGTAGCCGACGATCCCATCGCCCTGGTCGTTCATCCGCGGCGACAGCGAGACGTCAGAGGTCTGAATGTCGGCCTGGGCGACGCCTGCCTTCTTGAGCGCCGCGATGACCCGAGCGACCGCCTGAGAGCTCGCCGCGAGGGCTGCGTTCGCCGTCGCGGCCTGGCTGACGGTGCCGAACGCGAAAGAGGCACGATCCGGCGTGACATTCGCCGAGCCGGTGCCGAGGACGGTGATTCCGCCGGGCGGCACATCGGCAGCCGGGGCGCTGCTCGCCCCCGAGGGCTGAAAGACACCGGCAAACGCGGCGACGGCGACGCCGGCGGCCGCGATCAAGGCGATACGAGCGAGTTTCATCGGACACTCCCTTCGGTTGTCTACGCGCTATACGTCGCCTAGGTACGCGATCGTCACGGCGTGTCCTTGAAGCGCCGGCTATTGGCAGGCCCCGATTTCGCGGCTACTGTCCAAGCTGAAGGCCGGGGGAGGGTCCGGCATTACCGAGGACAGGGGAGAGAATGACCAAGACTTTGGCGTTGCTTGCTGCTCTCGCGGTCGCTGTTGCGATCGGCGTTGGGTCGGCAGGCGCAATCACCGACGGTCAGCCGGATGGCAATGGCCATCCATACGTTGGGCTGATGGTCGCGCAGGACTCCGGCGGAAACCCGCTCTGGAGGTGCAGCGGCACACTTCTGTCTCCGACCGTGTACTTGACGGCGGGACACTGCGCCGAAGCGCCTAACGCTCATGCCGAGATCTGGTTCGCGTCGGACATCACCACCGATTCGCATTACCGGTCGAAGGCAGCCGGCGGAACCGGCTGTGACAACGTGGCCGTCACCGGGTATCCGTGCCACGGCGACGTCGGCGGGACTCCATATACGCACCCGAACTACGACCCGAACAGGTTCTTCGTTCGTGACCTGGGAGTCGTCGCGCTCTCGTCGTCCCATCCGTCGGACAACGGCCTGTACGGCCTCTTGCCACGGGTGAACCAACTGGACGCGCTCACGACGAAGCGCGGGCAACAGGACGTGACCTTCACCGCTGTCGGCTACGGGCTCCAGGCGAGCTTCCCGACCGCGGCCGGGTGGAAGACCCAGGCGGACAAGACGCGCATGGTCGCGCACCCGTACCTGTTGCAGATCAACAGCCCCGGCTTTACGGGGGACTTCTCGATGTTGCTCTCCAACAACCATGCGAGCGGCGGGACCTGCTTCGGCGACTCGGGTGGCCCGAACTTCATCGGCGATTCGCGTGTCATCGCGGGCGTGACCTCGTACGGGCTCAACGGCAACTGTGCCGGGACGGGCGGGGTATATCGGCTCGACCGCTCGTGGAACCTCGATTGGCTCAAGACGTTTGGGATCAGCTGATCGACGTCTGAGAGCTGCATGAAATCTGGAAGGGCCGCCCGGAAGGGCGGCCCTTCTCGTTCTGCGACCGTCGTAGACACGTCCTCGTGTGATCGAATCGGACCGATGCCGACGTTCGAGGAACTGCTCGACAGCTGGGATGGCGAGCAGGCAGTCATCCACCGCGACCGCGTGAGCGGAGGGTGGATCTTCATCTGCATGCACTCGACGCAGCTTGGCCCCGCGGCGGGCGGGACGCGGCTGAAGGTCTACGACACTCCCGCGGACGGGCTTCAAGACGCGATGCGCCTCTCTGCCGGCATGACCGCGAAGCTTGCCGTTGCAGATCTGGGGCTCGGCGGCGGCAAGGCCGTGCTCGCGATGCCGAAGATCCCCGAGGGCGACGAGCGGAGCGCGCTGCTGC
>DAINSN010000049.1:0-14017 GCA_036741295.1 Gaiellaceae bacterium
ACTCGTCGATCACCCCGGCGACCGCTTCGACAACTCGCTCGGCGGCGTGGCCGTCGACTAGACCGACGACCGCCTGGACGACGCGGCGCCGCTCGTCGGCGAGCTCCGTGGGCTGGGCGAGGCAGAGCTCGATTCCGGCGACGACCTCCTCGAAGCGATCCGCGCGGAGGAACGCACCGGAATCGATCAGCTCGCGGTAATGCTCACCGACCACGTTCTTCAGCGCCCAGGACTCGCCCGCAGGAGCTCCTTCGTCGTAGAGAACGCAGACCGCAGGTCGGTCGTTCACCAAAGCGTCGAGGAGGATCGTGCCGGCGTTCGCAACCACACAGTCCCCGTGCTGAAGCAGCGTCGCCAGTGTTTCGAGATCGGTGTAGCTCGGCTCCTGCACGGCTGCGCCGGGCGCGACGAGCGCAGACGCAAACCGCTCGCGCCACTCGCGGTCGCGAGGATGCGGCCGGAAGAGCAATTGCGGCGCGCCCGCGGTCGCCTCCCGCCACGCAACGAGGTGCTCGACGAAGCGTCCCTCGTAAGGCGCATTCGTCGGCGTGTTTCCCATCACCAGCACGACCGGTCGAGCGGGGTCGAGGCCGTAGCTTCGGATCAAGGACTCGTAGGCGCTTCGCGGTCGGTGCACGTGGAAGACGTCCGTCTGGGGCCAGCCCGCGACAATTACGCGCGCAGGGTCGATGCCGTGGTAGCGGGCGAGGTCGTCGCGCATGACGTCGTTCTGCACGACGTAGCGGTCGAGGTGTGGTGAGATCACGCCCTTGCCGACCGTGTGGTCCCAACTGGCGACGTAACCGACGAGCGAGAGGCCGAGCCGCCTCGCTGCGACGATGTAGGGAACGGCCGCCTGCATCTGCAGGTTGCTGAAGACGATCGCGGGCCGCTCGGCACGCAGGCGCTCGAGCAGCGAGTGCGAGACATGGCGCCGCGGCGAGAAGTGCCAGCGCTGCATCGCGCGCTCGAAGCCGTCCCACCGCGGGAGCGGCCCGACGCGCGCGGAATCGAGCAGCCAGTTCCCGTGCCCCGGCTGCATGCGCTCGAGGTGAAAGCCGTGGCGGTAGTTGAGCCTGATCGCCAGCGGGTAGTAGCCGAAGCGCTGATCGAGCCAGCGGTCACCGCGGCCGAGGACGCGCTCGAGCGGACGGGCCGAAGGCCGGACGAGGTCCCGCGAGAAGAGCGCGCCTCGACCATCGAAACGCGCGGCCCACGCAGCGGTCTCGTCCCGGTCGAACAGGAAGACGGGCTGGAGGCGCGGGCCGTACCGTGCGGCGAGCCGCTCGGCGATGCCGCAGTCGAGGAAGATCCGTGTCGAGAGCGGATCTGCGAGGACGAGCCAGACCGGCGAATCGCTCACGTCTCGACGGCAACAGCCAGCGCGCGCTCGATCCGCACCGCGAGCGAGACGCCGTCGAGCTCGTGTGCGCGCAACGCTTCGGGTGGCGTGCCGCAGGCCGGCCAGCCCTCGACGCCGAACGCGGTCACGCGGGTGCGCACATCGAGCACTCGGCGCAGGGCGTCGCCGAGCCCGCCGACCGGCGCGTGGTCTTCCAGAACGAAGACCTCCTCCAGGGCACCCATCTCTTCGGCGAGCCACTCGGCGTCGAAGCGGTTCAGCCAGGGCATTGCCACGACGCGGAGTTGCACGCCGCGCGGTGCGAGCGTCTCCGCCGCCACGAGCGCCTCGTTCACCATCACGGGCCCATAGGCGAGCAACGTCGGCCCGTCGCCGTCGTGAAGAGTCGTGCCGCGCCCGAAGACGGGCGAAGCGTCCAGGTCGACGCGGCGCGGCGAGGGGCCGATGGCAAGCCGCATCGCGACACTCTCTCCCGCGTCCTCCACGGCCCAGCGGAGTAGCGCGCGTGTCTCCGCCGCGTTCGTCGGCTGCACGATCGTCACGTTCGGCAGGGCGCCGAGTAGCGAGATGTCGCGCACGCTCTGGTGCGACTTGCCCGGGCCCGCGGGGATCAGGCCTGCGTAATGGAGCGCGTACACGACCTTCGTCCTCTCGCTCGCCTGGTTGTAGATCTGCTCGTTCGCACGCGAGGCGAGAAAGCTCGCGAAGGAGTTCACAACGGGCAGGAGACCCTGGCGCGCAAGACCTGCTGCCATGGAGACCATGTCTTGCTCGGCGATCCCGACCTCGATGAAGCGCGACGGCTGCTCGAGCTCGATGCCCCGGATACGGCAGTCCGACGCGAGGTCCGCATCGAGGACAACGAGCTCGGCATGCTGCCCGGTCAGCCGCAGCAGCTCCTCACCGTACGCAGCGGCAACGTACTCGTCCGAAACCGCCGCGCGGCGCATTCCGGCGCCGGACTCGGGCTCGCCCTCGAGCGAGACGCGCTCTTCGAGCGGCGGCACCGGCGCGAGCTTCACATCGGGGAGACGCAGCCGGATGCGTTCGACGAGCTCGTCGTGGGCGCGCGTGAACGCATCGTCGTCGGGCGCGCCGGCGTGCCAGCGATACGTGCCGCCTCCTTCGCGCAGAGCGGTTGGATGCTCCATGAACGACACGCCGCGGCCCTTGATCGTGTTCGCGACGAGGACCTTCGGCACGTCCTCCGGCGCGGCACGCATCGCCGCGAAGGCGGCGGCGAGCGCGTCGTGGTCGTGACCGTCCGCGACTTCGACGTGACAGCCGAAAGCGCGTAGCTTCGCCTCGAGATCGCCGAGGGCGAGGATCTCCTCGGTCGGGCGGTCCGACTGCAGCTCGTTGCGGTCGACGATCGCCCACAGATTCCCGACACCCTGGTGTGCTGCGGAAGCGAGCGCCTCCCAGTTCTGACCCTCTTGGAGCTCGCCGTCGCCGGTCATCACGACCACGACGCCGCCTCGGCCCTGATGTCGTTTGGCCCAAGCCATCCCGCGGCCCTTCGAAAGACCCATGCCGAGCGAGCCGGAGTTCGCCTCGATGCCGGGCACGCCGACATCGGGGTGGCCGTCGAGCCCACCCAGCCGCCTGAGCCGCAGCAGCCGCTCTGTCGGGATCACGCCGAGCGCGTTCAGCGCTGCGTAGAGGCCGGGGACGTCGTGCCCTTTCGAGGAAAAGAAGACATCGCGATCCGGATGCTCCCACCCCAGCTCAGCGACGTTCAGTTCCCGCCAGAGCAGGTGGACGACGATGTCGAGCGCGCTGAAGCTCGAGCCGAGGTGGCCGGAACCCGCACGCTTCACTGCGACGAGGGCATTCGCGCGGCACATGTCGGCGAGCAGACCAAGGTCGCCGCCGGCGCGCTCGAACTCCTCCGGCGGTATCAGCCTGAGCTCGGTCACGATTCGGGGACCGTAGCCGAGTCCGCGCGCCTCCCGAAGATCGCGGCGACCGCTGCCAGCGCGAACATCGGCGTGAGCGGGATCGAGAACTCGGCCTGCGGCTCCTGCGAAAGGGCGTGCACGAACAGCACGGCGAGCCCCGCGAGCGCGAGGACGACGAGCGCGGGCCAGCCGCGCGGTCTTCGCAGCGCGATGCCGATGCCCGCGAGCACGAGCCAGACGATCGGCGCGCTCGGCAGGTCCCAGCTGAGCGTGCCGAGCTTTGCGCCGAGCCAGCGCGCCCCGTTGCGCAGCGGCAACTGCGAGTTCCAGTTGCGCACGCGGTCCGTCAACTCCACATAGCGCTGCTGCTGAGTGGCCGAGCGGAAGACCTGCTCGGGGTGCCGGAAGATGCAGCGGTCGATGGCGTCGGTCGGACACCAGACGAAGCCGTAGCGGGCGGCCTGCGCCATGGGCGACACCGCCTCGGGGCTCGGGCTCGTCTTGCCGTCGACGTGCAGGACACGCGGGCCGGGCGGTGGCGGCGACTCCTGCCGGACCGGCTCGAGCGAGAAACGGAACCAGAGGAAGTGCTTGAAGGTGCGTGAGACCGAGTGGACGTACGCGCTCGGACTGTGCCGGATCGTCTCCCAGGAGGTGTCGAAGAGAACGTTGTAGTTGCTCGACCGCCCGAAGTCGCGGTCGGAAAGCGCGATCAACCGGATCGCCTCGAGATTCGACGGGCTGTGCAGGTACGTGCGGAGATCGACGTTGAGGTTGCGGTACTCCGGCAACGTCAGCACGTCGCGCTCGATCGCAGCGGCCAGCCGTCGCGAAGCGGGACCGTTGGACGGCTCGATCGTCTTCAGGCTCAGCACCTTGAAGAAGGGCACCCAGGCCTTGCCACCGCGTGCCACGGTGAAGTCGTCGTAGCGGATCGCGTTGAGACCGGCCCAAAGAAGGAGCGGCACGATCGCTGCGGCCGCCGCGATCCCCAAGCGCGTCAAGCGCGTCCTCCCCGCGCCGCGGACGATCAGCGCGGCTGCGCAGGCGGCGAGCACGAGCACCTGACTTGCGGGACGCGTGAGCGTCAACGCCGCAGTCAGCAGACCCAGCCCGGCCAGCACGCGCGTCGTCGGGCGAAACATGGCGCGGACGACGAAGCCCGTCCATGGTGCGAGCAACGCGCCGAAGAGGAAATCGCTCGACACCTCGTGGAACATCGCGGCATACGGCAGCAGCGCGAGCGCGACGACGGCTGTGACGAGCGCCGCCGTGCGTCCAAACGGCCGGGCCGCCCACGCCCAGCCTGCAATTGCAGCGACGTAGATCAGCGACATGACGACCTCGAGCAGCTGCGCGCCTCCGATGCTCATCGGAATCCCGGTGACGAGCGGCGTCAGCGGCGTGCGAAAGAGCTGCACCGCCCAGAAGACGGGATGGCGGTCGCCGAGCTGGAGGTAGTAGAGCCAGTAATCCCACGAGTCGCGGCCGCGCTGGAGCGGCCACGCGAGCGCCTCGATCCAGTAGAGCGCCAGTGCGACCGTGCAGAGAAGCGCGACACCGGTCCAGCCGTCGAGACGCCGAGTCATGCCGTCCCCGGACAGGCGGCCGCGACAGCGTCCGCGTTGGAGTGCGCGTCGCGGAAGTGCAGGGTGCCGCCGACCTTCCACAGCTGCAGATTGGCAAGGGTGCCGTGCGCGATCACGCGGCCGGTGAGCGCGACACCGGGAGGAAGAACGGCATAGTCGGTCGCGATGGGCTTGCCGTCGAGCCTGCGCACGACCCCGTCAGAGCCGATGCGCACGCTGCGTCCGTCAGTCGTGACGTCCGCAGGAACGCCGACCCGCAGCACCGGTGTGATGCGCTTGTTGAAGAACTCCGTCCAGCGAAAGGCGCCGATGTTGACGGGCTGGCACGGGCCGGACTCGACGAAGACGTCCGTCACCTCCGCGTCGGGGGGAACGGCCTGGTCGACCCACGACCACGTTGCCGGCCGGTTGTCCGCGAAGACGCGAATGTCCGCGTCGTGAATGCGGGACTGCCAGACGAAGACGGCGTTGAGGACGAACACGACGGCGACCGGCACGAGCAGCGCGAGCGGCCATCTCCCGGCCGCGAGGACGGCGCCCAACGCCGCAAGCACCGTGAGAACGAGCAGCAGCCTGAGAACGTTGGGCCGCGAGGCGTCGACCTCGCGGATACGCGACCAGACTGCCGTCGCGACGGCGTCGAACTGCAGATTCGTGTCGCGCAGGAGCAGCCGCTGCGGCAGCGTTCCGAGCAGGGCGGCTGCCGGCGCCGCCCCGACGGCGAGCGTTGTCCATGAGGAAGGCGCACCCCGAACGAGCCAGAGCGCGAACAAGACGAGCCACAGGGGGGCGACGTAGAAGAGGTAGCGATCGTGCAGGCGCGCGCCGCCGAAGGTTGCGCTCGAGAACGCGGCCACGATGATGACCGTGACGACGTTGACACTCACGAACAGGCCCAGGAACGACGCGTCGCGAGACGAGCCGGCGCGACCGCGGCGCCAGAGGTCGGCCAGCGCCGCCGGCGCGGCGACGAGCGGGATCACCGCGACGTACAAGCCGAGATCGCCAAGGGTGTACCAGCTCCAGCGCGCGACGCCGGCGACGTCGTACGTCGTGAAGACGTCGCGGTAGTCCCGCAGCGACGCGTGTCCCGACGCGAACGCCGCGGCGCCGACGACGACAACGAACCCGACGGCCGCGAGCGTCGGCCAGAGCGGTCGTAACGCCGCAGAGACAGTTGGACGGGACGCGCGCGGAAGCAACCACCAGCGCAGCGCCAGCCCGGCCGGCAAGCCCAATACGAGGACGACGAGCTGCGGTCGTGCCAACGCAGCCAACGCAACGGCGCCGAGCGCCACGAGCTGGCTGCGAGCTGTGGGTCGTTCGACGACGCGCAGCAGCGCGAGCAAGGCGAGCGTCCCGGTCACGTACGCAGCGCTCTCCGTCAGCACCATGCCGGTGTAGACAGCGGAGGGCACGGCCACGGTGAGTGCGGCGACGGCGAGGCTCCAGCCCACCGCGAGCAGGCGACGCGCAAGGAAGAAGGCAGGAATCGCGGCCAGTGAGAAGAGGACGGCGTTGAACCACTGCAGCGCGCGATACGCGTCGGGCTGGTTCGGCGACAGCGCAACAACCGGTGCGGCGGCAACGGGAAAGAGCAGGCCACGGCCGTACGTCTGGTCCCGCTCCATCGGGCGGTGCCCATCCGCGACCGAACGCGTCGCATCCATGTAGATGAGCTCGTCCGCGAACACGGAGGGCCCTTTCAAGAGCCCGCCGAGCGATCCGTAAGTGACCGTGCCCGCGACGACGATCGCCGCGAGCGCGAGTGCCCGCATCACGCCGGCTGACGCTGCGGCGCGACGAGGTCGACCAGCTCGGCTCCGTCCTGCAGCTCGTCCGTCTTGCGGCAAAGCAGGACGACCTCGCTCGAGCCCGGCCGGTAGTCCGTAAAGAGCGTCAGGTCGCGCCAGCCGGTCCAGGCGAGCTCGATGCGCAGCGCGTCGAGCGTCGGCACCGCCTTCGCCTTGCCGGTGCCCTGCTGCCAGCGAATTCGGACAGCCGCATCAGGGCGCGGATCGATCGTCGTCTCGAGCAGCATGTCGCCGCCGAGCCGCGTGACCCGGTTGAGCATCCCGAGCAACGGCAGATGGAACGCACTGTGGTAGAGCACGCCGAGGAAGAACACGACGTCGAACGGCTCCAGCTCGCGTAGCTCCGCGGCGGAGCGGAGGTCGCCGTAGACCCAGCGGTGCGGCGCGCGCAGGCGGTCCTCCCACTGCTCGTGGAAGTGCTTGTCGGCTGCGAAGTCCGAGAAGACGAGCTCACTCGGCCCCAGGTGCTCGTCGATCCACAACGCGTGCGTGCCGTGCTTCGGCCCGACCTCGAGGACGCGCTTGCCGGACCAGTCGCGGCCTGCCAGAACATCCTCCAGTCCTTCGACGGTCAGCGTGAGATCGAAGTCGGCCTCGTCGACGGTCGACGGGCGCTTGTCCCGCACGCGCCGCGCATCCTCGCGATAGGTCGTGTGCAGGTCGAGCTGCTCGCGGTAGTCGTAGAACGGGACGTAACTCGCCAGCTTCAGCTTCGCGGCGCTCCAGTCGACGGCGCGTCGCCCCGTCCTCCAGGCAACGGCGCGGGCAGGGGCGGGCAGCCTCATTCGGGCCACGGGTGCTCGCGCAGGACGTCCTCGTTCACGTCGGCGCCCCACCCCGGCCCCGTCGGGACCGTCAGCTTGCCGGCTGCGATCTGCGGCACTGCAGTCGTCAGCTCTTCGCGCCACGGGACGTCGTCGACGTCGACCTCGAGGATGCGCACGTTCGGAATCGCGGCGCACCACTGCGCGGAGATGAACGTCGCGAGATGGCTGTAGTAGTTGTGCGGCGCGCAGTTCACCTCGAAGGTCTCCGCGAGATCGGCGATCTTCTTCGCCTGGTGGAATCCGTTCCAGATCACGTCCACCGACGCGACGTCCATCGCACCGGTTTCGAAGAAGGGACGGAAGCCGCGATTCGTGTACAGGTTTTCGCCCGAGCAGATCGGGATCGCGGAGCCGTTGCGTACGGCGGCGAGCGAGACCGGGTCGAATGCGTCCACCTCGAGCCACATCAGATCGTGATCCTCGAGCGTGCGCGCGATGCGCAGCACGCCTTCGGCGGTGAGGTTGAAGTTGAGGTCGACGATGGGTTCGGCCTTCCCCTGCGTCCCCTCGGCGAACGCGTCGAGCAACAGCACCAGCGCGTCTTCCAACTCAGGCGACGGATTGCGGTCGAGGCCGTCGCCGTGGAACCCGGGCATCAGCACCTGCGGCTCGTCGCCGGGAACGACGATGTTCGTCTTGAAGGCGGGGAACCCCCGCTCGACGACCTCTGCGCCCAGTTTCGCGACGTCCTCGTACGACGCGAGCTTCTGGGTGTTCGTCACCTCCCAGGCGCGGGCGCGCGTCGTCCCGCAGTGCGACCAGTAGACGTCGACGTCGTCGCGCGTCGGCCCCCCGAAGAGCTCGTAGACCGGAACGCCGAGCCCCTTCCCCTTGAGGTCGAGCAGCGCGTTCTCGATTCCGCCGATCGCCTTCTGGATCACCGAGCCGGGGCTCTGCCGCGTTGCGCGGAAGAGATCCCAGACGATCCGCTCGACCGCGCGCGGGTCGCGGCCGACCACGAGCGGTGCGAGGTCCTCGATGATGCCGGCGAGGCCGCGCGGAGAGCCATGAGAATCGGTGACCTCGGCCCAGCCGACTGCGCCGTCGTCCGTCGTGATCTTCAGGAAGATCCACGGACGCCAGCCGGCGTCGCAGAAGAGCGTCTCGAGCTGCGCGACTTTCATTGCGCCGCAGGATACGGACGCGACGGTCGCTCGACTCCGGGCAAGGTGGCCTCCCCCGAGTCCACGAGCGCACGCGCGCGGGCCCAATCTTCCTCGTCGTCGACGTTGAAACCTTCGTGACCGCGGGTGAAGAACGGGGCCACCATTCGCCCTTCGCGCGTTCCGGTCTGTGAGACGACACGAGTCCACGCGATTTCGAGCGCGCTGTTCTGCACGTAGATCTCGGGGAGCGCCTGGTACTGGCCGGCGTGCCAGGCGACGTCCAGATGCGACTGCTCGAGCAACGGCCTCATGACCTTCCCGTCGACGATCCACATCTTTCCCGGGTGTTGCTTCACGAGCTCCACCGCGCGGATCGAGTCGGCTTCCGGCGTCGCCAGCAGTTGCTGGAGGCCTCGTTGCAGCACGTCCGGACCTCGGAAGGGGTTGGTCGCGCGGACGATTGCGAAGAGGTCGTAGTGCTCCCCGAGCTCCCTGAGCGTGTACTTCAACCATTCGATGTCGGGCGAGGTGGACGTCGCGAGCTCGGACGGACGCAGGAACGGGATGTCCGCGCCGTAGCGTTGCGCGACCTCCGCGATCTTGCCGCTGTCCGTGGAGCAGACGACGCGATCGAAGATGCCGGCCTGTCGCGCCGTCGCGATCGCGTAGGCGAGCAGCGGGTGTCCCGCGAGCGGGCGGATGTTCTTGTCCTTGACGCGCTCCGAGCCGGAGCGCGCGGGAATCAGTGCGATTGCGCTCGGCACGCGTCCTCCGCCTCGGCGAGGAGCCGATCGAGTGTCGGTGCGGCGACCCCGAGCCGTTTCGCCGCGCGCACGACCGCGCCGAGAATCGCGTCGAGCTCGGTCGGGCGTCCCGCAGCTGCGTCCCGGGCCGTCGAGGTGGTCACGCTGCCGGGCATCGTGTCAAGGATCTCCCACTGGGCCGCCTCGTTCAGCGTGACCCCGTCCGCTGCGGCGACCCTGCAGGCTTCGGCGACAGCCGCTTCGAGCGTTGCGCGCCATTCTCCGTCGCTGCGCAGCTCGCCCAAGGTCTGCTGCGTGATCGCGGTCGCCGCCGCGAGGGGGGCAAGCCGGACGGTCTTCTCCCAGAGAACAGCCGGCTCGCTCTCGCCGGCTTGCACGTCGAGCCCTGCAGCGCGAAGCAGGCCGGCGGGGCCGTCTTCCGGAAAGACCGTGATCAAGGGGGCAGCGGTCGTCTGTACCACCTCGGTCGGGCCGTCGCGGTACGCCTCGAGCTTCCCGATGCTGCCGGCGAGCACTGGCCCGTCGAGGCGCCGCCGGATCGTGTCGACGTGCTCGAGCCCGTTGAGCAGCGGCAGGACCACGCTCGCACGCGACTTGATGCGGCCGAGTGCCTCGTCAAGCCCGGTGGCTTTCACCGTGACGAGCAGCAAGTCGACCGGCTCGTCCAGCTCCTCGGCGGCACGCGGCCGCACAGTCCTGACATCGGAGCCATGTCTCAGGGACAGTCCCCGCGACGTGATCGCAGCGGCCGTGGCCGGCCGCGCGATGCACACGACGTCCAGGCCTGCCTCGGCAAGCGGGACGGCGAGCGCGGTGCCGACAGCGCCGGGTCCGAGGACAGCGACCGTGGCCGCAGTCGTCACGGCCCCAAAACCCACGTCCGGGTGTCGGACACGGTGCCGTGATCGAGACGCCGGGACGCGCCGAGACGCCCCGCCCCCGTTGGTTCAGCCGTTGCACCCACCGTCCCGGCCGGCCACGGCCTGGTGTCGGACACCGTGACGAAAGTGTGACGAAGTTTCCACAGGGGGCGGATCACGTCTTGGCCGGATCGGCGATCAGGTTGACGTACTTCCATTCCGTGTAGACGTCGAGCGCCTCGATGCCGGCTTCGCGCCAGCCGGTTCCGGACTTCTTGACCCCGCCGAAGCCCATGTGCGGCTCGCTGCCGTGCGTGCCGCCGTTCACGACGACCACGCCCGCCTCCACCTCGTCGGCGAAGCGCATCGCTCGATGGAGGCTCGCGGTGTGGATCGCCGACGTCAGCCCGTAGGGCGAGTCGTTGACGAGGGCGATCGCCTCCTCCAGGTCGCGCACGCGATAGAGGATCGCCACCGGGCCGAAGAGCTCCGTGCCGGAAATCTGCGCGTCCGCCGGCACGCCCTCGACGACCGTCGGCGCGAGCCACCAGCCGGGACGATCGAGCCGCTCGCCGCCGATCACCACCTTCGCGCCCTCGAGTGCAGCGAGGATGCGCTCTAGGCTCGCCTCGCTGATCACCGGCCCCGTCTCGTAGCTGCGGGCGCCCTCGACGAAGCGCTCGCGAAACACGTCGTGGACGGAGTCGAACACAACAAGACGGCTGGCCGCGGCGCAGCGCTGTCCCGCATTCGAGAACGCCGATGCCAGCGACCACTCGACGGCACGGTCGAGGTCGGCGTCGTCGCAGACCACGAGCGCATTCTTGCCGCCCAGCTCGAGGACGACCTTCGCGAGCCTGCGTCCGCCGCGTTCCGCGATCGAGCGTCCGGTCTCCGCCGACCCGGTGAAGCTGACGAGGTCGACCTCCGCGGACTCGACCAGCGGCGGCCCTGCCTCGGGGCCGAGACCCTGGACGACATTGAGGACGCCGGGCGGCAGCAGCTCGTTGCACAGCTCGCCGAAGAACGCTGCCGACGAGGGTGTGTGCTCGGACGGCTTCAGCACCGCCGCATTGCCGCAGAACACCGCCGGGAAGGCCTTCCACGCGTAATTCGGCAACGGCGTGTTGAAGGAGACGATCAGGCCTGCGACACCGACGGGACGACGGGTCGCCATGACGGTGCGATTCGGCATCGCCGACGTGGTCGTACGTCCGTAGAGGCGGCGCCCTTCGCCCGCGACGAAGAACCCCATCTCGACCGCGGCATCGGTCTCGCCGAGCGCGAGCTCGATCGACTTCCCGGTCTCCTCCGCGACGATCGCCGCAGCCTCTTCGCGCCGGGCCCGCAGCCCGAGCGCAAGCTCGCGCACCACTTCGCCGCGCTCAACCGGAGTAC
Source organism: Gaiellaceae bacterium (assembly GCA_036741295.1). Classification (GTDB taxonomy): domain Bacteria; phylum Actinomycetota; class Thermoleophilia; order Gaiellales; family Gaiellaceae; genus 3-1-20CM-4-69-9. The sequence goes on from DAINSN010000049.1 coordinate 11,623, forward strand.
GCGCCGCCCAAGCATGCTGAGCAGCGCGTGCCGACGAGACCGCGGCAGCGACGTCGGGCTCGCCCGAGCGCGCAACAGTGCAGAGAAGCGATCCGTCGGCCGGCCGAAACTTCTCGAAACGCCCGCCGTCGGCTGCTTCGACTGAGCTGCCGCCGATGATGTTCTGGATCTCGGAACGCACGGCCACGAACGTACACTCACCGGACGGATGATCGTCGTCCAGCTCTCAGGCGGCCTCGGCAACCAGATGTTCCAGTATGCCGCCGGCCGCGCGCTCGCAGCCCGGCACGGCACAGAGCTCGTGCTCGACTCGAGCTGGATCGAAGGCGACGGTGGGGCCGTTTCCAGCGAGGTCCGGCGCTACGAGCTCGGCTGCTTCGAGCTCGAGGCGCCGCTCGCTCCCGTCGAGCAAGTCGCACGCCTCCACCGGTCGGTGCTCCCGAGCCGCCGGCCGCTGTTGCGCGAACTGGAGGAGCCACCCTTCGGGCAGCCGTGCCCGGAGTTGCTCCAAGCGCCGGACAACACGTACCTGCGCGGGTACTGGCAGAACGTCACGTACTTCGGTGACGCGGAGCCACTCCTACTCCAAGACTTCACTTTTCGCCGCGAGATCGCGGCGCAGCAGGCCGAAATCGCGGGAGAGATCGGCAAGTCACCGGTGCCGGCCGTGTCGCTCCACGTCCGCCGCAGCGACTACGTCAGCGACCCCGGCGTCCGCGACCGGATGGGGACGCTCGAACCGGAGTACTACAGCCATGCCCTCGACGCACTCGGATCCGGAATCGGCAGCGTGCGCCTCTTCGTCTTCACCGACGACCCCGAGTGGTGCAGGACGAACCTCAGGTTGAACGAGCAAGACGTCGTGCTCGGTGCAACTCGCGCCGACGCGGACAAGTGGGCGTCGATCATGCACCTGATGACTCTCTGCGACCACCACGTGCTCGCAAACAGCAGCTTTAGCTGGTGGGGCGCGTGGCTGAACCCGAGTCCGGCGAAGATCGTCGTTGCGCCGCGGCCCTGGCTACAGGATTCGCGCTGGGACGAGGACGGCCGCATCCCGGCCGACTGGGTGCGGATCGACCGCCGCGACTACCAGGCCGACCAGCCGCCGTCGACCACGACGTTCGCGCCGGTCACGTAAGAAGACGCGTCCGAGGCGAGAAAGACGACCGGCCCGACCACCTCGTGGGCCTCTGCCATCCGGCCGAGGGGCATGCGGGCGGTGTACGCCTCGAGGAACTCCTGCGGCTGCTCGTTCCAGATTCCCGCCAGGGTGAGCGTGTTCACCCGCACGCCGCTCTTGGCCCAGTACGTGGCGAGGTAGCGAGTGAGGTTGTACAGCGCGGACTTCGAAACCGAGTACGCGACCGGCTTGAAGAACGTCTCGCCGCCCGTTCGCCGGAAGTCGTAGAGCTCCTGGACGGGCGAGAGCATCCCGTAGATCGAGGACACGTTCACGATCGAGCCGCGGCCCGCCTCCGCCATGCGCGCACCGATCACTTGGCAGGCGAACAAGGTCCCCTTCACGTTCACCTGCATCACCTCGTCGAACGACTCCGACGGGTAGTCCTCGAACGGTCCGACCTCTTCGGCGGGTGCGTCGGGAGGCGAGTCGAGCGCCGCGGCATTCACCAGGACGTGTGGGACGTCGGAGAGTTCCGCCGTCGCACGTTCGAGGGCGCCGCGATCCGTGACGTCGACGACGAAGCTGCTGACCCCGTCGCCCTCCGCAGCCTTGGCGATGTCGAAGATCGCCACCTTCGCGCCGCGCGCCGCCAGGCCGCGCGCGATCTCGCCGCCAACCTGGCCGGCGCCGCCGGTCACGACGGCGACCTTGCCGTCGAGCGAGAACAAATCGGTCAAGAGCGCTGCGCCTCCCACACCGCGTCGCAGAACTCTCTCACGCAGCCGGCGCCACCGGCACGCGAGAGCACCCAGCGTGCGAGCGGCTTGACCTCGGGCCACGCATCGGCCGGGACTACCGGGACTCCGACGGCGCGCAGGCAGTCCACGTCGTTGATGTCATTGCCGACGTAGGCGGTGTCCTCGAGCGCGACGCCGAGCTCGCCCGTGCGCTCGTGGAGAACGGCGAGCTTGTCCTCGACTCCCTGCACGCAGTCGACCCGCAGCTTCCCGGCCCGGGCACTCACGATCGGGTTCTGCTCCATCGACACGATCAGCGGGTGGACGCCGACCTCCTCGAGACGGCGCAGCCCGAGGCCGTCGCTCCGCGAGAACGCGAGCGTCTCATCGCCCTGCTCGTTCACCCAGACGCGGTTGTCGGTGAACACGCCGTCGAAGTCGAAGACGGCGAGTCGCACCCGCTCGAGCAGCGCCCGCAGCTCGGTCACGGGCGCGGAGCTGCGTGCGCCGCGACCGGTTCCTCGACCGGCTC
>DAINSN010000050.1:0-13899 GCA_036741295.1 Gaiellaceae bacterium
GGTTCTTGTAGTGATCGAGGATCACCTCCCGGTACATCTGGTCGAACTCGTTCATGCGAGAAGCTTATGGGCCTTGTGCAGGCCTGCGACGAGCCGGTCGATCTCTTCCGGGATGGTGTAAAGGTAGAAGCTCGCTCGGTTCGTCGCCGCGACGCCGAGCTTCGACATCAACGGCTGGCAGCAGTGGTGGCCTGCGCGGATGGCGACGCCGTCCATGTCGAGGACCTGAGCGACGTCGTGCGGATGGATCCCCTCGATGTTGAAGGAGATGATCCCCGCGCGCCGGTCCGGCGACGGGCCGTAGCCGACGAATCCCGGCACGTCGGCAAGACGCTCGAGCGCATAGACGAGCAACTCGCGCTCGTGCTCCTCGATCGCACCGATGCCGACGTCGGTGACGTAGTCCACAGCCGCGCCGAAGCCCACCGCCTCCGCGATCGGCTGCGTTCCGGCCTCGAACTTGTAGGGGAGCTGCCCCCAGGTCGTCTCGTCGAGTGAGACCGACCGGATCATGTGCCCGCCGAGGTTGAACGGCGCCATTTCCTCGAGCAGCTTCGCTCGGCCCCAGAGCGCGCCGACGCTCGTCGGGCCGCACATCTTGTGGGACGAGAACGCGAGGAAGTCGCAGTCGAGCTGCTGAACGTCGATCGGGTGGTGCGGGGCGGCCTGTGCCGCGTCCACGACCATGATCGCCCCCTGCTCGTGGGCCCAGGCCGCGAGCCGCTCGACCGGGTTGATCGTGCCGAGCGCGTTCGAGACGAGGTTGTTGGCGACAACCTTGACGTTTCCCATCCGCGCGATCTCCTCGAGCCCGTCGAGCCGAAGCTCGCCGTGCTCGTCGAGCGGAATCGCGGCGAAGGTCGCGCCTGTGCGCTTGGCGATGTACTGCCATGGGACGAAGTTCGAATGGTGCTCCAGTTCGGTGACGACGGCGACGTCCCCAGGGCCGAGGTTGTCGAGGCCCCACGCGTAGGCCACGAGATTGATGCTCTCCGTTGCGCCGTGCGTGAAGATCAGCTCGCGCGCCTCCGGCGCATTCACGAACTGCGCGACCTTCTCGCGGGCGCCTTCGTACTCCGCGGTTGCGATCTCCGAAAGCGTGTAGACGCCGCGATGGACGTTCGCGTAGGAGGTCTCGTAGAAGTTGCGCAGCTTGTCGAGCACCTGGCGCGGTTTGTGCGCGCTGACCGCGGAGTCGAGGTAGGCGAGCGGTTTGCCGCGGATCTCCTGCTCGAAGATGGGAAAATCGGCGCGGAGCTTGCCTGCGTCGAGCTTCGTCTGGGCTGTTACGGCCACCCGGCCATCGTACCCGGGGGGTTCTACCGGAAGCGGACCTCGGCCTTGGTTGCGCTCGCTTTCGTCAGCGTGACCTTGAACGACCTCGGCAAACGGTAAGACTCCCCGCGCTCGATCCACGGCCGATTTGCCTTCGTCGGGTTCGTGACGAGGACCGCCGGGGCGGCGAAAGGCGACCACGCCCTCTCGGCGTCGACGAACCGAAAGAGGAGACCGCGGAACGGCTGTGCGCGGTACTCGATCCACCAGGCGCCCTCGTCCACATCCACGATCAGCGCTTGAGCGAGCGAAGACCGGGAGGTAGGCGGCGCCAGTACGTATCGCTTCGCCGCATTGACGTGCGGCTGTGGCCGGATCCACCCGAGGACAGTCTTTTCGTAGGCGCTGAAGTCGAGCTCGCCGCTCCCCATCGGGCTGAAGGGATCGCCTGTCTCATCCAGGCGCCCGCAGGTGCGTGAAGCGCCCAAGCAGGCCGCTGACTGAGCGTGTCCGAGCCCGAAGGTGTGACCCAGTTCGTGCACGATGAGCTGGAGCGTCGGCTGCCGGGTCAGCATGACCTCGTTGCCCCACGTGGCGCCATGGAACCCGCAGTGGCTGTCGGCGACGGCGTAGACGACGTCGTCGTAGCGGGAAGCGTCATACCCTGCGCGATCGGCGGCGACTCTGGCCGGTGCGACGACCGCCGCGAGGCTCCGGTTCGTCGTGCCGCCGCAACCGGGGTTGCCGTTGAACGCCGAGAGCCAGGGAGTCACGTCCACCCGGAGCTTGGTCTGTCCGAAAGAGGCGGTGCTGATGAAGGAGTTCGCCTGCCGCACCGTCTCCTGGACGTCGGCAACGGTGTACGGCTTCGTGCCCGCTGTTGCCAGGACTATCAGCACGCGCTCTTCGCCCTTCACCACGGCGCCGGCCGACTGGACGAGCAGCGTCGTGGCAAGCAGGGCGGTCACCGCGTAGAGCGGCGCTCGAGCCACGGCCGAAGTATGCGCTTTCCTCCGGCGGGAGGTAGGAAAAATTAATGGAGTCTTATTGTGCGGCCCGCAGACTCCGGGCCTCGATCGCAGCCCGCGAGGGCTAGCCCTGCGGGATGCGAGCCTCGAGGGCCGCGGCGAGCGACTCCCGAACGGCCTCGAATTCGATGCGGTCGAGGATGTCCTGGAAAAAGCCACGCACGATCAGCCGCTCGGCTTCTCCCCGTGAGAGGCCGCGCGCCATTGCATAGAAGAGCTCCTCGCGGTCGACTCGGCTAACGGTCGCACCGTGAGTACAACGCACGTCGTTCGCGAGAATCTCGAGCCCCGGAATCGGGACGGCGTGCGTCGTCGGCGACAGCATGAGGTTGCGGTTCTCCTGGTACGCGTTCGTCTTCTGTGCGTCCTTTTCAACGCGGATCATTCCCCGCCACACGGCTGTGGAGGTGTCGCGCAACGCACCCTTGAAGGCGAAGTCGGATGTCGTGTTCGGCGCGATGTGCTCCTGGAACGTGTCGTAGTCGAGATGCTGGTCCCCGTCGGTGAAGTACGCCCCGGTCACCCGGGACGTTGCGCCTTCGCCGGCGAGGTCGTTCTGGATCCGGACCTTGCCCTTCTTCGAGCCGAAGCCGCCGGCAATCCAGTCGAGCTCGGCATCGCGTCCGACCCGCGCGTGGTGCGTGGCGAAGTGCCAGGTCTCCTGCGAGAGGTTCTGGATCGAGACGAACTCGAACTTCGAGCCCTGCTCGAGGAAGAACTCCTGGGCCGTGTTCGTGTACGAGTGCAGATCGGGAGCGGTCGAGGTGACCTCCTCGACGAGGGTGAAGCGAGCGCCCTCCTCCGCGACGACGAGCAGGCGCCAGAAGAGGGAGCCACCGGGGCTCGAATTCGTGACGCGCACGTACAGCGGCTTTTCGAGCTCGACGCCCTTCGGGACGACGACGAGCAAACCGTGCTCCCAGACCGCCGCGTTGTGCGCGGCGAACTTCTCGTCCCAGCCGACGAGGGAGTAGAGCTTCTCGTGCTCCTCGGTCAGCGGCGCGAAGGTGATGCCTTCGGGGGCACGTTCGATCTGGATGCCGGACTCGGTGATCGTGGCCAGTCCGGCCACGTCCAGCTCCAGCATCGTCCCGGCGGGACTCGTCCCGGTGTCGGACACCGGGTCGTGTCCGAATGAGTCGGGGTCGAACTCCTTGAGGTCGGTGAAGCGCCAGTGCTCTTCCGTCGTGTCGGGAAGAGGCAGTGCTCGGTACGACTCGAGTGCTTCGGCGCGCATCAGGACTTTGAACTGTCGGAGTAAGGGGCGTAGCGGCGATGCAGCATCAGCGCGTTGCCGTCGGGATCGGAGAAGAACGCCATGTGGCAGACACCCGTGTCGAGTGTCTCACCGCGAAATTCGACGCCCGCCTCCTCGAGTGAGCGGCGCGCCTCCGCGACGTCGGGGACGCGAAACGCGATCGGGTTCTTGTGGACGTGGAACTCCATCCCCGCCTGCTCGGGAACCATGATCGCCAGCGTGACGTTGCCGGTCTCGAACTCCGGCCAGTCCTGGTGGGCCAGCTCGTTCCGCCTGAGGCCGAGCGTCTCGCCGTAGAACTCGAGCGCTCGTTCCTTGTCTCGCGTAGCCAGCGGCACGAAATCCGTGCGCTCGACACCGATCAACCTACAGACCCCTCCATCTGCAGCTGGATCAACCGGTTCATCTCGACCGCGTACTCGAGCGGCAGCTCCTTGGTGATCGGCTCGACGAAGCCGGACACGATCAGCGCCGATGCCTCCGGCTCGGAGAGCCCGCGCGACATCAGGTAGAAGAGCTGCTCCTCGCCGATCTTCGACACGGTCGCCTCGTGCCCGATGTCGACCTCGTTCTCGTCGATCTTCATGTACGGGTACGTGTCGGAGCGCGACTCCTCGTCGAGGATCAGCGCGTCGCAGACGACCTTCGACTTCGAGCCCTTCGCGCCCTTCGCGACCTCGAGCAGACCGCGATAGCCGGCGCGCCCGCCGTTCTTCGAGATCGACTTCGACGTGATCACAGACGTCGTGTTCGGGGCGACGTGGACGGCCTTGCCGCCGGCGTCCTGATGCTGGCCCTTGCCGGCGAACGCGATCGACAAGACCTCGCCGTGCGCTCGCTCGCCGAGCAGCCAGATCGCCGGGTACTTCATCGTGAGCTTGGATCCGAGGTTCCCGTCTACCCACTCCATGGTGGCGCCCTCGTAGGCGACGGCGCGCTTCGTGACGAGGTTGTAGACGTTGTTCGACCAGTTCTGGATCGTCGTGTAGCGGCAGCGCGCGTCCTTCTTGACGATGATCTCCACGACCGCGCTGTGCAGCGAGTCGGTCGAGTAGATCGGCGCCGTGCAGCCCTCGACGTAGTGCACGTAGGCGCCCTCGTCGACGATGATCAGCGTGCGCTCGAACTGGCCCATGTTCTCGGCGTTGATGCGGAAGTAGGCCTGCAGCGGCATGTCGATCGAGACGCCCGGCGGGACGTAGATGAACGAGCCGCCCGACCAGACCGCAGAGTTGAGCGCCGCAAACTTGTTGTCGTTCTGCGGGATGATCGTGCCGAAGTACTGCTTGACGAGCTCCTCGTGCTCGCGCAGGCCCGAGTCCATGTCCAGGAAGAGCACGCCCTGCTTCTCGAGGTCCTCCCGGAGCTTGTGGTAGACGACCTCGGACTCGTACTGTGCCCCGACGCCCGCGAGGTACTTCTTCTCCGCCTCGGGGATGCCGAGCTTGTCCCAGGTGTCGAGGATCTCGGCCGGCAGGTCCTCCCAGCGCTCCGCCTGCTTCTCGGTCGGGCGGATGTAGTAGTAGATGTTCTCGAAGTCGATGTCGTTCAGGTTCCCGCCCCACTGCGGCAACGGCCGCGCGAGGAAGTAGTCGAGCGACTTGTGCCGGAACTTGCGCATCCAGTCGGGCTCGTTCTTGTGCTCCGCGATCGCCTCGACGACCTCGTGCGAGATCCCGCGGCCGGACTTGAAGAAGTAGTCCTTGGCCTCGTCCGGGTTCGAGAACCCGTACTTGTACTCCTCGCGGATCTGCTGAACGGTCTCGGTCTCGGTCGCCATCAGACTGCTGCCACCCCATAACGTTCGTAGCCCTCGGCCTCGAGCTTGTGTGCCAGCTCGGGACCGCCTTCTTCCACGATACGCCCGTCGATGAAGACGTGCACGAAATCAGGCGTGATGTAGTCGAGGATCCGCTGGTAGTGGGTGATCACCAGGGCCCCCATCTTGGGGCCGACGAGCTCTTTCACCCCGCCGGCGACGACTTTGAGCGCGTCGATATCCAGTCCGGAGTCCGTCTCGTCGAGAACTGCGATCCGCGGCTTCAGCATCGCCATCTGGAGGATCTCCACGCGCTTCTTCTCTCCGCCTGAAAAGCCGTCGTTGAGATAGCGCGACGCGAGCTCGCGGGAAACCTTCAGCCGGTCCATCTGGTCGAGCAGCTCCTTCCGGAACTCCGGAATCGGGACGGGGTTCTCTTCGCCGCCGTTCTGGGCCTTCCGGATCGCGTTGATCGCGCTGCGCAGGAAGCTGGTCACGGTGACGCCGGGAACGGCATGCGGATACTGAAAAGCGAGGAAGAGGCCGCGCTGGGCGCGCTCGTCTGCCTCCATCTCGAGGATGTTCTCGCCGTCGAGGAGGAGCTCCCCCTCGGTGATCTCGTAGGCGGGGTGGCCCATCAGGGCGTACGCGAGCGTGGACTTCCCGGACCCATTCGGGCCCATGACGGCGTGCACTTCGTTCGGGCCCACTGAGAGGTCGACGCCCTTGACGATCTCGGTGCCGTCCTCCAGGGCGACGTGCAGATTCTTGAGCTCGAGCACAGCCAACTTTGTTACGTCCTTTTCCGTGTAGGAAAGCGGCCTGGGCAGCCAACTAGTAGCCCCATCGTAGCCAATGTCAGGCCCGTCCCGAATGCCTCTCAAAGGGGGTGGAGCCTCGTCCACACAGTCGATCCCACTTCTCTGTACAAACCGCTAACCTGAGCACATGCCAAACGTCGGCCCGTGGGAGATCATCCTGCTGCTACTGCTGGCGCTGCTCCTGTTCGGCGCCAAGCGACTTCCTGAGATCGGACGTTCGATGGGGAAGGGCATGCGCGAGTTCAAGGATTCGGTCAGCGGCAAGGACGAGGACGAACCGGCCGAGCTGCCCATGCAGACGACCGACGCGACGATCGCAGCGCGCGAGCGCGAGCGCGACCCCGTCTAGACCACCATGAAGCGTCTTCCGCGGCGCCTTCGTCAAGGTGAGGAGGCGACGCTCGTCGAGCATCTCGATGAGCTCCGTTCGCGCATCTTCGTCTCGCTCGGCGCGCTCGTGGTTGGTTTCGCGGTGGCCTTCGTCTTTCACCGGCACCTCCTGCACTGGCTGAACGCTCCCCTTCCTGCAGGTCGTGGCAATCCGATCACCCTTGGGGTTGCGGAGCCTTTCCTCACCGCGATGAAGGTCAGCCTCATGGCCGGCCTCGGGCTCGCGCTGCCGGTTGTGTTGTGGCAACTCTGGAGCTTCCTCGCTCCCGCGGTCGAGCCACACGCCGAGCGATTGGTCCTCGTCTTCGTGTTTGCCGCGACCGCGCTACTGGTTGCGGGCGTCGCGTTCGGCTACTGGATCGTGTTGCCGAAGGCGATCCAGTTCCTGACCAACTTCGATCAGCACCAGTTCAACATCCAGATCCGGGCCAAGGACTACTACTCGTTCGTGCTGACCGTCCTGTTGGCCGTCGGCATCGTGTTCGAGCTCCCGATCTTCATCCTCGCCCTCGTGCGGCTCGACGTCCTCTCCACACACACGCTGCGCAGCAACCGGCGACTCGGGTACTTCATCGTCGCCGTGGTCGCAGTCCTGCTGCCCGGCATCGATCCGGTCACGACCACGATGGAGGCGGTGCCGTTGGTCGTGCTCTACGAGGGGTCGATCTGGCTCGCCGTCTTGATGGAACGCAGGGCGCCGCACCCCGAACCGGCTAGCGTTACCGACCCTTGACCCGCGTCTTCACCGCAGACTGGGTCGTCCCCGTCGAGGGCCCGCCGATCGAGGCGGGTGCGGTCGTCGTCGAAGACGGGCGCATCGCCGCGGTCGGGACGATGGAAGACCTCGGTGAAGGCACACGGTACGACGATTCGGTGATCGTTCCCGGGTTCGTGAACGCGCACTCGCATCTCGAGTACGCGGTCTACGCCGGCTTCGGCGACGGGCTCGGCGACTTTGCAGAGTGGATCACGCTGCACATCCAGCGCAAGGCGCGGATCGGCTGGGACGAGTACGTCCACGTCGCGAAGTTCGGAGCCGCACAGTGCCTCGCCTCAGGTGTGACGACCGTTGGGGACTGCAGCTACAGCGGCGCAACCGCGTTGGCCTGCGCGGAGCTCGGTCTGCGCGCCACCATCTACCTCGAAGTCTTCGGCGCCGATCCGGCGAAGGCGCTCGAGCACTTCGCCGCGACCCGCGATCGCGTCGGCGATGCCTTCTCCGAACGGGTGAGGCCCGGTGTCTCGCCCCATGCTCCCTACTCGGTCTCGATCGAGCTGTACGAAGCGTGCGCCGAGCTCGGGCTGCCGATTGCGACGCACATCTCAGAGAGCCCCTCCGAGGTTGCGTACCTGCTCACCGGAACAGGCGCCTGGGGCGGCTACAAAGATCTGCTCGTTGCTCCGCCCGGCAAGACCGGGACACGCCTGCTGGCAGAGCACGATCTCCTCGGACCGAACGTCGTCGCTGCGCACTGCGTCGTGCTCGACGACGACGAGATCGGCCTGCTCGCCTCGACCGGGACCGGCATCGCGCACTGTCCTCGCTCGAACGCGGCGCTCGGCTGCGGGGTCGCACCGCTCGCGGAGCTACGCGCGGCCGGCGCGCGGGTCGGCGTCGGCACCGACAGCCCGGCCTCCGCGCCGTCGTTCGACTTTTTCGAGGAGCTGCGGAGCGTCGTCCTGTCGGCCCGCGCCCGAGCGGCTCGACCCGATGTCCTCTCCGCCGCCGAAACGCTCGAGCTCGGAACGCTCGGCTCCGCCCGCGCTCTGGGTCTCGACGGAGAGATCGGCTCGCTCGTGCCCGGAAAGCGGGCAGACTTCACCGTCGTGTCCCTCGAGGGCTCGGCGTATCTACCCTGGGAGGACCCCGCCGGGGCAGTGGTGCTCGGAGGGTCGCCCGATCGCGTGATTGCGACCTACGTGGACGGGGAAGCGCGTTACGAGAAGGGAGGGATGGATTGGCAAGAGCTGACCGCCGCCGCGTACAGCGCGAGGCGCGCCATGCTCGCCCAACCGGCCGCAAAGCCGGTGGCGGCTCCCCGCGCATAGCGGAGAACTCGATGTTCTTCCCTCGCCTGCGCAATCAGGCGAAGTGGGCGTTCGTGTTCCTCATCCTTGTTTTCGGGGGCGGATTCGTGTTCCTCGGCGTGGGCTCCGGCGGCCTCGACCTCGGCCAGCTCCTCCGTGACGCGTTCGGGAACAGCGGCAGCTCCGGCACTTCCGTCTCGCAGGCGCAGAAGCGAGTTCGTGAGCGCCCGCTCAACTCGATTGCCCGCAAGGACCTCGCAAACGCGCTCGAGAAGAAGGGCCGCATCGACGAGGCGGTCGTCGCCTGGACGGAATACACGAGACTGAAGCCCAAGGACGTCACGGCTCTCCGGCATCTGGGCCAGCTCGAGCTCGGGCAGGCCGACCGTTACTTCCGCGAAGCGCAGCTTGCGTCCCTCGCACAGCAGGACGCGGGCGTCGGGTCGGCGTTCCGCCCCTCCTCGACCGAGAAGTTCGGGCAGGCCCTCGGTCAGGACCCGATCGCGGCGGCCCTCTCCGCCAAGGCCGGCACGCAGCTGCAGGACGCCTCGGTGAAGTACCAGACTGCGGCCACCCGGGCTGTCGGGACATACCAGCTGATCGTCAAGGTGCGGCCGAACGACGAGCAGGCGCTCTTCTCCTTGGCTCAGGCCGCCGACACACTCCGCCAAACGCCTGTGGCAATCCGCGCGTACAAACGGCTCCTGACGTTCAAGCTGGATCCCGCCACGGCCGCGCAGATCCGCGACCGGGTCAAGACCTTGCAACAGTCCTCCGCACCCACCGGCGGGTAGTGCCCTTACCGGCAATGCGCGCCGGCTTCCGGCCCGCGATCACGCGGCGCCAGCGTCCACCCTCGTCCTTACCAAGGCTGCCAGCCTTGGCTGCGGACGAGTGCGGCCGCTGGCTTGGTGCTCGCGACCCGGGACCTCGGCAGCATCACCGGCAAGGGCACTAGACTCCGCGCCGACGGGAAGAGGCCCGTCACACGACCTCCGGGGGGACGATGAACTTCGACATCAAGACGGAGCAGCTGGGAGACGACGCTTATGTGATCTCGCTTGCAGGCGAGGTCGACCTGTACACGGCGCCCGAGTTCAAGCAGCAACTCCTCGAGGTGATCGGCCAGGGCGGGAAGCAGGTGATCGTCGACTTCAGTGACACGACCTTCATCGACTCGACCACCCTTGGCGTGCTCGTGGGTGGCGTCAAGCGGTTGCGCACGAACGAGGGGCAGCTCTCGCTCGTCTGCAGCGACCGGAACATCACGAAGATCTTCGAGATCACCGGGCTCGACCGCGTGTTCACGATCTACCCGACCCGCGCCGAGGCCGTCTCCAAAGTGAAGTCGGCCGACCACCCCTCCGCATAGGGTTGATCCGCCGGCTCTCAGCCGCCGTCGGGGGGGTGGCTGTCGCACTTCTGTTGTCTGCGTGCGGCACGGGCGGTTCGGTCGTCAACGCGTCTGCGGACAAGGAGAACGGCCGCAAGCTCTTCACGGAGAAGTGTGCGGGGTGTCACTCGCTCACGGCCGCGGGGGCGGTAGGAACGATCGGCCCGAACCTCGACTTCGCATTCGCGCAGGCGCGCGCTGACGGCTTCAAGGAGACGGCGATCTTGGACATCGTCCACGACCAGATCAAATTCGCGGGGCAGTACCCAGTGAGGCAGAGCAACCCTGACTATCTCAAGGCGAACATGCCCGTGAACCTGGTCACCGGGCAGGACGCGATCGACGTGGCCGCCTTCGTTGCCGCCAACGCGGGCCTGCAGGGGTTCGCCGAAGCTCAGGCCGTGAGCGGCACGAACGGGAAACAGATCTTCATCACGAAGTGCGGCGGCTGTCACACGTTGAAGGACGCAGGCACGACCGGAACCCAGGGGCCGAGCCTCGATCTCCTCAAGCCGCCCTTCCAGCGCGCCAAGAACCAGGTGATCAAGGGAGGCGGGATCATGCCCGCGTTCAAGGGCGTGCTTACCGACGCCCAGATCAATGCAGTTGCGAAGTACGTCGCGGACCACGCCGGCAAGTAGTGGCGATCGACCTCGACGCGTTCGGTCAGCTCGGCCAGGGCAGGCTGCCCGGCTTGATCGGAATCGAGGTCGAGGAAATCGAAGCCGGTCACGTCCGGATGCGGCTTCCTTTGCGGGACGAGCTGCTCGCGCCCAACGGCTACCTCCATGCGGGCACCGTGGTCGCGCTGGCGGACTCGTCATGCGGCTACGGCTGTATCGCATCGCTCCCCGACGGCGCGACGGGCTTCACGACGATCGAGCTGAAAACGAACTTCCTCGGTACGGCGGTCGACGGCACGCTCTCATGTGAGTCGACGCTGGTTCACGGTGGGCGCACGACGCAGGTGTGGGACGCGACCGTGACGAACGAAGCTGGCAAGAAGCTGGCGCTCTTCCGCTGCACGCAGCTGCTGCTGTACTAGCCTCGTTCTCGCTCGAGGTCCACGACAACGTGTGTGATCGGGACCGCGAAGCGCTCACGCGCCTTCTCGACGATGCCGCGCTCGAGCCAGTTCGAGCGGCCCTCGGGATGCGTCGAGATGATGATCTCGTCCGCGCCGAACGTTCGCAGCGCGTCCTCCATCGCTTGGAGAGGGTCGCCGTCGCCGACTTCGCCGCGTGCCTGCACGCCTGCTTCCGCAAGCTGAGCGAGACTGGTGTCGAGTCGCTCCTGCGCGGCGGCGCGAGCTCCGTCCTCGTCCGAGACCCAGTGCCGGAGCGGCGAGTTCAGCGCCGGCGTTACCACGAGCACTTCCTCGCGTGTGTCGAGGCTTTTCGCGAGGATCGTCGAGCGGAGCGCATGGCCGCCAACCGTCTCGTTCGCGACCACGAGGATGCGCCGCTCGCCGGCCGCGTGAGGACGGGGCTCCGTCGTCTCCGGCCGCTCATCCCGGCGCGCGTGCAACCACCAACCGACCGCTCCAGCCGTCAACGCGACGAACACCCCCAACCCGACCCATTTTCCGCCCGCCACCGAGGCGATCACGATCGCTCCGAAGTAGACGATCGAGGCGATCAGGAACCTGAACGCCTCGGCCTCGCTGCGGAGTGGATTGATCACTGCGCTAGATCAAATAGACGGTGGAGTACACGACAATCCACATTACGTCCACGAAGTGCCAGTAGATCCCGCCGATCTCGACACCGTGGTGGTGCTCCGGCGAGAAGTGGCCGCGGAAGGCCCGGATCGTCATGAAGAGCAGGATCGAGAGGCCCACGAAGACGTGCGCGCCGTGCAGGCCCGTCAAGCAGTAGAAGATCGTTCCGAAGGCGCCGTCGTGCGGGGCGAAGCCGACGCGCGAGTACTCGCGTGCCTGCGTCAGCAGGAAGACGAGCCCCATCAGGAACGTCAGCAGCAGGCCGGCCTGCAGGCCGGCGCGATTGCCGCGCTTGATCGACTGCAGCGCCCAGTGCATCGTGAAGCTGGAGGTGACGAGGATCGCGGTGTTGACTCCCGCGACGAATACCGGCAGCTCGAAGGGTGGTTGCGGCCACGGGATCCCGTGCACGACGCGGACGAAGAAATATGCCGTGAAGAACGCGCCGAACAGCATGATCTCTGACGCGATGAAGAGCAGCATCCCGAGCACCGACGAGTTGACGCGCGAGCTCTGATGCGCGATCGGCGGTCCGTGATGAGCTTCGGCGTGCGCGCTCACGCTGGAACCTCCGCAGGCGCGGTCACGTGCTCCACCGGCAGGTTGGTCTCGTTCTGCAGGCGCTCGATGAGATCGCGGCGCAGCCAGCCCGACCGCTCCGGTCCGAACGTCGAGACGATGATCTCGTCGACGCGCTCGTCACGCATCGCTTCCATCGCGGCAGAGAACGGATCCGGGTGCGCAACCTGCCCATGGGCGTCGATTCCTGCACCGCGAAGCTCGGCCAGCGCGCGCTTCAGACGGCGCTCGGCGTCCGGATGGGAGCCCTCCCCGGGATCGCTTTGCGGAGAGACGATCAGGAAGCTCACATTGCCGTGCGCCGCGCGCTCGCGAATCCGGTCGAGCAGCTGCGGCCCGAGGACGGTCTCGTTCGCGAGCACGAGCACGTTACGCTGGCCGGTCTCGTCTGCGAGATCGACCACGACGTGCTCCACCGGCCGGCTACCGGCAACCTCGGTGATGCGGTCGATCACGTTCTTGCGCAGCCAGCCGGACTTCTGCTGCGGGTGGGTGGCGACGACGATTGCATCCACGGCCGGCTCGAGCTGGGCGAGCGCGTCCTTCACCGCGGTCACGGGGTCGGTTTCGACCACGAGCCCATGGGCCGAGATCCCCTCGTCGCGGAGAACCGAGAGTGTCCGGTCGAGTCGCCGGCCGGCCGCTGCACGGCGCGTGTCCTCGTAGACGACATAGCCGCGCTGTGGCTGGTTGACCGGCGAGACCACGGTGACCTGCAGATCGTCGCCACGGTGCTCCTCCACCGCTGCGATCAGCTTGCGACCGGTGACTGTCTCGTTGGCTATGACGAGTAGATGCATCGCCTACCGACCTTCCTGGCTGCCGCGGGGAACTCGTTCCGAAAGGGTTAGCGTTCCTCGGCTGTAACTCGGGCGCGTAGCGCGCATCAGTGGCGCCTGACTTCTGTGTCGGTTGCCGCCCGATCCCCGTTCAAGACGGCGTGACGCGCGCCCGGAACGCCGTATTCGTACGGGTTCCCGACCACCTGGGGGATCTCGTCGAAGTTGAAGATCGGCGGCGGCGACGAGACCTGCCATTCGAGCGTGAGCGCGCGCCAGGGGTTCGCCTCTGCGGGAGCACCGCGGCGCATGCTCGTGATCATGTTGTAGAGGAACACGATCGTCGACGCACCGAGGGCGAAAGACGCGACCGAGATGAACAGGTTCCAGTTACCGAATTGCGGTGCATAGTCCGAGACGCGGCGTGGCATGCCCTGCGTCCCGATCAGGTGCATCGGGAAGAACGTCAGGTTGAAGCCGACGAACGTGAGCCAGAAGTGGAGCTTTCCGAGCTTCTCGTTGTACTGCCGGCCCGTCATCTTCGGGAACCAGTAGTAGATGCCGGCAAAGATCGTGAAGAGTGAGCCGCCGAAGAGGACGTAGTGGATGTGCGCCACCACGAAGTAGGTGTCGCTGGTCTGAATGTCGATCGGAACCGCTCCGAGGTAGATCCCCGAGAGGCCGCCGATGACGAACATCGAGACGAAGCCGACCGCCCACAACATCGGGGTGGCGAAGTTGAGCTTCCCTTCCCAGATCGTCGCCAGCCACGAGAACACCTTGATGCCGGTCGGGACGGCGATCATCAACGTCGTGATCATCATGGGCACGCGCAGCCACGGCGCCATGCCCGACACGAACATGTGGTG
>DAINSN010000051.1:0-13731 GCA_036741295.1 Gaiellaceae bacterium
AGCTCGTGAGGGAAACATGGTTTCCCTCACGGGAGCGAGCCGAAGGCGAGCGACGCTCATTCTGGTAGGCCTCGGATCAGCCCGCCGAGCACGTGCCAGTGCAGGTGGAAGACCGTCTGCCCGCCGCCCTCGCCCACGTTCACCAGGACACGGTAATCCTCGAGGCCGGCCTCGCGCGCGGTTTCGGCGACGAAGTCCAGCATCCGCTTCGCCTCGTCGGGCGGGAACTCGCCGATCTCGCGGAAGGTCGGAACGTGCCGCTCGGGGAGGACGAGCAAATGCGTGTCGGCCCGCGGGTTGATGTCACGGATCGCGACGAAGCCGTCGACCTTCGCAACGTGGTCGCCTTCCCGTACGAGCTTGCAGAAGAGGCAGTCTTCAGGCAGCGACGATCCCCTCCTCCGAAACGGCCGCACCGCGAACCCGGACGAACTCGCCGACCGGCCCCTCGACGAGCCACGGCGAGTAGTCGTCCCCGTAGCCGCGGCCGGGCCGATCAACGAGGACGACGTCATCTGCGCCGATCTTCTCACGCCAGCGTGCAAGACATGCTGCTTGCGACGCAGCGCGCAGCCGGGCGCTCCGGTCCTTCTTGACGGCCGGCGGGACGGCGTCATCTCGGGCGGTGACCGTCCCGGGTCGCGGCGAGTACGGGAAGACGTGGACTTTTGAGATGCCGGCAGCCTCGACGACCGAGAGTGTGTTCCGGAACGCGCGCTCGGTCTCGGTCGGAAAGCCGACGATCGCATCGGTCGTGAGGTTGAAGTCGGCGAGCGGCTCGAGCCGGCGGAGGTACGTGGCGGAGCTGTAGCGGCGCGCCATGTCCCGCAGCACCCCGTCGTCGCCCGACTGGAGCGGGACATGCAGATGCCGACTTACGTTTGGCGTCTCCCGCAGCGCCGACACGAGCTCGCCGTCGACGTGGTTGATCTCGATCGACGACAGGCGCAGCCGTTCCAGGCCGGGAATCGAGCCGACCTCACGCACGAGGCGCGGCAGCGCATAGCCGGCCGCTCGGTCCCGATAGCAGCCGAGATTGATCCCGGTGAGGACGATCTCCTTGTGCCCGTGCGCGACGCGTCGCTGGACCTCGCCGAGCACGGCCGCCGCGGAGCGGCTTCGCGATCCACCGCGAACGAGCGGGATCACACAGAAGTTGCAGGAGAAGCTGCAGCCGTCCTGGATCTTCACGAAGGCGCGCACCCGGTCGAGACGGGCGTCCGCCTGGATGCAGCCGATTGCGCCCACGTCCCCGGCCACGAAGGCCGGTGTCTCCTCGCTCGGCCTGGCGACGACCGTGATGTTGGCGGGGAGACCCGAGAAGGCGTCGCCGGCGAGATTCGCCGCGCAGCCGGTCACGTAGACGCGCTCGTGCGTTCGCGCCGCGCGCACTGCGGCCTGGCGCGACTTTCGAACCGCCTCGTGCGTGACGCAGCAGGTGTTCACGACCGCGACCTCGGCGGCGTCAGGCCCGTGCTCGATGTGCCCGTCCGCGAGCAGGCGCTCGCGGACTTCCTGTGCGTCCGTGTGGGAGACCTTGCAGCCGAGGAAACGGATCGAGAACGTCGACACGGGCGTGATGCTAACTGGCTTCAGAGCGCGGCCCAGAGGCCGCTTCGTAATGATCCGCCGCCCAGCCGTCGCGTGTGATGCGGCGCAGATGCCTGAAGCCGGGAAGCGGCGCGTTCTCCGTCGGAAGGTACCCCGACGTCACGAGACTCCTGGAACGCAGACGGGGTGCGAGCGCCTCCACCGACGTGCGGGTGATGTTCGCCACCGCGACCTCTGCAGCGGGAGCCTCCTCGTCGAGCACGTTCGACCGGCGCGCATCGACCTCGACGCCGTTCGCCGCAGCATTGGCGATCGTCGCCGCGACCGCATTCTCGTCGGCGTCGAGAGCGATCACCGGCGCAAAGCCGAGCTTCGCAGCGACGATCGACAGCACACCGGAGCCGCAGCCGAAGTCGACGACGCTCGCCGGCTCGAGCTCGAGCAGCAACTCGACGCACAGCTGCGTCGTCGGATGGGCGCCGGTGCCGAACGCCCGACCCGGGTCGATCACTACCGGAATCGCGTCGGCAGGCGCGTCGTGCCAGGGCGGGCCGATCCAGAGCGGTCCGACACGTACAGGCTGGTGAAACGACTTCCAGCGGTCGCGCCAATCGGCCGCGACATCCTGCCCTCTAACACCTCCGAAGACGTGCCAAAGACGTTCCTCGCCGCTCGCATCGGTATAGGCGACGAGCTCGATCCCGTCAGCGAGGTCCAGTTCCTCGAAGCCCTGAGGGAAGAGCTCGAGCATCTGTGCGCGCGCCTCCTCTGCGCGCTCGACGGGGACGGCAACCGAGACCCGCCGGATGGCGTTCAGCGGAATGCGCTCTTCAACTTGTCGAAGAACCCCTCGCCGGACGCGTACGTCGCGTCCGTCGACAGCCCGTCGAACTCTTCAAGCAGACGGCGCTGCTCCTCAGTCAGCTGCCGCGGTACGGTGACTTGAACGAGAACGCGCTGATTCCCGCGGCCGAACCCCTGCAGCACCGGCAGGCCGCGTCCGCGCAGGACGCGGACCTCCCCCGGCTGCGTCCCGGGCTCGAACGTCAACTCCTCGTCGCCCTCCAGTGTCGGCACCGACACGGTGGCGCCGAGCGCGGCCTGTGTGAACGTGAGGTCGACGGTCGTGTAGATGTCGTTGCCTTCGCGCACGAAGCGCTCGTCGTGGCGCACGTGCACCTCCACGTACGCGTCGCCTGCGCGGGACCCGGGCGTTCCCGAGTGGCCTTCGCCGGTCAACCTGATCCGCTGGCCGTCGTGGATGCCGGGCGGGATCTCGACCTCTAGCGTGCGCTCCTCGAGCACACGGCCGGCGCCGTGGCACTGCTCGCACGGGTGCTCGATCAGCTGCCCCGAGCCGGTGCAGGTCGGGCACGTCCCTGCGCGCACGAACTCTCCGAACACGCTGCGCGAAACCTGGCGCACTCGGCCGCTGCCTCCGCAGGTCGAGCAGGAACGGATCGCAGTGTCCGGCTCCGCGCCGTTTCCTCCGCAACGCGTGCATGGAACGGCGACGCCGAACGGCACCTCGACCTTGGTCCCAGTCGCCACCTCGGCAAGGCCGATCTCGACCTGCGCGGCGATGTCGGCGCCGCGGCCGCGCCCCCCACTCCTCCCTCCCCCGCCGAAGAGATCGTCACCGAAGAAGGCGGCGAAGAGATTCGAGAGGTTGCCAAGGTCGAACGAGGTGGGCTGGAAGCCGCCGCTCCGAAGACCAGCGTGCCCGAAGCGGTCGTAGAGCTCGCGCCGCTCGGAGTTGGAGAGGACCTCGTAGGCCTCGACGATCTCGCGGAACCGTTGATCCGCGTCCGGCTCCTTCGAGACATCGGGATGCAACTCGCGAGCAAGGCGCCGGAACGCACGCTTGATCTCGTCGGCGCTCGCCGCTCGCGACACGGCGAGAAGCTCGTAGTAGTCGCGCTCAGTCGTCGCCATAGGCTTGCATTAGCGTAGCGGCGGCCTCAGTTGTCCTCGTAGACCTCCTCGACGAAGCGCGAGAGCTCCTGCGCCGCGCCTCGAACCGAGCGGATCGCCTTGTCGTAGTCCATTCGAGCCGGCCCTAGCAGCCCGACCGCCCCGAGCGCCCGGTTCGCGAGCCCGTAGCTCGCCCCCACGAGTGCCGCGTCCTGGAAGGCCGGGTGCTCGAGGTCGCCGCCCATCCGGACGAACGCGCGGCGCGGGTCGAGGGCCTCGCCGAGGATCTCGAGCAGCGCCGCGCGGCGTTCGAGCGTCACCAGCACGTGCTTGTAGATGCCGAGATCGTCTTCGCGCGCCGAGTCGAGCAGGTCTGCGGCGCCTCCCACGTACAGCCGCTGCTCGGCCTGGAGCAGATCCGTGAACGCGGGCCTCAGGGCCGCGAGAAACTCGCGTTCGGCCCCCGAGAGGCTCGGGTCCTCCAACTCGCGGCGCAACCGGCTCGTTCCGAGCTGCAGCCCGGCCACCCGGTCGTTCAGGTACTCGCCCGCCCATTTGGCGAGCCCCGGATCGACGGCGCGGTCGAAGGTCACAACCCGCTTGGCGACGCCGCCGGTCGAGGTGATCACGACCGCCATCACCGTGCGCGGATTGAGGAGCAGTACTTCGACGTGTCGCACCGTCGTGGTCTCCAGCGGCGGCGCGGACACGAGGGCGAGCTGACTAGTTACACGCGAGAGCATCTCCGTGGTCGCCTCGAGGGCGGAATCGATCTCCCGGCGGAGCTCGGAGAGGTCGAGCGGGAACGAGCCCGGCCGCGGATCCTGCCGCGCCAGCAGCTCGTCCGCGTGAAGCCGGTAGCCATGCTCGGTCGGGACCCGACCCGCCGACGTGTGCGGATGTGTGAGGAGGCCTCGCGCTTCCAGTTCCGAGAGCTCGTTGCGCACTGTTGACGGCGACACGTTCAGCTCGCCGCGCTCAACGAGGTGCCTCGAGCCCACCGGCTGTCCGGTCGCGACGTACTCCTCGATCACGAGCGCAAGCAGCGCGCGCTGTCGAGCCGTGAGAGTTGCAGCTGGATCAGACGCCATTTGCAGGAATTTTAGCGGGCGCCCTACGTGAGCAGGTCCACTGTGACTCCGCCGCCGAGGAATCGGCCGCGGGGCGTGAGCGCAAGCGTCTGCCGATCGGCGTCGCTGCGCACGAGCCCGAGGAGCTCGAGACGCGACACGGCACGGTCGTCGACGACCCCGGCGAGGTCCCCTAGTACGAGCGGCTCGTCCAGCCGCAGGCCGAGCATCACGCGTTCACGTCGGAGCACGTCGCTCGAGAGGGGCTCGACCTCGCGCTCGGGCACCATCGCACGCGCGAGCGCTTCCATGTATCCGGCCAGGCGAGGCGTGTTCCGCCACCGGCGTCCTGCGATCGTAGAGACCGCGCCCACGCCGAGGCCGAGGTAGTCCCGTCCGAGCCAGTAGGCGAGGTTGTGCCGGGAGCGCAGATCACGCAGTCCGGCGCGCTCGGAGGTGCGGCAGAAGTTCGCCGTCTCATACCAGCGATATCCGGCGCCGGTCAGCCGCTCGACGACCAGCTCGAAGTACGACTCCATCGCCTCGGCCTGGCGCTCGAGTTCGTCCCCGTGAGCGTGGGTGAAGCGCGTCCCCGGCTTTGCCTCCAGCTCGTAGCACGAGAGGTGCTCGGGCCCGAGCTCGAGTGCGTCGGCAAGGTCGCCGGCGAGATCGGAGGGGGTCTGGCCCGGAATTCCGTAGATGAGGTCGAAGGAGATGTTGTCAAATCCGGCATCACGAAGATGGTAGAAGGCGCGCCGGACGGTGTCCGGTTGGACAACACGATCGAGGACCTCCAACAGGTGCGGGCGGAAGCTCTGCACGCCCAGCGAGATTCGATTCACTCCCTGCGCGCGCAACATGCGGGCGAGCTCCTGCGTCACGGTCTCGGGATTCGCCTCGACGGTCACCTCGCTTGCCGGGGGCAGCGACACCAACAGGCGCTCCAGCGCATGGGGCTCCGTGAACGTCGGCGTACCGCCGCCGAGAAAGACGGTTTCCAGCTCCGGCGCGAGCACCCCGCGCTCGAGCTCGAGCTCGGCGAGCAGCGCCTCGACGTAATCGGCGTGTTGCGAGCGCCGCCCGACCGCCGTCACGAAGTCGCAGTAGCCGCAGCGGTGCGCGCAGAACGGAAGGTGAACGTAGAGATGCCGGGCGCCGAGGGTCACGACTTCTTCTCCGAATCGAGATTGAGCACCGCTAGGAACGCTTCCTGCGGCACCTCGACCATTCCGACCTGCTTCATGCGCTTCTTCCCGGCCTTCTGCTTTTCCAGCAGCTTCCGCTTGCGCGAGATGTCGCCGCCGTAACACTTCGCGAGCACGTCCTTGCGCCTGGCCTTCACGGTCTCACGCGCGATCACGCGGGCACCGATCGCCGCCTGAATCGCGACGTCGAAGTGCTGGCGCGGTATCTCCTCGCGCAGCCGCTCGACGAGCGCGCGCCCGCGGTCGTAGGCCGAGTCGCGGTGGATGACGAGCGAGAGGGCATCGACCGGCTCGCCGCCGACGAGCACATCCACGCGTACGAGCTTGCCGGGGCGGAAGTCGATCACGTCGTAGTCGAAGCTGGCGTACCCACGCGTACGCGACTTCAGCTGGTCGTAGTAGTCGAGCACGATCTCTGCGAGCGGGAGCTCATAGGTCAGATGAACGCGCTGCTCGGAGAGGTACTCCATGTGATCGAAGCTCCCGCGCCGGTCGTTGTTCAGCTCCATGACGGCGCCGACGAATTCCTTGGGGACGATGATCGAGGCCTTGATGTAGGGCTCCTCCACCTCCTCCACTTCGTTCGGCATGTCGGAGGGCGTGTGCACCTCTTTCCACTCCCCGTTCGGTGGCTTCACGCGATAGGCCACGTTCGGCGCGGTGACGATGAGGTCGAGGTCGAACTCGCGCTCGAGCCGCTCGCGGACGATCTCCATGTGCAGCAGCCCGAGGAAGCCGCAACGAAAGCCGAACCCGAGCGCCTGAGACGTCTCGGGCTCGTAGAACAGCGCCGCGTCGTTCAGCTTCAGCCTTTCGAGCGCGTCGCGCAGTTCCGGATAGGCGTCTGAGTCCGTCGGGAACAGCCCCGAGAACACCATCGGCTTGACTTCCTTGTAGCCGGGCAGCGGCTCCGCGGCCGGCCGCCTCTCCGACGTGATCGTGTCGCCCACGCGCAGGCGCGAGACGTCCTTCAAGCCGGTGATGACGTAACCCACTTCGCCGGCCTCGAGGGTTCCCGTTGCGCTGCGGGTGGGAGAGAAGAAGCCGAGCTCCTCGGCCTCGAACCGGGTCCCGAGCGCCATCGCGCGCAGCGGCTCGCGTGTCGAGAAGCTTCCGTCCACGACGCGCACGAACGCCACGACGCCGCGGTACTGGTCATACGACGAGTCGAAGATCAGCGCACGCGCGGGCGCATCGGGATTGCCCGAGGGTGATGGCACGCGCTCGACGATCGCGTCGAGCACGTCCTCGACGCCTTGGCCCGTCTTGGCGGAGATCCGCAGAACGTGCTCGGGGTCGTCTCCGATCAGATCTGCAATCTCGCGTGCGACCGCGTCGGGATCGGCAGAGGGCAGATCGATCTTGTTGACCACCGGGACGATGTCCAGGTTGTTCTCGATCGCGAGATAGGCGTTCGCGAGTGTCTGCGCTTGCGTGCCCTGCGCCGCATCGACGACGAGCAGCGCCCCCTCGCAAGCCTGCAGGGAGCGCGAGACCTCATAGGTGAAGTCCACATGGCCGGGCGTGTCGATGAGGTTGAGCTGGTGGCCCTTCCACACGACGCGCACCGCCTGCGCCTTGATCGTGATGCCGCGCTCGCGCTCCAGATCCATCGAGTCGAGCACCTGCTCGCGCATGTCACGGCTGGAGACGGCGTGCGTGAGCTCGAGGATGCGATCGGCCAGGGTCGATTTCCCATGGTCGATGTGGGCGATGATCGAGAAGTTGCGAATGCGGTCTTGAGTCATGGTCAGGCGCCTTTGAGACGGCTGCGCAACGCTAGCAACGCCCCGAGCTCACGCACCTTCAGCGCACGGCAGGAGATGAGGTAGACGGCGATGCCCACCACCAGCGCGCTTCCGACCGAAACGAGTTGTCCGACGAAAGAGCGTCCCAGGGCCCGATCGACCCCGTACCACGTGCCGTAGGCGGTTCCCGCCAGCACGGCCGAGGCGATCACGATGCGCACGAGCGAATCGATGATCTCCCTGAACCCGAGCCGGCCGAGCCGGCGCCTCATCAGGACGATCAGGACCAGGCTGCCTGCAACGTTCACGAGCGATGTCGCAAGCGGAATGCCCCACGTTCCGAATCGATAGAACGCCGCGTCGAGCGCAGCGTTCAAGGCGAGGTTGCCCAGCGCAACCGCTGTTGGAATCCAGTTCGACTGGAGACTGAAGAACGCGCGGTTGAGCAGCAACATCATTCCGTTGAAGAAGAGCCCCGCCGAGAAGGCGGCGAGGGCGCCGGCGACCACGGGGGTCTGCGTGGGCTCGAAGTGACCGCGCTGGTACACGAGCCGAGTGATCGGTTCGGCCAGCAGCGCACTGACGACGCCGGCGGGAATCAGCAGGAACGCGATCTGGCGCAGTCCGAGCGCGAGCGTGTTGCGAAACCCCGCTTGGTCGCCGCGTGCGGCGAGCCGCGAGAGCGAGGGGAAGAGCACGGTCGTGATCGCGACGGAGAAGATCCCTTGTGGGAGCATGTAGAGGCGGAACGCCTTGTCGATCGCAGTCGGCGCGAGCGACGGATCGATGAGCCTCGATGCGAAGATCGAGTCGACGACCGCGTTGAAGTTGATCAGGCCGAGGCCGAGCGTCACAGGCAGCATGAGCTTCAGAACGCGCCATACCGCCGGGTCGCGCCAGTCGATCAGGACGCGCAGGTTGCCGTCGAGCCCGCGCAGCCACGGCATCGGCAACAGCACCTGGATCACGGTGCCGATCACGATCGAGACCGCGTAGACGTACAGCTTCCCGCTCATCGTGTGGGCTCGCGGCACGCCGATGACGAGGCCGACGATGATCGCGATGTTCCAGAAGACCGGGCTCAGCGCCGGCACCGAGAAGCGCTCGTAGCTGTTGAGGATTCCGACGACGATTCCCGAGACCCCGAGCAGCGCGACGATTGGGAACAGCACGCGCGAGAGCCCGATTGCAAGTTGCCTGTCGCCGCCGGGATCGCCGAACAGCCCGATGATCCACGGGGCGGCCACGATGAACAGCGCCGTCAGCGCAGAGAGCGCCAGGAGCACGAGCCAGAAGAGGCTCGACGCGACTCGCCAGGCGCGCTGCTTGTCCCCTCTCTCCTGCAGCTCGGTGAAAACCGGGACGAAGGCGGACGAGAGGGCAGCGTCGGCCACCAGAGCGCGGACGAGATTCGGCACCTGGAACGCGACGGTGAAGGCGTTGATCTTGCCGGCGGCGCCGAAGTAGTACGCCGCGACGACCTCACGGACGAGCCCGAGAATCCGGGAGAGCCCGGTGGCGAGCGAGAAGATCGCCGTCGACCTTGCGAGCCGGCGGCCCGATTTCTCGTCCACGCGCCGAGTATAGGGAGGCAGGTGAACGGCGCAGCCTTGCGGCGTCGGGCCTGCGGACGGCCTTTGGTACCATCCTCGCGCCCGCGCACTGCGGGCCTTTTCACGCGATGCCGAACATCCAGCAACAGAAGAAGCGCGTTCGCACGGCCGCCAAGCAGCGGCTCGAGAACCTGCGCTACCAGTCGACTGCGAAGACCCTGGCCAAGCGGCTTCAGGCAGCCGTGCAGGCAGGCGACGAGCAGCAGGTGCAGGCCGAGCACCGCGAGCTCGTCCGCTGGCTCGACCGCGCCGCGGCCCGGGGCGCTCTGCACCGGAACACTGCGGCGCGCCGCAAGGCGCAGGCCGCGCGGCTCGTTTCCTCGCGTAAGAGCTAGCTGGCGGCGGCGACGGCCTCGCGCGGCCGCGTGATGTCGATCAGTGCGCGCTCGAGCTCGAGATCGACCGCGAGGCGCGATCCGCCCTTGACGGCGTGGTCGAGCGCGGCGAGGCGGACGACCGCTTCGCGCAGCTCGTCCGGGCCGTAGTTCCGCGCCTGCGCGTAGAGCTTCTCGACGTAGAACGGATGCCGCTTCATGCGGGCAGCCGCTTCGCGCGCGCTCAAACCCTCCTCTGCCAACAACTGGCAGTCCCTAACTCGGCCCACGTGGCTGACGAGGAGCCCGATCAACGACGGCACCGTGCGCGACACCGAATCGCCGGAACGCTCGAGCAGGGTCTGGCAGGCCGTCAGCACTGCGGAGAGGTCGCGCCTCCCCCACGCATCCGTCAGGTCGTAGCCCGGCACCTCCGCACAACCCGCGGCGAGCTCCTCGACTTCGCGGACACCGACGGAGTCACCACCGGCCCAGGTCGCGATCTTGTCCACTTCGGACGCGAGCTCCTCCGGGTCCTCGCCCACGATCTCGACCAGGAGACGGACCGCTTCCGCGTCGATGGTCACGCCGCGTTCGGTGAACTGCGTCGTCACCCACTCAGGCACGCGGCGCTTCGGGACGTCGAAAACGAGCACGTCCCCCGACTTCGCGCAGGCCTTGCCGAGTGGGGAGTCTTTCTTGAGCTCCGCGGCCACGAGCGCGAGCACGGTGTCGGGAGCGGGGCTCGCCAGGTACGCGGCGACGGCCTTCACGTCCGCCGCCTTCCAGCGCTCGACCTCCTCGACGACGACGAGCCGCCGGCCGCCGCCGAGCAGTCCCATCGAATTGCATGCGGCGACCGCATCGTCGCCACCGGACTCTTGCGCAGAGAGAAGCTCGACGCCCTCCTCACCGATCCGGTCGCGCAGCCGGCGAAGCGCGCGCTGGATCTTCGGCCGGTCGCCGCCGGTGATCAGGTAGACGGGCTTGAGCTCTGTCGCCATCGCGGAGGACAAGCATAGGCGGCTGCAAGGAGGGCACCCGCCAGCAGCACGAGCAGGGCGCGTGTCGACCGGATCTGCGCGATCGGCAGGCCGCCCACGAGCCGCGCAACGGCGACGAGATACACCGCACACCACCCGTTCAGCCATGCGAGCGCGGCAGCGGCGCCCAGGGAGAAGGGGGCTACTGCGGCGGCGGCAAGCGCAAGCCCGAGCAGCGGAGCGACCACCGGAGCGGCGAGCGCGTTCGCGGGGACGGTCAGGAGCTGCACCGAATGGAACTGGAGCCACGCGATCGGCGCCGTCGCCAGCCCGCACGCGGCAGAGATGGCCACGACGAGCCGGAGCGATTGCCCGAGCGGGTACCCCTCGAGGAAGCGCACGAAGCGCGGAACCAGCAGGAAGATCGCGAGCACTGCGGCGAACGAGAACTGGAAGCCGGGATCGAGGAGGGTGTACGGGTTCCACGCGAGCAGGACGATCGCGCCGACGAGCAGGAGGTGCCAGCGGTCGGCCGCGCGAGCCGTCAGCCAGGCGAGGCAGCCCAGCGCGCCCGCGACGCCCGCTCGGATCACCGAGGGTTGTGCGCCGACTGCCAGCACGTAGCCGCAGATCGCAGCCAACGCGCACAGCTGACCGATCAGACGCGGCACGCCGACCAGCCACGCGAGCAGCAACGCGCTGCCGGCGACGAGTGCCACGTTTTGTCCCGAGACGGCCAGGAGGTGGTAGAGCCCGGAGGCGCGGAAGCGACGTCTCAACTCGTCCGACAGCCCACTGTCCGCGCCGAGGACGACGCCCTCCAGCACGGCGGCGCGATACCCGGTCAACCCTCGCGCGACGGAGTGCTGCAGCCGTCGTCGCAAGGCGTCCGCGACGCCGCCGAGCCCGCCGCGCCGGCCGACGATCCGCCAGCGGTCGACGAGCAGGACGACGTGCACGCCGTGACGCCGGAGCCACGTCCGTTCGTCGAACCCGTTCTTCGGTCCGCGAGGGGCGGTCACCCGGACGAGCGCGTCCAGGATGGCCCCTTGCGGCGGCGCTCGTCCGAGCGGAAGCTTCAGCTGCACGGGCTCGCGCAACGCTCGTCCGGCGAACTGCGTGACGACCGCCGGTGCGCGCACGTCGTACTTTCCGCGTCGTGCCGGTCCGGTGACGGTCATGCCCACGCGAGCAGCGGTGCCGAGACGAGCTGTCAAGGGGCTGCGATCGAGCGCATCGAGACGCGCACTGCCCCACCACCACCCAGTCAGCGCGAGCGCGACCGCCAGCAGGCCGAGACGCCGTTGTCCGCGAGAGGCAGCCACGGCGCCTCCGAGCAGAGCCGCCACGAACAAGGCAAGCACGGCCTGCGCGCGCACGACGTTCGCGGCCGCGAGGCCCAGGCAGAGCGAGCCGGCGAGGAGTTGCGACCTGTGACGGACAAGCCAGTCGTTCACGGCGCCACCAGCCCACGGAGCTGCTCGAGCCTTGCAGGCCCGATTCCGGAGATCGCATCGAGCTCGTCGACCGAGCCGAAGGCACCGTGCTGCTGCCGGTAGTCGAGAATCTTCTGCGCGGTGACCGGACCGACTCCGGGCAGCGCATCGAGTTGCTCGAGCGTGGCGCTGTTCAGATGCACCGGGCCTGCGGCCACGGCACCACCGGACGCACCGGCGGAGGGATTCGCGAGCCCGCGACGAGGCACGACGATCTGCTCGCCGTCGGCGATCCGTGCAGCGAGGTTCACCAGTTCGATCTGCGCCTTCGGCGTCGGCCCGCCCGCGCGGCTGACCGCATCCGCGACGCGCGAACCGTCCCTCAGCCGGTAGAGCCCCGGCCGCCGGACGGCACCGACGACGTTGACGAACAACCTGGGCGCGGGAGCGTGGCTCGCCGCTGCCGAGACCCGCACAGGCGGCGGCACCACCGGGCGCGCAGGCCGCAGCAACACCTTGCCGGCGACGACGAGCACCAGCAGCGCCACCACTCCGACTGCCAACACGCGCCGCCGGTCGAACGGGATCTCGGGCATGTCGCCAATCGTGGCAACAAGGCTGTCACGCGTCCGTGACGACTCTGTGTCGAAACTGGGCTAGCTGACGACGAGGTTCACGAGCTTGCGCGGTACGACGATCGTCTGCCGGATCTCCGCGCCGTTCAGCTGCGCCTGCACCTTCGGCGACTCCTTGGCGCGCGCGACGAGCTCTTCCTCCGGCAGGTCGGCCGGAACCTGGATGCGATCGCGAACCTTCCCGTTCACCTGCACGACCAGCTCGAACGTGTCCTCTTCGAGCAAGGCGGGATCTGCCTCGGGCCACGGCTGCTCCCACAGGCGCTCGTGTCCCAACCGCTCCCAAAGCTCCTCCGCGATGTGCGGCGCGTACGGCTGGATCAACGACACCGCGGTTTCGGCGGCAAACCGAGCAGCAGGATCGTCCTGCGCCTTCGCCAGCTCGTTGACGAGCTCCATCACCGTCGAAATCGGCGTGTTGAACTGCTGCCGCCGGCCGAGGTCGTCGGTGGCACGCGCGATCGTGCGATGCGCCTTG
Organism: Gaiellaceae bacterium; assembly: GCA_036741295.1. Taxonomy (GTDB): domain Bacteria; phylum Actinomycetota; class Thermoleophilia; order Gaiellales; family Gaiellaceae; genus 3-1-20CM-4-69-9. Next base: position 12,948 of record DAINSN010000051.1, read on the forward strand.
CGAGCCAGCGCCCCGTCGCCCGGCGCACCGCCCACCGGGGCGTCGGCAACCTCGCCGACCACACGCCAGAGCCTGCGTAAGAAGCGCTGCATCCCCTCCACGCCCGCCGGGGTCCATTCCATGTCCTGGTCGGCCGGGCCGATGAACAGCACCGAGAGTCGCGTCGCGTCGGCGCCGTAGCTCTCGATGAGCTCGTCGGGTGCGGCGCCTCCCACCCGCTTCGAGATCTTCGCGCCGCCCTGCGTGACGAAGCCGTTTCCGAAGAAGCGCTTGAACGGCTCGCGGTGACCGATCAGCCCCAGCTCGTTCAGCACCTTTGTGAAGTACCGCGCGTAGATCAAGTGGACGGTCGAATGGTCGACGCCGCCGGTGTAGTGGTCGACTTGCATCCAGTAGTCCGCAATCTCGCGGTCGTACGGCGCGCTGTCGTTGCGCGGATCGCAGTAACGCAGGAAGTACCACGACGAATCGACGAAGGTGTCCATGGTCTCGACCTCGCGGCGGCCCTCCTTGCCGCAGCGCGGGCACCGGACACGAACCCAGTCTTCGGCCTGCGCCAGCGGCGCAACTCCCTTGGGCAGGTAGTCCTCGACCTCGGGCAACAGCACCGGCAGGTCGTCGTCCGGCACGGGAACGATGCCGCAGTCGTCGCAGTAGACGACCGGAATCGGGCAGCCCCAATAGCGCTGGCGCGACCAGCCCCAGTCGCGCAGGCGGTAGCTCACGGCCGGGCGCCCGCGGCCGCGCGTGCCCAGCCACTCGACGATCGCCTTCGCCGCCTCTT
>DAINSN010000052.1:0-13309 GCA_036741295.1 Gaiellaceae bacterium
CGCTAGAGGTCTGGAGCGTCATCCGGCCCGGCCGAATTTCGCATCAGGCCTCTTAACTAGCCGACCGTAGCGACGACCACCGCGAACGCAACGTACAGCGCGACGATCGCGCCGCCTTCGCGTCGCGTGAGACCGCCGCCAAAACCGAGCACGACGGCGACGACCGTCATGCCGACCATCCACAAGGCCGCAAAGGTCTCGATCCCCGAGGCCGAGCCGAAGCCCAGGATGAGCGCGGGCACGCAGAGCCCGACGAGGATGTTCGCGTTGTTGGAGTTGAGCGCCTCGCTCACGCAGGCAGCGCCGCGGCCGTGGCGGGCGAGCCGGACCGCAGCGATGAGATTCGGGATGCTCGTCAGGGCCGCGAGGACAAGCGCTCCGAGCACGATGTCGGAGACGTCGAAGCGATCGCCGAGCGATTGCGCCGCCGCGACCATCCCATAGGCACCGCCCACGACCGCCGCGAGAGCGGGAAGGACGGCGAGGGCGTCGAGCCTCGTCGCCGGCGGGCTGAACTCGTCGCGGCGTGCATCCCGCTGCTCCTCGGCCACGGCTTCGCGTAGCGGCGCGGGCAGACGTGAACGTGCACGTTCGTGCAGCGAAGACACCACGACATAGGGCGCCAGTACGACCAGTGCGAGAGCGAGCCCGACTCCGCCTGGCAGGAGGTCCATCGCCACGAATGCGCCGATGATCGCAACGACGATTGCCACGCCGCCGTTGAGCAGCAGCCCGTGACGGTGGATGCGCACGCGTCCGGCAATCAGAGCCGACACGCCAAGCAGAGCGGCAAGGTTGAACACGTTCGACCCCACCACCACACCGACACCGGTGTCCTCGTGTCCGGCGACCACCGCCGCGACGGCCGAAGCGATCTCCGGTGCGTCGGCGCCGAGCGCCGTCACCATCCCGAGCAGTGCTTCCGAGAAGCCAAGCCGTTCGCCGATCCGGTCGAGCTCGCGAGCGAGCACGATGCTCGCACCCACGGTGAGCACGAACGCCGCCGTCAGTACAACAAGCGCCACCGGAGTCGACATTGGCGTCGGACCCTAGCCGCCTGCTCTGGCAGACTCGGGCTCGTGCCCGCAACAGTGATCGTCGGGGCGCAGTGGGGAGACGAAGGCAAGGGAAAGATCGTCGACCTGCTGGCCCTCGACTCGGACCTCGTCTGCCGCTACCAGGGCGGCCCCAACGCCGGACACACGATCGTCGTCGACGGCGAGACGTTCAAGATCCGTCAGATCCCGAGCGGCGTCCTGCGCGGGAAGATCTGCGTCATCGGCGCCGGCTGCGTCGTCGATCCCGAGGTGTTCCTGGCGGAGGTGGACGAGCTCGCGTCGCGCGGCGTCTCGACCGAAGCCGTGCACCTCTCCGGGGAGGCGCACCTGATCATGCCGTGGCACGTCGCGATCGACCAGGCGAGCGAGCGGCGCCTCGGCAAGCTGCAGATCGGGACGACGAGGCGCGGGATCGGCCCCTGCTACGCGGACAAGGCGGCGAGACTCGGCATCCGCGTCCAGGATTTGCTCGAGCCGAAGATCCTGCGCCAGAAGATCGAGGTTGCGCTCGCAGAGAAAAACGTCTGGCTCGAGCGCGTCTACGGGGTTCCGCCGCTCGACCTTGAGGAGACCGCGGCGCAGCTGGAGTCGTTCGCGCAACGGATTCGCCCTTACGTGTCGGACACCTCGCTGCTCGTCGACCGAGCGCTGCGCGAAGGGCGCGAGGTTCTGCTGGAAGGCGCGCAGGGGACGCTCCTCGATCTCGACCACGGCACGTATCCGTTCGTGACGTCTTCGAACACGGTCGCAGGAAACGCCGCGACGGGGATCGGGATCGGGCCTAACAGGATCGACCGGGTGATCGGCATCGCCAAGGCTTACGTAACCCGGGTCGGAGAAGGGCCGTTCCCGACAGAGATCGAAGGCCCCGACCAGGAGCGAGTGCGTGAGCTCGGCGGCGAGTTCGGGACGGTCACCGGGCGCGAACGCCGTTGCGGTTGGCTCGACCTCGTGGCGCTCCGCTACGCCGTGCGACTGAACGGGATCACATCGCTCGCGCTCACGAAGCTCGACGTCCTCTCGCACTTCGCCGAATTGCCGGTCTGCGTTGCCTACCGGCTCCGGGACGGCTCCGAGACGTACGAATTTCCGGCACATCAAAGCGACTTCCATCACTGCCGCCCGGTCTACGAAACGTTGCCGGGCTGGCAGGAACCGCTGACGGACGAGCTGCCGCAATCGGCCCGCGGGTACGTCGCGTTCGTCGAGCAGGCGCTGGGTGTCGAGATCTCGCTCGTCGGCACGGGCGCGGAACGCGAGAGCGTCGTCGCGCTGCGCTAGGCGCGGCCCTTCACTGCCCACGCCTTCGCCGTGAGCGTGAAGGCGCCCTCCGGATCGCCCAGTCGACGTCGGCACTCCTCACGCAGCGCCTCGCGGCGATCAGGATCGAGCGACGAGGTGTACGCCCCGGCCGGACCGACACCGCCGGTGAACGGGCCCCAGTAGTCGTCGAAGTCCCGGTAGGACGCCTCGATGACGAGCGCGTCGTTCTCCACTACCTCGAGTCCCGCTCGCAGCCAGAGCTCTCGCAGTGCGTCCGGATCGTTGTAACGCATCGTGCGCGCCTCGTCAGGCGCCTCTGAATCGAGCGAGAGCGCAGCGTCCCAGAACGTTCGCAGCATCGTCATCCCGCCGGAGTAGTCCCACGTGCAGGCCGCGACCATGCCGCCGGGGCGGACGACTCGCCGCATCTCGGCGATACCCGCATCCGCGTCGGACATGAAGTTCACGACGAGCTGCGCGAGCGCCGCATCGAACGAGTCGGCAGGCCACGGCAGCGACTCCGCACCGCCGACCTGAACGTCCGCACCGGGAACACGCTCTGCGTTGGCTGCGGCAAACGGCTCGGACGGGTCGATGGCGGCGACGTGCTCCGGCCCGACTAGCTCAGCAAGCGGTTCGGTCAGCGAGCCCGGCCCGCAGCCGACGTCGAGCACGCGGTCGCCCGATTGAACGCCCGCGAATGCGATCAGGCGTGGGGCGAGCACGTCCGCATTGCGTCCCATAAACGCGTCGTAGGCTTCACGGCTGGTCTCGAAGGTCACGGTGTCCGCAGCCTAAGCTCATACAACAACCGCTGCTGTCCCTGCCGCGGCGCCTCGCCCAGCACCCGCACAAAACCGGCGGACTCGTACAGGTGGCGTGCCGCAACCATCCGCTCCGTCGTGTCGAGCCTGACGACTCGGGCGCCGTTCGCGCGAGCCCAATCGAGCGCTGTCGCGAGCAACCGCTTCCCAGCTCCGCTGCCTCGGCACGCTGAACGGAGGTACATCCGCTTGAGCTCGTAGGCGTCGTCACCGAGGTCTCGCAGCGCGATCGAGCCTGCGACGCCGCCTCCGGCAAGTGCAATCCAGAGTGCGGCGTAAGTCCCGGCGGGATCCTCGAGATCGCGATCGAGCTCCGCATCGGGCTCGAAGCCGAACTCTCGCAACGTATCGACGACGAGCGCGGCGAACCCTGCGGCGTGCTCGGGCTCGAACGGCACGATGTCGACCGCGAGACGCTCGAGATCGGAAGGGTCGTCGACGTTCACGAGCTGCCGATTGTGTCGGGTTCGCGCGGGTTACGGCGCGGCTCCCTGTTCGAGCAGCAAACCCGTCAAGCCCGGTCGCTAGAGTCCTCGTGTGAAGGTGCTCCTGGTCGGCTCGGGCGGACGCGAGCACGCGCTCGCCTGGAAGCTCAGCCAGGCACCAGATCTCGACGAGCTCCACGCCGCCCCCGGCAACCCGGGCATCGCCGCGCTCGGCCGCTGCCATCCCGTGCGGGCGGAGGACGGCGAGGGCCTTCTCACCCTGGCACGGTCACTGGAAGCAGACCTCGTGGTCGTCGGGCCGGAGGCGCCACTCGTCGCGGGCGTCGCAGACGAGCTACGCCACGTCGGAGTCCCCGTCTTCGGCCCGAGCTCCGGAGCGGCGCAGATCGAGGGCTCGAAGTCGTTCGCAAAAGACGTGATGCGGGCGGCAGCAGTGCCGACTGCGGAGTCGCTCTCGATCGCCCGGCCGCCGTGCGTGATCAAGGCGGACGGCCTGGCAGCAGGAAAAGGCGTGTTCGTCTGTCACGACCAGGCCCAGCTGGACGTCGCGTTGCGCGCGGCAGCGTCGTTCGGCGACTCCATCGTGATCGAGGAACTGCTCGAGGGTGAGGAGGTCTCCGTCTTCGCTCTTTGCGACGGGGTGCGCGCACTGGCCCTCCCGGTCGTGCAGGACTTCAAGCGCGCCGATGACGGAGACACCGGCCCCAACACGGGCGGAATGGGCTCGTACTCACCGGTGGCCGGCTTCGGCTCGGCCGAGGTCGAGGAAGTACTCGACACGGTTCATCGCCCCGTGCTCGCGGAGCTCGCCGCGCGCGGCGTTCCCTTCGTCGGCGTCCTCTTCGCCGGGCTGATGCTCACTGACGACGGGCCACGCGTCCTCGAGTTCAACTGCCGTTTCGGCGACCCCGAGACGCAGTCGCTCCTCCCGCGTGTCAACGGCGACCTCCTCGGTGCGCTCGCACGCACGGCGGCAGGCGATCTCTCCGGCGTCGACCTCGAGGTCTCGGACAACGCGGCGGTCACGGTCGTCCTCACTGCGGGCGACTACCCTGCCGGCAACGATGTGGGGTCGCCGATCGAAGGGATCGAAGACGCCGAGCAGGCCGGCGCGCACGTCTTCCATGCGGGCACCGCGCTCAACGGGGACCGCCTGGTGACGAACGGCGGCAGAATTGTCAGCGTCACGTCCACAGGAATCACTGTCGCGGCTGCACGGGAGCGCGCCTACGCAGCCTGTGAGCACATCTCGTTCGCGGGAATGCGGTATCGCAACGACATCGCCGCGATGGCCCATGCCTAGCCCGCTCGTCGGCATCGTCGTGGGCTCGGAGTCGGACCGGTCGCGTATGCAGGCGGCAATGGACGAGCTGGACGCGCGAGGCATCGCGCACGAGTTCGAGGTCCGCTCGGCGCACCGGCAGCCGGACGCGGTCGCCGAGTACGGACGCACCGCGCGCGAGCGCGGGCTGCGCGTCCTCATTGCCGGCGCCGGGCTGGCCGCCGCACTGCCAGGGGTGCTCGCAGCCCACACCGACCTGCCCGTGATCGGCGTACCTCTTCGTTCATCGCTGAGCGTGCTCGACGGGCTCGATGCACTGCTCTCGATCGTCCAGATGCCGCCCGGCGTACCGGTGGCCTGCGTCGGAGTCGACAACGCGAAGAACGCGGCTGTCCTGGCTGCCCGGATTCTCGGACCGACCGCCTCTCTAGAATCGACCCAGTGATCGCGCGCTACTCCCGCCCGGCGATGACCGGGATCTGGTCGGAGGAAAGCAAGTTCGCGCGGTGGCTCGAGGTCGAACTGGCTGCGCTCGAGGGCTGGGCAGAGACGGGCGCGATCCCCAGCGAGGAGGTCGCGAAGATTCGCGCGCAGGCGAGCGCGCCTTCACCGGAGCGAGTCGCCGAGATCGAAAGTGTCACCGACCATGACACGGCTGCTTTCGTGGACGCCGTCGCGGGGCAACTGGGCCCCGAGGGACGCTGGTTCCACTACGGGCTCACGTCGTCCGACGTGGTGGACACGGCGCTTTCGCTGCAGATCCAGGATGCCGGACGTCTGATCCTCGAAGGGATCGACCGCGCGCTTGCAGCAGTCGTCGCACGAGCGGAGGAGCACCGTCACACCATCTGTATCGGCCGCTCGCACGGCGTTCACGCGGAGCCGACCACGTTCGGCTGGAAGCTCGCCGGCTGGGCGTTCGAGCTCGACCGCGCTCGGGGACGTGTCGCGCACGCTCTCGAGACGAATCGCGTCGGGCAACTCTCCGGAACGGTGGGCACCTATGCCCAGGTCGATCCCGAGATCGAACGCATCGCCTGCGAACGGTTGGGACTGGAACCCGACCCGGTCTCGACGCAGGTGATCGCCCGCGATCGCCACGCCGAACTGCTCTCGGCGCTCGCGCTCGCCGCCACGTCGCTCGAGCGCTTCGCCACCGAGATCCGGCATCTCGCCCGCACCGAAGTTCGCGAGGTCGAAGAGCCGTTCGGCAAGGGGATGAAGGGGTCGTCGGCGATGCCGCACAAGCGGAATCCGAAGGTGGCCGAGCGCATCTGCGGGCTCGCGCGTGTCGTGCGCGCAAACGCGCTCGTCGGTCTCGAGAACGTCCCGCTCTGGCACGAGCGCGACATCTCGCAGTCATCCGCCGAGCGCATCGTCATTCCCGACTCGTTTCTCGCGCTCGACTACATGCTCGATCGCTTCGCGTGGATCGTCGACGGCCTCGTTGTCTATCCCGGGCGGATGCGCCGGAACCTCGAGTCGAGTCACGGGCTCGTCTTCAGTCATCGGCTTCTGCTGGCGCTCGTCGATGCGGGCCTCGCACGCGACGATGCCTACCGGCTCGTCCAGCGCCATGCGATGCGCGCCTGGGAAGAGGAGACGGACTTCGCCGAACTGGTCCGCGGCGACCCCGAGATCGCCGGGCGCGTGGATCTCGAGGCCGTCTTCGACCTGGACGCGACCGTCCGGCACGTCGACACCGTCTTCGACCGATTGCAAGCCCTCGTCCAGAAGGAGGTACCAGTCCATGTCTGAGGCCGCGCTCCACGTGGGCAGCGGGAAGGTTCGCGAGCTCTACGCCCTCGACGAGGAGCGATTGCTGCTCCTCGCCAGTGACCGCATCTCGACGTTCGACGTCGTGCTGCCGACCGACATCCCCGACAAGGGTCGCGTCCTCACCGGCCTGTCCGGCTTCTGGTTCGCGCGCACGCGAGCGATCTGTGCGAACCACCTGCTCGCTCTCCGCTCGGACGGGCGCTCCACCGAGTGCCGGCGGCTCGAAATGCTGCCGATCGAGTGCGTCGTGCGCGGCTACCTCGCGGGGTCCGGCTGGAAGGACTACACGGCAACCAGCGCGGTTTGTGGTCACGCGCTGCCCGCAGGGCTCATGGAGTCCGCAGAGCTGCCGGAACCGATCTTCACGCCGGCGACGAAGGCCACGACCGGCCATGACGAGAACATCGATCGCGAGCAGGCCGCCGAGCTGGTCGGGGCCGACATGCTCGCGGAGGTCGAGCGCGTCTCCATCGCCCTCTACCGGCACGCCGCGGAGCACGCGGGTCAGCGCGGAATCCTGATCGCCGACACGAAGTTCGAGTTCGGGTTGGACGAGGCAGGGCGGCTTGTCCTCGGCGACGAGGCTTTGACACCTGACTCGTCGCGCTTCTGGCCCGCCGACGAATACACACCCGGCGGCTCGCAGCCCTCGTTCGACAAGCAGTTCGTCCGTGATTACTGCGAGACGCTCGGGTGGGACAAGACGCCGCCGGGCCCTGAGCTTCCCGACGGTGTCGTCACAGGCACTCGGGCACGCTACGTGGAAGCGTTCGAGCGACTGACCGGCATCGCCTTCGACGCTTACCTCGCAGATCCCGAAGTGGTGTTGCGGTGAAGGCCACCGTCCTCGTTCGGCCGAAGCACGGCATCCTGGATCCGCAGGGACAGGCGGTCGAGTCGTCGTTGCGCCAGCTCGGCTTTGCGGTCGGCGAGGCGCGTGTGGGCCGCGTGGTCGATCTGGAGGTGGAGTCGAACGACCCAGCAGGTGCCCGCGCGGAGGTGGAACGCATGTGCGAGCAGCTGCTCGCGAACCCGCTGATCGAGAGCTACGAGATCGAGCTCGCGGAGTCTCCGGATGACTAGCCCGCAGCCGCGGATCGGCGTCCTCCGCTTCCCCGGCGCGTGCGACGACCGCGATGCGCTCTGGGCACTGTCCGCATTGGATGCGGAGGCCGTCTTCGTCTGGCACACCGAGACCGAGTTGCCCGACCTGGACGCGGTCGTCCTACCGGGCGGCTTCTCCTACGGCGACTACCTGCGGTGCGGCGCGATCGCACGGTTCGCGCCGGCGATGGAGGCAGTCGCCGCATTCGCCGGCGCAGGCGGGCTCGTGCTCGGGATTTGCAACGGCTTCCAGATCCTCTGCGAGGCCGGCCTGTTGCCGGGTGTGCTCCGCCGGAACGAGTCGCTCTCCTTCGTGTGCCGCGACGTCCCGCTGGTCGTCGAGCGGACGGACACTCCGTTTACCTCACGTTGCGCCGAGGGGGAGCGGCTCACGATCCCGGTGAAGCACGGCGAGGGTTGCTGGTTCGCCGACGACACCGTCTACGACGAGCTCGAGGCGGGCCGCCAGATCGTACTTCGCTACGCAGAACCGGTGAACGGTTCTCGGAATGACGTTGCGGGCGTCGTCAACGAACGCGGGAACGTGATGGGCCTGATGCCGCATCCCGAGCACGCGGTGGATCCGCTGCTCGGCTCGGCGGACGGCGCCCTAATCTTGTCCTCGCTCGTCGAGGCCGCTCGCGAGCGCACCCTGGCGGGCGTCTAGGCGTCACCTCCGTAGCCGAACGCCTGGGCGAGCTCCGGGTGTTCGGCGAGCGATGCGCGCAGCCGCTCGAGGTCGCGCAGCCGCAAGGTGACGGGCCCGCGTCGCGCAACGCCGCCGGTCGTATACGCGAAGCGGACGTACCGCTCGCCCTTCTCCGTCTCGAGAAGCTGGACCACCGAAGCGAACCTTTTCTCGCCGGCACGCTGTGGGAGGGTTAGCTGCTCGACCGTGCGCGCCGGGCCCCACGGTGTTGCGGTCGTCTTCTTGCGCTTCACTGTCCCTGCCGCCATGACAAGCAACGTAACCGGCAACCCGTCATGCGTGAGTCACGAGAGTCTGCTGGAAGTGTGTCGAAGCGCGCGAGGCAAAATCGGAAGACATGAGCCACAATGAGCCGCAGTTCTATGTTCACGACTCCCAATACGCCGATCCCCCAGGTGCACAGAGCGGTGGCACTGGGGCATTCGGTGCAAGGACGCCGGATCTGGGCGTTCGAGGTCGGGGACCCGACGAGCCCACGCAGGATCCTCGTCGTCGGCTGCATACACGGGAACGAGCCCGCAGGAATTTCGATCGCCCAGGCGCTCGCCCGAGGCCGTGCGGCACGCGGGACGGATCTCTGGATAGTTCCCGATCTCAATCCGGACGGCGTCGCCGCGGACACGCGGCAAAATGCCGACCGCGTCGACCTCAACCGCAACTTTCCCTGGCAGTGGCGGCCCCTGGGGGCCCAGGGCACAACGTTCGATTCAGGCCCGCGCGCATTCTCCGAGCCGGAGAGCCGAATCGCCGAGCGTCTCGTTCTGCGCGTGCGCCCTCAGGTCTCGATCTGGTTCCACCAGCATCTCGACGCCGTCGACGAGTCTGGGGGCGACGTGCGGATCGAGCGGCGCTTCGCCTCCCTCGTCCGGCTGCCGCTGCGGCGCCTAACCCGGTATCCCGGCTCGGCGACGGGCTGGGAAAACCACAAGCTCCCCGGGACGACCTCGTTCGTGGTCGAGCTTCCGGCCGGACACGTGTCAGCCGGACGCGTCGGGGTCTTTACGCGGGCGATCCGCTCGTTAGGGGCCCCGCGGTGAGCCCGGCGCGGCTTGCACCGAAAACTGTGCGTCAGAACTCGCGCACGACGGCTTCGACGTTATTGCCGTCGGGATCGAACAAGAAAGCGGCGTAGTAGCGGCCGGCCCCTCCGAGCTGTACTACTCGCGGACCCCTAGAGCGCCGTTGTCGGCGTAACCGGCATCGACGCCGGCGCGATGGAAGGCATCGACCTCGTCGCGCGATCTGGCCACGAACGCGATGTGGATCGGCCCGCCGGGTTCCGCGTTCGCGCTGACGACGAGGTTCGCGTACTGGCCGCCATGGTCGCCCTCCCAGAGCGGCGGGATCCCGAGGGGCGCAAGGACCGTCCCGTAGAACGAGCGGCTCGCCTCGGCATCGCGGACACCGATCTTCACGTGGTCGAAGACGACCCGCGACCAGTCCCAGTCGACAGTGATGGACTGACCTACCTCCCGCGGTCGATCAATTCGATCCGGTAGCCGTCCGGATCGCGTACGAATGTCAAGCGCGATCCTCCTTCACGCACCGAATATGGCTCGCGCTCGGGTTCGATTCCCTGCTGCTTGAGCTTCGCCAGCGTCTCATCGAGACCATCCACACCTATCGCGATGTGCCCGTAAGCCGTACCGAGCTCGTACTCGCGACCGTCGTGGTTGTACGTCAGTTCGAGCACATTCGGTTGGTCGCCTATCGAGAAGAAGTAATTCGTCGCCTCGACGTCGCCGTTGCGAACGATGTCGAAGTCGTTGCTGAACGTGAACCCGAGCGCCTCGTAGAACCTCCGGCTTCGGTCGGGCTCCTTGATGCGCAGCATGGTGTGCAGGTACCTAGCCATTTGCCTGCATCCTAGAGGCCAGAGCCGAGCGTCTACGGCCGATCAGCTCTGGGAGGCGGTGACGAACGCGTTGACCGTCAGGTCGCCGAGCAGCTTGTGCCAGATGTGGTTTTCATTCTGCTCCACCTTTGTGACGATTTCGCGCATGCGCGTGAGCACCTCGGGCTCGTCGTCGTCGTACACGTCTCCTTGAAGGAGCTTCAGGACGTCCAGCCGGTAGCGCGGATCGTTTACGAACGCCGTGAAGAGCAGGTTCAACCGGTAGTAGACCGAGATGAAGTTGTACCAATTACGCGTCCCGCGCCTGAGCGTACTCTCGTATGTCTGGAACGCGTTTCGAGAGAAGTCGCCGGTCTCGAATGCGTTGACGATGTCGGCGTGCGCGAAACGCGAGCAGTTCAACGCAATGCTGACACCGGTCGAGAAGATCGGATCGACGAACCTCGCGGCGTCACCGATGAGGACCAGTCGGTCTCCCGTGATCTGCTCCATGGCGTAGCTGTAATCGCCCTCGTCCGTGAACGGCTTGATTCGCTCGGCTGCCTCGAGGCTCTCCAGCAACTCCGGGCGGCTTCCGACGCACTCCCAGAAGAACTTCTCTCGGCTCTCCTTGCTCTTCGCGAAGTTCTTCTTCTGCGTCACGACGCCGATGCTCGTGACCGTCTCGGTGATGGGGATCTGCCAGATCCAGGTGTTGGAGATCGGAAGGAAGTGGATGAAGATGTAATTACCCATGTCCTCCCGGTAAGCGAGGGCGCTCCGATCGAAGTCCTCGAACCAGGTGTGGATGGCGTACTGATCGAACAGCGGGTCCCTGATGCGCCATTTCATCTGGTTGCCGATCAGCGTACGCCGTCCACTGGCGTCGACCAGCATCTTCACGGTGGTCGAGCCGTCGTTGCGCCCCCACCCATACCGCACGCGCACGACGTCCGGCTCAGAGAAGTCAGCGCCCTTGACCGCTACGCCTTCGTACACGTGCGCGCCGAATCCGTGGGCATGCTGAAGAAGGAGGTTGTCGAAGAGACCCCGGTCGACGTGGTACGTGTAGCTCTGCTCGACTCCGGGTTGGTCGCGCTCCCGGAACATCACGTCGGCGTGATCGTGATCCTGGAGCATCACATCGGCGTTATCGTTCACCGGGACGCCCTCGAAGTTCATGTCGTAGGTCTTGGACGTGGCCGCAGTCCAGGCCGCGCCGTACTTGTGCGGGAACTTGTTGGCCTCCAGAACAGGCAGAAAATCCAGGTCGCGAAACACCCGCGTGGAAGACGGAACTAATGACTCTCCGACGTGTGGTCTTGGAAACAACTCTCGCTCGAAGACCACGCAGTCGAGTCCCGCCCTGGCCAGATAGGCCGCCATGCTCGACCCCGCGGGGCCGCCGCCGATGATCCCTACGTCGAAATCAGTCTTGTTCACGACCCTCCCCTTCGATTTGCTTCGCAACGACCCAGCGCTTGGCAACACCTAGCACTGGAGGCTAAATGTTCAGCAGTTCCACGCGAGCAGTAGGTGCTTCTGAGCTTCTAACCTTAGGTGTCTTTTGCCGGCGTTCAACTACCTCTCCGGATAGCTGCCGGAAGCGAGAACGGGGCCGCCCCCGCGGCACGGCCCGCGACAAGCTCCTGGTCAGCCCTCCTCAAAGGTCACGATCAGTTTCTGAATCTTCCCGTCGCGCGGAATGACGAGCATTCGCCCCGCCTGCTTGCCCGGCTCTTTCAGCCAGCCATACCGGGCGACGATCTCCTCGCCGTTCTCCTCCGTCCCGAAGATCACGACCTCGTCGTCCGGCGGTTGGGCGTCGTAAGCGGCCGCGATCGCCTCGCGGCCTTTGAACGGTCCTACCGGGACACCCTCGAAGGCAAGCTCCGCATCCTCGATGAACCAGTCCGAGAGCGGCTCCCAGTCGCCGCTCCCCACGCACTCGTTGTGGACCATGACGTAGTCGTGGAGGAGCGCGATCGCATCGGGCACATCCAGATCATCTCGTACCAGCCCATACAGAACGCCGTCCATCCATTCACCGTGGCGCCAGTACGCTTGCCGGCGAACGCCCTCTAGCCGGAAGCCGGCGCGTTCGGCATGCCGTTGCGCCCGGTCGTTGAAGCTGTAGATCTCGAGCTGGAGCCGGTGGTAGCCGAGGTCCCGAACGAGATGGAGCTGTAACAGCCGTGCCGCTTGGTCGGACACGCCCTGGCCCCGGTATACCGGATGCACGGCCAGACGCTCGAGATGGGCGATCCGCGAACGTCGGTTCTCGACCTCGAAGCCCATCACGCCCGCGCGAGCACCGTCCACCTCGATCACGAAGCGGCCGTACGACGTCGGATCTCCCTGAGACTGTCGAATCTCGGCTGCGACTGCGGCGCGGTCCCGAGCCGCCCGTCCCCCGAGGAACCGCTGGACGTCTTCATGGTTCACAAGCTCGACGAGGAAGTCGAGATCGTCGCCCTGCGCGCGCCGAATCGAGATCACGGGGTCTCGCCCACGGGCGCGCCGCGCGTGAGGCGCACGATGCCTGACCCGAGCGCGACGCCGAGCAGGATCAGCACCATCCCACCGAGCGCCTGCGCCGTCAGCCGCTCGCCGAGCAGCGTCACCCCGTAGAAGAGCGCAATCGGCGGCAAGAGATACGTGACGAGGCTCGTGCGCGAGGATCCATAGAGGCGGAGGAGGCGGAAGAGGAGGAGCTGCGCGATCCCGGTTCCCGCGATCCCGAGCGCGGCGGCGGCGGCGACGGGTTTCCACCCTGGTGAATGCGAGGGCAGTTGCAGGAGAGCGAAGGGCAGCGTCACGAACGCTCCGGCCACGATCGTCGCGGCTGCCAGCACCGGCCCCGCGCGGTGCGCCGTCTGCTTCTGACCGTAGATCCCTCCCACGGCGTAGGCGAAGGACGCGAGCACCACCGCGAGCGTGCCCGCGACGGCCCACCAGCCACCGCTCGGGTGCACGCCGGCGAGGATGCCGATGCCCACGATCCCGATCA
>DAINSN010000053.1:0-3064 GCA_036741295.1 Gaiellaceae bacterium
GCCGGCTTCCCTAGCCAGAGTTCCGTTTCGGGAGCACTCATCGCAAATCTGCTATCTTTCGCTATATAGCAAGTCTGCGATATCGAGGAGGACCGATGGCTCAGAGCAACGGCAAGCAGAACGGGAAAGCGCGCTTGGACGATCGCGTCCGCGTCGCGCTCGTCGGCGTAGGGAACTGCGCCAACTCGCTCCTCCAGGGAGTCGAGTACTACAAGGACTCGCCGGACGACCAGTTCGTGCCCGGCCTCATGCACGTGAACCTCGGCGGGTACCACATCCGCGACATCGAGTTCACCGCCGCGTTCGACGTCACGACGGACAAGGTCGGCAAGGACCTCTCCGAGGCGATCTGGGCGCACCCGAACGACACGATCAAGTTTGCCGAGGTGCCGAAGACCGGCATCGAGGTCCAACGCGGCATGACACATGACGGGCTCGGCAAGTACATCTCCGAGGTCGTCACCAAGGCGCCCGGTGAGACCGCCGACGTCGTCGGGATCCTGCGCGACACAAAGACCGACGTCGTCGTCAACTACCTGCCCGTCGGCTCCGACGCCGCCACCAAGTGGTACGCAGAGCAAGTGCTCGAGGCGGGCTGCGCGATGGTGAACTGCATGCCGGTCTTCATCGCCCGCGAGGCCTACTGGCAGCGGCGCTTCGAGGAGAAGGGCCTGCCGATCATCGGCGACGACATCAAGTCGCAGGTCGGCGCGACGATCACGCACCGTGTGCTCACCTCGCTCTTCCGCGAGCGCGGCGTGCGGCTCGACAAGACGATGCAGCTGAACGTCGGCGGCAACTCCGACTTCCTCAACATGCTCGAGCGCGAACGCCTCGAGTCGAAGAAGATCTCGAAGACGAACGCCGTCACCTCGATGCTCGACTACGACCTCGGCGCGGAGAACGTCCACGTCGGCCCGTCCGACTACGTGCCGTGGCTCAGCGACCGCAAGTGGGCGTACATCCGCATGGAAGGCTCGGCTTTCGGCGACGTGCCGCTGAACCTGGAGCTCAAGCTCGAGGTCTGGGACTCGCCGAACTCCGCGGGCATCGTCATCGACGCAGTCCGGCTCGCGAAGCTGGCGCTGAACAACGGCGTCGCCGGCGCGCTCGAGGGCCCGAGCTCCTACCTGATGAAATCGCCGCCGAAGCAGGTGCCCGACGACGAGGCCTACGACGCGGCGGAGAAGTTCATCCGCGACAACGCGCGCAACGTCTCAAAGATCGAGGAAGGCGCGACCGCAAGCTGATTACCTGTCCCCGCCGCCGTGCAAGGCGCGGCGGCGGGGACGAGTGCCTACGAGTTACTTCCCTGCTTCGTACTGATTGGCGCCGAAGACGCCGGATAGATCGTTGACCGCTCCGTCCCGCGTGTCGGGGCCGAGTGCCGACAAACCGTAGCGGTGCTCGATCGTCGCGAGGATCGACGTCGTGTCGTACTGCGTGTGGTCGACGACGAAGTTGCCCCTCAGGAACGGGGAGACGATCAGGGTCGGGAGTCGCGTCCCGGGGCCCCACTGGTCGTGGGGGCCTACGGTCCCCTGACCAGGAGGCGAGACGTGATCCCATTGACCGCCGAACTCGTCGTACGTGACGACGACCATCGTGTCCTTGGCGCAGCTGCTGTTCCGAATTGACTCCAGCAGCTGGACCAGGTGGTCGCTTCCGCGAGTCTCGCTCGTGTAGCCGGGATGTTCGTTCTCCAGCCCGACTGGCTTGACGAAGCTGACGGAGTTGAGGTTGCACTGGCTCGAGGAGGAATTCACGTTCTGGATGAACTCCTGCTCGTCACGTAGGTGCGTACGTCCCTGCGCGGCAGGAGTGGTCGCCGTAGCGGGCGCGTAGTTGGCGTAATAGTTGAACGGCTGGTGGTGGAACTGGAACACCTTGTTCGGGCAATACGGCCAGACTGGATTCGGGGAAGAATCCGGATCCGCGCAGATTCCGGGAACGGCCCCGTTCGTCCAACCCGGCGCTCCCACGTCGCCGTCTGCGTTCGACCAGCCACCGGAGTACCAAGCCCAGCTGACACCGGCGGCACTCAGCTCGTCGCCGATCGTGTTGCCGGACTGCGGCGGCAGTTGAGGGCTGCCGCGGAAGGGCTGATACGCGGGCTGGATCGTGTTGACGGCTCCGTCACCGCAAGCGCGGCCCGGAACGGCCGAAGGACAGACTTGCGTCAAGGGCCGATCGAGCACCGGCCCGGTGGCGTGGTACAGCGCATAGTTGTTCGGCATGCCGTTCGAGTCGATGATCGAGTGCTGCGCCACAGGCCCGCCGACCCACGTCGGCGTCGCCGCGGCGATGAGCCACTGATGGTTGAGGAACGAACCACCGAAGGCGCCCTGGAAGAAGTTGTCCGCGATCGCGTAATGCGGATGGTTTCCTCCGTGCAGATAGTCGTAGATGGGCAGCGCCTTCGTGTTGTAGTACCCCTGCGTGAGGCCGACGGCGTCACTGCCCGTCGTGTACAGATCCTGCTTCCCGCCGTCCAGCTGGTACTGCTCCTGGTAGAAGCGGTGCACGATGTCCCTTGTGCAGCCGCCCGGCAGGTTCGCGGGGCTGGGCAACAGTCCGCTCGGCGCGAACACACCCGGTTGAGGACACGTTCGGGCGTCCTTCGGGATGTACTGCTCGATCGAGAACGGTGCATTGACGAAATGACTTGTGAACGTCGTCGCCGTCGTCGTGTCCGTGCACGCGACCGAAAGCGGCGGCGACGTCAGGTTGACGTCGTTCTGCAGCAGGCACTGGTACGCGACGTGCGGCACCGCCTGGCCGACCTGAAGCGTGTGCGCGGCGTCAGCATTGGCCCGACCGTTCACGCCTTCCCAGCCGCCGTAGAGATTGTCGAAGCTGTGGTTCTCTTCGTAGATCACCACGATGTGGTTGATCTTCCGCAGTGGGTCCGACCCCGCGGATGATGCGGTCGAGGCAGTCACCGCGGCGACGAGCGCCACAGCGAGAGCGGCAAGCAAGGCGTGCCGCGCCCCCTTGAGTCTTGGCATGTTCTCCCCCTGTGTCGTTGAACGCAGTCGGGCGGGAGTTTGACCCAATTTCCCCC
>DAINSN010000053.1:3164-13297 GCA_036741295.1 Gaiellaceae bacterium
GCAAGAGCTTGAGCACCTCATCCGCGAGCCGTTGCTATCGTCGGAGCCGTGCTAGGTGGAGGGATCGGGGTGCAAGAAATTCTTCTCCTCCTCCTGCTCGCAGCGCTCCTCTTCGGAGTGAAGAAGCTCCCCTCGATCGGCCGTTCGGCCGGCAAGGGCCTGCGTGAGCTCAAGGAACCGTTCGACGAGCTTAAGGAGGCCGTCGCGGTCGAGGAGATCAAGGAGATCAGGAAGGTCGCCGCCCTGACGACGAACCCGAAGAAGGCGTTGACCAGAGCGATCTTCGACAAACCCGAAGAAGCTCCGAAGCCCACGCCTAGCGAAGCACCAACCGAGACGTAGCCCCGATCTACACTCGGACGAGGATGACACTGCGTATCTGCCTCGTCACCCCCTTCGCCTGGTCGCAGCCACACGACGTCAACGAGCACGTGACCGGCGTTGCAAAGGAGCTGCGAGGGCTCGGCCACACGGTGACGGTGCTCGCGTCGTCGAACCGGGCCCGTGACCTCGCCGCAGGCAGGCGCGCATTGCTCGACGGTCTCGACGCGGAAGTGGTGGCGCTCGGCCCGGCCGTCCCCATCTCGCGGCGCAGCCGGATCGGCGTGCCGGTCGGCGCGCGCGCGAACCTGTCGCTTGCCCTCGCGCTGGGGCGGTTCGACATCGTCCACGGCTTCGAGCCGGGCCTCCCCTCACTCTCGTATCTCGCCTTGCGTGACGCACAGGCCATGACCGTCGCGACGTTCCTGAACGCGGAACGGCTCGGCTACCCGCCGGGACGCGCGCAACGCGACCGCCTGCTCGGCCGTATCGACGCGCTGGTCGCGACCAACGAGGAGACGGCCGAGGCAGCGGCAATCCGCTTCCCCGGTCGCTACCGCGTCGTCAGCGAGGGCCTCGAGCCCAAGCTCTTCCACCCCGGGCAGAAGCGCAACCTGATCGTGCTCGAGTGGCGGCCGAACGAGCGCGCTCTCTTGCGCGGCGTGTTTCGCGCGCTGGAGGAGCTGCCCGAATGGGAGCTCGTCCTGCTGCGCACGAAGCCTCTGGCCGGCCGGCCGACGATCCCACGCCTGTTGCGTGACCGCGTGCACGTCCGAACCGCGCGCGACGGTGCTGCGCGAGCACAACTGCTCGGGGAGACGAGCATCTTCGTCCCGGCGCTCGACGGGCTCGAGCGAGTGCGGCTCGAAGCATCGGCGTCGGGGTGCGCGATCGCCTCCCCGCCGGGAACGCGCGAGCAGCCCGAGCTCGCCGGCGCCGAAGTTGCGCGTCTCGCCGAGGACCCGGAGTTCCGCGAGCGCAAGGCGGAACGTGCGGGTGCTGACGCGGAGGGCCAGAGCTTCGCGGACGTGGCACGCGAACTCGAGGAGCTCTACCACTCGCTGACGGAGCGGCGTCTGGCGCCCTACCGGACAGACGATCCGCTCGCGGACCGCCCCTGGGTGCTGTGCGACCTGCACATGCATACGAGCTGGTCGCACGACTGCGCCGTCGATCCGGCCGACCTGATCATGCACGCGGAGGCGATCGGCCTCGGCGCAATCGCCGTCACGGATCACAACGTGTTCGGCGGGGCCCTCGAGACGAGCGAGCTCGCGCGCGATCACGATCTCGTCGTCATCCCCGGCGAGGAGGTGAAGACGGACGGCCAGGGAGAGGTGATCGGCCTCTTCCTCCGCGAAGAGATTCCGCGCGGCTTGTCCTTCACCGACACGGTGGCGGCCATCAAGGAGCAGGGCGGCCTCGTCTACCTCCCGCATCCCTTCGACCGCATGCACTCGATTGCGGACCCCGCGACGCTCCAGCGCCATCTCGCGGACATCGACGTCTTCGAGGTCTACAACGCCCGACTCCTCTTCGAGGCCTACAACGACGAAGCGCTCCGTTTCGCCCGGAAGTACAACCTCACGATGGGAGCGGGCTCGGACGCTCACGTGCTCCAGGGAGTGGGCACCGGGGGAGTCCGGATGCGGGCCTTCGAGGGCCCGGAGGAGTTCCTGCTCAGCCTCCGCTCGGCCCAGATCCTGCGCCGCCCCAGGTCGCTCGTGTACCTCCAGTCCCTCAAGTGGATGGCCCAGGCCAAGGAACGCGTTCGGTAGTCCCGAAACTGGTCTGAGCAGTGCCAGCGACCGACGAGATCTACGAGAAGTACCTCCAGAAGGCGATCGTCGAGATCAACGACCTGGCCCACGAGGTGGCCCAGGCCGGCGGCGGCACGCGAGTGCCGATCGTCGGATCCGGCCATCCCCTCGCGGACGTGATGCTGCTCAAATTCAGGCCACAGCCGGCAGAGGTGCAGGAGGGCGTCGCCTTCTACGGCCGCGCCGGCCAGGCGATCCTGAAGTCGCTCCAGCGGCTCCACGTCGATCCGATGTCGGTGTACGGGACGAACTGCGTCAAGTTCACGGACGGCGACGAGGGCGAGTCACGGCCATTTCTCACACGCGAGCTGCACATCGTGCAGCCGAAGCTCATCGTGGCGATGGGAGAGAGCGTCGTCGAGTTCCTCAACGCGATCGACTTCCCGCTGGCCGATACGGTGGAGTACAAGCCGGGCGAGCTCCAGCGATTCACCGCGACGGTTCAGGTATTGGTTGTCCCCGACATCGACGCGTCGCTCGACGAAGCTCCGGCGAAGACTCAGTTTTGGAACGCTTTCAAGCCACTCGGCCAATGGTGGGCCGAGCTGCCGCCCTACTAGTCCTCGGGACGGCGCTCGGCCTCTATTACGCGTTCCACGACAGGCTGTGGAATGCATCGACGTGGTGGGACATCGCGTTCATCGCGCTCGTTCTCATCCCCGCGTGCTTCGCGCTCGTATGGCTCGTGTTACCCGTGCGCACTTTTCCGAGACTGCTGTTCGCGGGTCTCGCGTTCGGCGTGCTCGCGTTTCTGTTTCACGTCGCGGGCTTGAGCACGCCGGAGAACTTCTGCAAGCTCTTCGGCGTCACCGCCGTCGGCTTCTGGTTCCTGCGCTACTTCGAGACGTTGAACTGGGTGGTGCTCGTCGCCCTGATCATTCCCTGGGTGGACGCCTACTCCGTGTGGCGCGGGCCCACGAAGGTGATCGTCAACCAGCACCGCGAGGTCTTCACGAACTTCTCTTTCGCCTTCGCGATCCCCGGCGAGACGTCGGCCGCGAACCTCGGCCTGCCCGATCTTCTGTTTTTCTCGCTCTTTCTCGCGGCGTCCGTGCGCTGGGAGTTGCGGCCCAAGCTGACCTGGTTGCTACTGACGCTGTCCTTCGGCGCGACGCTCGCATTCGCAGTCTGGGGCGAGCTCGGCGGCCTCCCCGCGCTGCCGCTGCTCGCACTCGGTTTCCTGCTCGCGAACGGCGACCTGATCTGGACGCGGCTCAGGCGGGAGCGGGCACAACGCTCCGAGGAAATCGGAACACGTTCTTCTGGTCGTAGCGAGCCTTAGTTGTCCGCAACCGCGCCAGGTTCGTCGCGTAGTACGCGATGTTCGGATGCTCGAGCTCGGGGTCGATGTAGTTCTGGTACGCCTGGCCTGACACGTAAGGCGTCATCGCCGCGCGAAACCCTCGTAACCAGTCGGCATCGGCGGCGGAAGAACTCGCGGCCACGTATTGGATCGAAAAGAGCTGGTCGCGGTGCACGAATGCCGTTGCCTCTTTCGGAACACGGTTGATCGCGCCGCCGTAGGCGTCCATGAGGATGCTGCCGCCGCCGAGCGCCGGATCGTTCTGGCGCTGCTCGATCTTCTGGATCATGGCCTGGATGCCGGCGGCCGGAAAAGGCGCGGCCACGTAATCGGACTTCGCGAGGAAGTCCGAGCGACCGATCTCGGCGCTCGGCACCCCGATGTGACAGCGGGAGACATCCGAACAGTTCGCCCAGTCGAGCGCCGCGTTGATGAAGGAGCGCGTCCGAATCGTCATCGTCTGCGGCGTGGCCGCGTTCAGCAGCGGTTGCAGGAGAGACTGCAGCGCAGCCTCACTCCCGAAGTACTGGCCGTTCGACGCGACGATCGGCCCGCCGGGCCCATCGGTCGCGATCAAGTCGCACATCGAGAACAGCTCGTCGGGCGCGCTCGGCGCCCACGCCTGCCAGGCGGCGACGACCGCTGCTGCATCGCTCCAGTTCCAGGTCGCGCGGTGGGTGACGACGTCACTGGCCGGATGCGTGTCGAAGACGAAGCTCGTGACGATGCCGAACTGCCCCGCACCGCCGCCGCGGCACGCCCAGTAGAGGTCAGGGTGCTGCGTCTGGCTCGCGAGGAGCGCCTGCCCGGCCGCTGTCACGATCGTGAGCCTGCGGACGTTGTCGCAGGTCAGTCCGTACTTGCGTCCTGAGAATCCGTGGCCGCCTCCGAGCGTGAGGCCGGCGATGCCGACGCTCGGGCAGGAGCCTGCGGGGATCATCACACCCTGCTCGAAGAGCGCCTCGTCGACGTCGATCAGCCTCGCCCCCGCCCCGATCGTCGCCGTGCCTGCCGCGTGGTTCACCGTGATACCGCTCATCCGGGTCACGTCGACGACGACGCCCTTGCAGGTCGAATAGCCCGCGTAGCTGTGACCGCCCGAACGCGCGACGATGCGGATCGAGTGCCGCCGTGACCAGCGCACCGTCCGCCAGACGTCCTGGGCCGTCTCGCAGAAGACGATCGCGCCGGGACGGACGTCGTCGTAGCGCGGGCTGTAGAGCCGCCGCGCGGAGTCGTAGGCGGCGTCGGCGGGCGTCACAACCGTTCCTTGAACCACGTTGGCGAGCTCGACGAGACGAGGATCCGCCGCAGAGCGCGACCCGACCGTGATCCACCCTGGGAACGCGACCAGCGCGCCGGCGCCGACCGCGAGCCGTCCACCGCGGACGAGCAACTCGCGGCGGTCGAACCCGTCGGTCATTCCAGCTCGAGCAGGGCCACCGCCTCGACGTGCGGTGTGTGCGGGAACATGTCGACCGGCTTCACGCGCTTGAGCCCATAGCCGTACTCGGTGCGCAGGCGCTTGACGTCGCCCGCCAGAGTCGTGGGATTGCAGCTCACGTACACGATGCGCGGCGCGCCGATCTCGCCGAGGCGCTTCAGTGCCTTTCCCGCAAGCCCCGCGCGCGGCGGATCGACGACGACCACATCCGGATCCCCGGCACGCTCGTGTAGCTCCTCGAGTACCTGGCCGACGTTGCCGGCGTAGTACGCCGCGTTGCCGATCCCGTTCAGGTCCGCGTTCTCGATCGCGCACGCGATCGACTCCTCCGAGACGTCGACCCCCCAGACCGTGAGCGCGTCACGTGCGAGCAGGAGCCCGATCGTGCCGATCCCGCAATAGAGGTCGTACACAGTCTCGTTGCCGGTGAGCGCGGCGAACTCCCGCGCGGTCTCGTAGAGCTTCTCCGCCATGAGCGTGTTCGTCTGCAGGAACGCGTTCGGGCGGACGCGGAAACGCATGCCGCACAGTTGCTCCTCGATCGCGTCCTCTCCCCACAGCAACTGGGTGGGGAGGTTCGTGGTCACCTCCGCCTGACCTTCGTTCACCGACCAGTGGATGGAACGCACTTCCGGAAACTGCCGCAGCGTGTCGACGAATCCCCCCGTGTCGAACTTCTCACCCGGGCTCGTGACGAGCTGGACGAGCACCTGACCCGAGTTGCGACCTTCGCGCACGACGAGATGGCGCAGGTAGCCCGTGTGCTCTGCCTGGTCGTACGCGACAAGCTTGTCGCCGCGCGCCCACTCCCGGACTGCGTTGCGGATCGCGTTGCCGAGGTCGGTGGTCAACCAGCAGTAATCGATCTGGAGCACCTCGTCCCAGCGGCCGGCCTTGTGCAAGCCGAGCGTCGGCCCGTCTTCGAGCTGGGTGAACGAGTACTCGAGCTTGTTGCGGTAGTGGAAGATCTCCTCCGCGGGCAGGATCTCCTCGAGCGGCGGCTCCGCGAATCCGCCGATGCGGCGGAGGGCGTCCCCGACCTGAGCGTGCTTCGCCTCGACCTGGGCCTCGTAGGCCAGATCCTGGAACCGGCAGCCACCGCAGGCGGGGTAGTGCTTGCACGGCGCCTCGACCCGCAGCGGGCTCGGCTGCAACACCTCGGTCACGAGCGCTTCGGCGTGACGCCGCTGCACCTTCGTCACGCGTGCCCGCACGGTGTCGCCCGGAAGCCCGCGCCGGACGAAGACGACGAACCCGTTCAGGCGCGCAACGCCGTTACCGCCGAACGCAAGGCGGTCGATGGTGAGCTCGAGCTCTTGATCTCTGCTGACGGGAGCGGCCACGCGTTGAGCGTAGCCGCTCCTCAGTGGAGGTCGGTCGGAGGGTGCGGATCCAGGATGAGCGCCGGTCGCGGCTTCTGTTCGAAGTTGAAGTCGCGCACGAGCGTCCCGAGAATCGGCTCGTTCTCGCGGACGTCAGGCCGGGGATCCGGGCGCCCGTCCGTCAGGGGATCCAGACGCTGACCATGAAGAAAATCGTCCTCGATGAACTTGACGTACGCGTCGAAGCTGAGCGTCTGATGGTCGACGAGCGCTTTGCGGGCGTACGGACTGATGACGAGCCCCGGCACGCGCAGGCCGTACCCGTTCTGGTCGACGCCCGGCGGCCTGACGTGGTCGTAGAAGCCGCCCCAGTCGTCCCAGGCAACGAAGATCGCCGTGGACTTCCACTCCGGACCACGCATCGCGGCGTTCACCAACCGCGTCACGTACGCCTGACCTGCCGTGACGAGACCGGGCGGGTGCTCGCTCACGGAGCCCGCCGGGTTGATCCACGAAACAGCCGGCAGCGTGCCCGACTTCGCAGCGTTGAAATAGTTGGAGAGAGTGGTGACGTTGCCGAGCTGGCCGTCCTGCTTGACGGTGTCGAAGTACGGCAGCGGGTTCCAGATGCCCGGCGTCTGTGCGCCCTGCTTGACGGACTCGCAGATCATCCCGTCGTCCTGGCAGTCGGGCTCGGTGCCGCTGAAGACGTAGTACCGCCAGCTAACACGAGCCTTGTGCAGCAGGTACGTGAGGTCGGTCCAGGCGTAGTCAGGGGCGAGTCGCTTCTTCGGAGAGACGGGGGCCTGCAGCGCGTTGACGCAGCTCATCGGGTCGCCGGGACGCGAGCAGCGCGCCGACCACTCCGAGACCATGAACAGGTGCGCGGGCAGGCTCCACGAAGCATTCGGCTCGAACATGTGGTCCTGCAGGACGAAGTTGCGCGCGTAGGCCCAGTAGTTCGCGATGTCCCGCCCGTCGTGATACCCCATGACGTCCGGATTGGAAGAACGCTGCGAGCAGATCGGGTCGTTCGGGTTGGTCGTGCACCCCTTCCGCCGCGCCTCTTCCGCCTGCGCGATGAAGCCGTCCATCTTGCCGCCATTGACGTCCGCGATCGCGCTCGCCTCGCCGTGAGGGCCCCCGCCGTTCAGATCGTTGGTGTCGTGGTACGGCATCTGACATCCACCCTTGACGGGATCGGGAACACAGACCGCGAAGTCGCCGTTCGCCGCGCGCGGGAAGCCGTCGGCGCCGGGATACGTCCCGAAGTAGTGATCGAAGGAACGGTTCTCCTGCATGATCACGATGACGTGCTTGATCTTGTGGATTCCGGCCGGAGCCTTGGCCGGCTTCCGCTGCGTTCCGGCGTCGGTCGTGCGTGCCGAGAAGGCGACGAGCGCGGCGATGGCAACCGCCGAAAGGCTGACAGCTAGAAGCGACTTTCGCATGACCCCCTCCTGGATCGGTCAGTCGGTTGTAACGGCCAGCCTTTAGGTTGCGGTTAAGACGGGGTAAGAGGTTCGAAGGTCCTGTGGGCGGAAGGCCGTACGATCGTCCCATGAAGCCGGAGGCCGCAGCCCGCGCATGGGTCGACGCTTGGGACCGCGCATGGCGGGCAAAGGACGAGACCGAACTGGCGCCGGTCTACGCCGACGACGTCGTCTACCGCTCGCATCCGGACCGCGACCCGCAACCCCCACTCGACTACGCGCGCTCTGCTTTCGCCGACGAGGGCGACGATCTCGAGCTCTCGTGGGGCGAACCGCTCGTCGCCGGCAACCGCGCCACGGTCGAATGGTGGGCGGCGCTGACGGAAAGCGGCGAGCTCGTCACGCTCGCCGGCACGTCCTGGCTCACTTTCGGTGACGACGGCCGCGTCGTCGAGCAGCACGACTACTGGACGATCACACCCGGCCGAACGGCTCCCTGGAAAGGCTGGGGGCGTTAGCTCAGCGGAGTGACGTAGACCTTCCGCTCCCGCGGCCCGTCGAACTCGCAGAAGAAGATTCCCTGCCACTTGCCGAGCGCGAGCTTGCCGCCTTCGAGCGGAATAAGGATCTGCGGGCTCATCAGCGACGCACGGATGTGCGACGGCGCATTCGGCCCATCCGGATCCGCGACGTGCTTCCAGTCCCAGCCGTCGTCAACAACCTTTTCCAGCGCCGCTTCGAGGTCCTGAGCGACAGCGGGATCCGCGCCCTCGTTGATCGTGACGCCCGCCGTAGTGTGCGGAACGTAGACGAGTGCAGCGGCCGCGCCGTTGAGCGAGCCGAGCGCCTCCTGAACCTGCTGGGTGATGTCCACCAGCTGGGTACGGCGCTCGGTCTTGAGACTGATCTCTTGCACGGCTTACGTATCCTACGAGACGATGCCTCCCGCCCCGCCCTCTGACCGGGAGCTGGACGCCTACCGTGACCAGGCGGACCGGTTCATCGCCGAGCTCGACGAGGAGTTCTACCTCCATTACGCCGGGCTAAAGGAAACCTTTGACCTGGCGCCTATCTACGAGCGCCACAAGAACCTGACCGAGCTCGACCAGGTCAAGTCCATCGGCCTGGCGGTGAACGGAGGAGCACGCGTGCGGGAGCTTTGGCGATTCGCCTGCGAGGGGTATTTCGGCGAGCTCACCCGTGATCACGCCGAAAAGCTCGCCGAACTGGAATCGGAGCTCGCTGTGTCGGTGGGCGGCGAGGAGATTCCCTACCGGATGGTCCGTCCCGCCCTCGCGAACGAACCGGACCGAGACAAACGTCGCGTGCTCGACGAGCGTGCGAACGATCTTCTCGACGAGCACATGAACCCGCTCCACCTCGACGCTGCCCGGACGATACAACGCGGAACGCGCGACCTCGAGTTCGAGAACTACCTCGAGCTGTACCGCAAGGCATTGCCGTCCTCTGCGCTCGACGACCTCGCCGTGCAATGCCGCACGTTCCTCGACTCGACCGAGAAGCTCTACGAGGAGTGGGCCGACAAGCTCTTCCGCACCCGCGTCGGCGTCACGCTCTCGGAGGCGGAGCGCTGGGACGTCCCTCGTCTCTTCCGCGCCCCCGAATGGGATCCGATGTTCCCCGCCGACAAGATGGTCCCGGCGCTCGAGGGCACCCTCGAGGACCTGGGGATCGACCTGAGCTCGCAGGAGAACGTCACGCTCGACCTCGAGGAGCGGCCGAACAAGAGCCCGCGCGCCTTCTGCGCGCCGATCGAGGTGCCCGACCGCGTCGTGCTCGTCATCCAGCCGATCGGCGGCCCGGACGACTGGCGCGCACTCTTCCACGAAGGCGGACACACCGAGCATTTCGCCCATACGTCGCGCAACCTTTCGATGGAGGAGAAGCGGCTCGGCGACAACGCCGTCACCGAGGGCTGGGCGATGCTCCTGCAGCATCTGACGGACGAGCCCGAGTGGCTGACACGCCGTCTCGACTTTCCGCGTCCCAACGAGTACGCCGTCGAAGGCGCGACCGGGCTCCTGTACTTCGTGCGCCGCTACGCCGCGAAGATCCTGTACGAGGTCGAGTTCCACGCCGCAGAGGACGTGACGACGATGCGCGGCCGCTACGTAGAGCTCCTCTCCGACGCGTTGAAGATCGACGTGACGCCGGCGAACTACCTTGCGGACATCGATTCCGGCTTCTACGTGTCGTCCTACCTGCGGTCGTGGGCGTTCGAGGCCCAGCTGCGCGCGTACCTGAAGGAGAAGTTCGGCTCGAAGTGGTTCGCCACCCGCGAGGCCGGCTCACTGCTCCGCGAGCTCTGGGGCGAGGGCCAGAGGATGCGCGCCGAGGAGATGCTGAAGGACGTCACCGGCTCGACCCTGGAGATGGAAGCCGTCGCCGAGCGCGTCCGGGAAGTTCTTCGCTGAGCGAAAGCTGCGCTTTCGCGCGGGGATTAGGGTCGCCGCTTCGCGGGGAACGTGC
>DAINSN010000054.1:0-13238 GCA_036741295.1 Gaiellaceae bacterium
AGCCGCACACCGAGCCCATCGACGACGAGCCGTTCGATTCGAGCGTCTCGGAGACGATGCGGACCGTGTACGGGAACTCGTCCGTCGACGGAATCACCGGCTCGAGCGAGCGCTGCGCCAGAGCACCGTGACCGATGTCGCGGCGCTTAGGACCGCGCATGAAGCCCGTCTCCCCGACCGAGTACGGCGGGAAGTTGTAGTGGTGCATGAAGCGGCGGTCCGTCTCGAGGGAGAGGTCGTCGATCCGCTGGCCCTCCTTCGCCGTGCCGAGCGTCAGCAGCGACATGATCTGCGTCTGCCCGCGCGTGAAGAGGCCCGAGCCGTGCACGCGCGGCGAAACACCGACCTCGCACTCGATCGGACGAATCTCCTCCGGACTGCGGCCGTCGGGCCGGTGCTTGTCCACCGCGATCTTGCGGCGGACGAGCTCCTTGTAGATCGCCTCGGCAGACTTCTTGACGTAGTTCTTCGTCACCGAGTCCTTCGCGGTGGCCGTCTGACCCTCGCCGACCGACGGGCCGACGGGGAACGGCAGCTGAACCGTGTCGATGATGCGGTCGAAGAGCAGCTGACGCTTTGCCGACTTGAGCTCCTTCGAGTCTTGCTCCGCATCGGTCAGCGCCTGCAGATTGGTCTCGAACTGCTCCCGCACCGGCTGCAACACCGACTGGAGGCGGATTTGCTCGAGCACCGCCGCCAGGCTCATCTTGCGCTGCACTTGCCGGAGGACGTCCTCTTCGGTCGAGTCCATGCTCAGCTCGCCCAGTGCCTCCTCGATGACGGCGTCGGCCGCGCGCAGGCCTTCGGCGTTGATCCGCTCTCGGATCTTGTCGCCGAACTCCCGCTCGACCTCTTCCGTCACGCTCGAATCGAGCCACTTCGGCTTGCCGGCCCGGCGCTGGAGATCCACCTGCGCCTCGCAGATCTTCTTGATCTCCTCGTGCGCGAGGTCGAGCGCCTCGAGCAGCTTTTCCTCACTGACCTGGTTTGCGCCTGCCTCGACCATCGTCAGCGCGTCGGGTGATGCGACAACGATCAGGTCGAGCTCCCTGTGCTCCGCCACTTCCGGCAGCGTCGGATTGACGACGAGCTCGCCGTCGATGATCGCGACCCGCACGGCCCCGACCGGGCCCATGAACGGCATCGGCGAGAGCATCAGAGCTGCGGAGGCACCGTTGATGCAGAGGATGTCGTGTGCGGTGATCAGGTCGGCGCTCAGCACCGTGCAGATCACCTGGGTCTCGTTCTTGTAGCCCTTGGGCCAAAGCGGCCGGATCGGCCGGTCGATCATGCGTGCGGTCAGGATCGCGCGCTCCGTCGGACGGCCTTCGCGCTTGAAGAAGCCGCCGGGAATCTTCCCGGCCGCGTACATGCGCTCCTCGACGTCGACGGTGAGCGGGAAGAAGTCCGCGCCTTCGCGCGGCTCCATCCGGCCTTGCGCCGTCGCCAGCACCATCGTGTCGCCGGAGCGGACGACGACGGAACCATCCGCCTGCTTCGCCAGCTTGCCGGTTTCGAACGTGATCTCGCGCCCGCCGACCGTCACGCTGACGTCGGCCCTGCGCTCAGTGGCAATTGCCATCAGTTGTCCTCCACTCTGCTTTGCGGGAGAGTGGGGACTCGAGTCAGCGTCGTCAGCGGCGCTCGCTCGAATCTCCACCCTTCCACGTTTATCCCGTGCCAGGGTTTAGCCTGGCTTGGGCGTACATTTACGGGTCTACCTGCGTAGGCCCAGTTCCTTGATCAGTGCGCGGTATCCCTCCAGGTCGTGCTTCTGGAGATAGGTCAGGAAGCGACGTCTCCGGCCGACGAGCTTGAGCAGCCCGCGGCGTGAGTAGTGATCTTTCGGGTGCGCACGCAGGTGCTCCGTCAGATCGTTGATGCGCTTCGTGAGGAGCGCGACCTGCACCTTGGTCGAGCCCGTGTCGGTCTGGCTCGCCCCATGCTGCTGGACGATCTCCTGTTTGACTTCCTTCGTAAGGCCCATTTCACCTCCGTATCGTCAGTCCCAGCAATCCGCCGGAAGCAGGCGGAAAGCCGCGGCTGCGGTCGGCGGACAGGGTAGCAACGATGTCGCTATTTGAGCAGGAGCTTGCCCAGGCGCCGCTGCGCGACGAACAGACCGCTGGCCCCGAGGACAAGCAGATACGCAACGTTCACGAGCTGGGCCCAGCCGACCGTCCCGAGGTTGAGCGCGCGCAGGAGTGAGATGGCGTGGTAGAGCGGCGAGAAGCGCACAACCCACTGGATCGCCTCCGGGTAGGTCGTGATCGGGAAGAACGTCGCCGAGAACAGGAACATCGGGAGCTGGACGAGGCCGATCAGCTCGAAGTCCTGCCAGGTGCGCATGAACGTCGTCGCGGCGACGCCGACACCGGCGAATGCGAAGCCGATCACCACTGCGCCCGGGAGCGCGAGCAAGCCCCAGGCCGATTCGATCAGGCCGAGGGCCCCTGCCACAGCCAGGAACGAGATCGCGTAGAGGAAGCCCCGGAAGAGCGCCCATGCGGTCTCGCCGACAGCGACGTCCGCCGGCCCGATCGGCGTCGAGAGCATTGCGTCGTAGGTCCTCATGTACTTCAGCTTCCAGAACACGTTCGTCGCGTCATAGATGGCGCCGTTCATCGCCGCGGATGCGAGCAGCGCCGGCGCGATGAAGCTCGCGTAATCGATCAGCCGTCCGCCTGGTCCCGGGACCTTCCCGACGAAGTGCCCCAGTCCGATCCCCATCGAGAAGAGGTAGAAGAGCGGCTCGAAGACGCCCGAGAAGATGATCAGCCACGAGCGGCGGTACACCATCAGGTTCCGCTCGAAGAGCAGATTCGCTCGGCTGCCGGCAAACGCCGCCGTGGTCACTTGAGCAGCCTCGCCGCGTACGTTCGTTGCGCGCAGGCGAAGCCGATCACCACGAAGAGCATCAGATAGGCCGCGTGCCCGAGCGCGCGCAATGCATTTACGTCGCCGAGCGTGAACATGCGGCAGAGCTCGACCCCGTGCCAGAGCGGCGTCGCGTAGGCGAGCCATTCGAGAGGCAGAGGCAGGCGCGAAACCGGGAAGAACGTTCCCGAGAAGAGGAACATCGGGACGACGATGAAGCGATTGACCGGCACGAACGCCGCGTCGGACTCACGCGTCGCTGCGTACGCCGCGAACGGGGTCGTGAAGGCCGCGCCGAGCAGGACCGCCGCCGGCAACGCCAAGATGCCGAGTGGTGAGTTGACTCCGCCGAAGGCCGCGATCACCGCGAGGTATACGGCGCTGGTCGATGCCACACGCGCGGTCATCCAGAGTTGATGGCCGAGCACGATGTCCCGCGTTCCGATTGGGGTCGCGAGCATTGCGAAGTACTGCCTCGTCCACTTGATCGACCCGATCACGGGCCACGACGCTTCACCGGAGGCGATCGTCATCGCCGTCGCCGCAAGCATTCCCGGCGCGACGAAGTCGATGTACGGGACGCCGAGGGAGTTACCCGAGGACTTGTTCACGAGCGTCCCCAGCCCGACCCCCAGGGCCCCGAGGTAGAACACAGGGTTGACGATGCTCGTGATCGCCGTGCCGCGCCAGACGCGGCGGTACACCATCAGCCAGTACTCGAAGACTCGGAGCGGCAGCGCCAGGCTGCTCAATCGTCCACCAGAGTTCGACCGGTCAGGTGAAGGAAGACATCCTCGAGGGTTGAGCGGCGGACGAGCACGCTTTCCGGCTGTAGACCGAGCTCGTGCAGGTGCGAGGCAGTTGCGTCGCCGTCGTCCGTGTAGAGCAGCAGCCGGTCCGGAAGCGCTTCCACCCTGCGGACGAAGCCGTCCTGGCGCGAGGTGAGCTCGGCCGCGACTTCCTCCGGACGGTTCTCCCCGCGGAAGCGAAGCTCGACGACCTCGCGGGTTGAATAGCGGCCGATGAGCTCCTGCGGCGAGCCTTCGGCGGCGATCTTTCCCTTGTCCATGACGACGAGCCGGTCGCAGAGCTGTTCGGCCTCGTCCATGTAGTGCGTCGTCAGGATCAGCGTGACGCCGCGCTGCTTCAGCCGGAAGAGTCGATCCCAGACGGTGTGGCGCGCCTGGGGGTCGAGCCCGGTCGTGGGCTCGTCGAGGAGCAGGACCTCGGGATCGTTCACGAGCGAGCGCGCGATCGTCAGGCGGCGCTTCATGCCGCCCGACAGCGGCTCGACCTTGTCGTTCGCCCGCTCGGTCAACTGGACGAAATCGATCAGCTCGTCGGCCCGCCTGCCCAGTTCGCTGCGTGGCAGTCCGAAGTAACGGCCGTAGATGATGATGTTCTCGCGCACCGTCAGCTCCATGTCGAGCGTGTCCTGCTGCGGCGCGACGCCCAGTCGTGCGCGGATGTCGGCGCCCCTCGTGACCGGGTCCAGGCCGAGGATGCTCAGCGTGCCGCCCGAAGGCGGCGAGACGCAGCCGATCATCCTCATCGTCGACGTCTTGCCGGCACCGTTAGGCCCGAGGAAACCGAAAGCCTCGCCGCGCTCGACGTCGAAGTCGACGCCGTCGACCGCCACGAGCTCGCCGAAACGCTTGACCAGTCCGCGGGCATGCACCAGCGGCAGCTGTGCGGCTGCATCCACCACTCCTTCAACCTACCGGCCGCGCGCGGCGGCGGCGCGATAGTTTCTTGTGCGATGCAGGCGGCTGTAGCTGGCGGCCATCCGGCGACGGTGGCAGCAGGTATAATTGTGTTAGAGGATGGTGGCACCGCGGCGGATGCCGCAGTCGCTGCGTCGCTCGCGTCATGTGTCACCGAGACGGTGATGACGGGACTTCTGGGAGGCGGTCACGCGGTCTACTACGAGGCCGCGAGCGGGCGCGTTCGCAATCTCGACTGCTTCGTCGCCGTGCCCGGCTTGGAGGACGAGCCGCGCGAGGCCGAGCTGATCCACCTCGACGTCCCGTTCGGCGCGGAGCTCGTTCATTACGCCGTCGGTCCGGCGTCGTGCGCCGTGCCCGGACTGCCCGCCGGTCTCGAGGCGCTTTGGCGCGAGCACGGACGGCTGCCGTGGCAGCGACTCGTCGAACCAGCGCTCCAGCTTGCGCGCGACGGCGTCGACTTCCCGCTAGCGCACGCCACGTGTCTTGCGATGCTCGCGCCCGTGATGACGATGAACGAAGGCGCTGCGATCTACGCGCCGGGTGGCAAGTTGCTCCAAGCCGGCGACCGGCTCGAGCAACCGGGGCTGGTCGCGGCGCTCGAAGCGCTCGCCGACGACGCTGCCACGGTCTACCGCGGCGCAATCGCCATCGAGTTGCTTGCTCTCTCTGCAGAGCGTGGCGGTCTCCTCAACCGCGCGGACTTCGACGCGTACGAGGCGCGCTGGACCGAGCCGGTCGAGATCGGATATGCGGGTGGTCGTCTCGTGACGCGCGGCGGTCTGTCGGCGGTTCCCGAGACCGTGCCACGGTTGCCGCGCCTGTACGGCCTCGACGAGACCGAGCGGGTCCTTGCGCTTGTCGGCGCCTTCGGCACGCCGGTCGACCTGCACGGTGACACGACGAACGTGTCAGTCGTGGACCGAGACGGCAATGCGTGCGCATTCACGTCCAGTCTCGGGCTCGGCTCCGGGGACTTCATCCCGGGCCTCGACCTTCACCTCAACAGCATGCTGGGCGAAGCCGACCTGCTACGCGGCCGGCTCGAGCCGGGATCCCGGATGCAGAGCATGATGGCGCCGCTGCTGGCGTTCGACGGAGACGGCCTGTCACTCGCGGCAGGCGCGGCCGGAGGGACGCGTCTCAGGACCGCGCTCCTGAGTGTCGTCGCCGGCATCCTCGACGAAGGCCTGGCGGCGGGAGCTGCCGTCGAACGCGCGCGCTTCCACGCCGTTCCCGACGTGGTCAACGCGGAGCCCGGTGTGGATGAAGCCGCACTTGACGAGCTCCAGAGAAATGGGCTGACGGTCAGGCGCTGGCCTGCCCCGCACCACTACTTCGGCGGCGTCAGCGTCGTCAGCCGTGCGGGTGCGGCTGGGGACCCGCGCCGGAGTGGCGCGGCATCCACGCCTCGTTGAAGGCCCTGACGCGGGTGCCGACCCACCCCACGTACCCGCAATCGGGGCAACCGGGGTTCGCCAGGACAGTGCCGCCGCCGGTGGGCTTGGCGTACTCGGCGCCACACTCGAGGCACTCCACGCTCTCGAGCACGGTCAATTTAGGTGCGTCTCCCGAATCCGGCTTCACGTGCAAGAAGACTCCGCTCTTTGCGGAAACTTGCGAATCGCTTGTTGCAGCAGGAACTACTGGCGCGAAGACGCGGCGGATTCCTCGATCGGGATGCGCGCGGCCAGCCAGCTCGCCGCTCCGCAGTCCGGGCAGGCGGTTTCGGCCTTTGTTCCCGTCGTCGTGAAAGCAAGCTCATAGAGCCGATGGCAGGCAACGCAGCGCACGAGCTCCGACCGGTCGGGTGAGTTTTCCACCTTCAAGAGGATGGCGATGAGGATCGAAACTTGTCTTCCGCTTACGTGGGGCGCTCGGCCGCGCGGGTCTCCTCCACGTCGCGCGTGATCTGCGCCACCAGCTCGTCCTCGCTCGAGAACGCCCGCTCTTCCCGCAGCCGCTGCCAGAGCTCCACGATGAGGCGCCGGCCGTAGAGATCGCCCTCGAAATCGAGCAGATGCGGTTCGATCCGGCGCTCGTCGCCCCCGTAGTGGGGGTTCACGCCGATCGAGATCGCGGCGCGATGACCGAGTGCGGAGCCGGCATAGATGCCGTATGCCGGCACGAGGAGTTCGGCCGGAACGGAGAGGTTCGCCGTCGGGTAGCCGAGCGTCCCGCCGCGTTGGTCTCCGAGGACGACGGTTCCCTCGAGCTCGGGCGGGCGCCCGAGCAGGCGCGCGGCTCCGATGACGTCTCCTGCACGGAGCAGGCTGCGGACGTTGGTCGAGGAAACCCCCTCGAGCGCCGGGACCGTCCGGACGTCAAAGCCGAGCCGCCGAAGCAGTGCTGGATCACCAGTGGCGGCGCGTCCGAAGCGGAAGCTCTCGCCGACGACGATGACTTTCGCTCCGATCTGCCGCAGCAGTGACTCGGCGAACTCGGTCGGTTCATGCGCGGCGAGCTCGGGCGTGAACTCGACCACGAGGACCTCGTCGACACCCGCCTCTTCGAGTCGCTCGAGGCGGCGTTCCAGGGTCGAGAGGAGCTCCACCCTGTTTCCCAACACCAGCCGCGGGTGCGGCCAGAAGGTCACGACCGTGACGGGCGCGCCTGCCGCACGAGCTGTCTCCAACACCCGACGGTGACCGCGATGCACGCCGTCGAAGCTGCCGATCGCCGCAACACATTCGTCTGCGGCGAGCTCCTCGGGACGGTGGGCAACCTTCACAGTCGCGCGAGTGCATCGTCGGCCTGGATGAAGCGAGCGGGATCTGCTTCGTCCACCGAGAAAGGGCCGATCTCGAGTCGACGCAATGTGCGGCAGTGGCCGCCCAAAGCATCTGCGATCGCCCGCACATAGGTCCCGGAACTGACGCGAAGGTCGAGCCGCACCTCCTCGCCGCTATACGAGATGACGTCGAGCGCCTCGACAAGCGAGCGCCGCATCGGCATCTCTACCTCGATGCCCCGACGGGCGAGCTTGTACGCACGCTCCCCGCCGATCTTCACGGCCGACGCGGCCGGGATCGGCAGTTCGATCTCACCGCGGAGGCCCGCGAGCCGGCGTTCCAGCTCTTCCTGGCTCGGTGCCTCGAGACGTTCGATGACCACTCCCTCCGGGTCCCCAGTGGAGGTTCGTGCCGTCAGGTCGACGTCCGTCAGGTAACGCTTGTCGAGCCCAACGAAGCATGAAGCGAGTTTAGTTGCCGAACCGGACAACAGAAGCAGCAGCCCTGTCGCAAAAGGGTCGAGAGTTCCGGCGTGGCCGGTGCGCGCCCCCGTCCGGCGCCGGAGATCGGACACGATCGCAAACGAAGAAGGGCCGGCCGGCTTGTCCACGAGCACGATCCCCGCTGGATTAAGCGCGCGAGGAGGCAAGGAACTCTCGGCGCACGAAGTCCGTGATCTCCTCGATCGACGCCTCGCTGGAGAAACCCGCCGCCTGGCGATGCCCGCCGCCCCCCGACTTGCGGGCGATCGCCGACACGTCGAGCTCGTCGATGCTCGCCCGCAGGCTGACGCGCCTGGCCGGGCCGTCCTGGCGGGGAGGCTCGCGGATGAGCACAGCCATGTCGGCACCCTCGACGGAGCGCAGGGGGTCGATGATTCCCTCCGAGTAGGCCTCGGGGGCCCCGACCTCGGTGAAGTCCGTGCGCACGAGATAGGAAACGACGATGCGTCCACCTTCGTAGACCTGCGCCCGCTCGAGAGCGCGTGCGAGCAGCTTGAGCTTTGCGAACTGCACAGATTCGTAGACACCCTGGAACACTCGGTGGACGTCCGCCCCCGCCTCCACCAGCTCGGCGGCCAGGCGCAGCGCCTTGGGCGTCGTGTTCGTGTACTGGAACCGGCCAGTGTCGGTGACGAGTGCGATGTAGAGAGCCTCGGCGATGTCGGGCGTCAACTCGACGCCGAGCTCGCGAAAGAGATCGCGCAGCACTTCGCCGGTCGAGGATGCATCCGCGACGACCAGGTTGATCCGGCCGAAGCGCGTGTTGTCGTGGTGGTGGTCGACGTTGATCGAGAGCGGGACCCGCCCGAGCACTTCGGGGTCCGCGATCCGGCTCTCGTTCGCACAATCGACGGCAAGGAGGACCCGCTCCGCGACATCGTCCGGCCAGCGTCGCTGGAGGTCCCCGAGCGGCATGAACCCATACTCGACCGGTAGCGGCGCGTCGCCGTGCAGCACCATCACGGTGTCCTTGCCGAGCTGCTCGAGGGCGAGGTTCGCCGCGAGCAGCGAGCCGAGGGCATCGCCGTCGGGGTTCTCGTGCGTCGTGAGGACAAACCGGTCGTGTTCGCGAATTGCGTTCGCGACCGCAGTCAGGTCACTCGCTGTCGTCTGGGGCGAGCTCATCGATCAGCTTTGTCATGCGGACCCCACGTTCGACCGACGGATCGTACTCGAAGGCCAGTTGGGGAGTGCGTTTCATGCGCAACTCGCGCGCAAGCTGGGCCTGCAGCAACGAATGGGCAGCCTGGAGCCGGTCGATCGTCTGCGCCCGCTTTCGCTCGGCGCCGAGGACGGACACGTAGACCTTTGCGTGCCGGAGATCGGCCGAGGTGTCGACTCCCGTGATCGTGACGAAGCCGATGCGGGGGTCCTTCAGGTGCCCGATCGCCTCCGACAGGACTTGGCGAACCGACTCGTTGACGCGGCGCATCCGATCAGTCATGCGGGATATTCAAGCGCTTGCACGCTCTCCTCCTCGTCGCAGTCGGTCTCTGGTGCTTCGTCACCGCTCTGGCCGGCGGCCTCGTGGGCCTCGTGCTGGGAAACATCCGGCTCCCGGTGCTCGTCCTCGCCGCCTCGAACCCGGCGGCGGGTGCCGGGGCGAACATCGGCGTCTCCGCCGTCGCGGCCCTCGCCGCGGCGGTCGCCCACATTCGTGCCGGCCGGATCGACTGGCGTCTCTTCGCCTGGATGGCGCCCCCGTCAATGGTCGGGGCCGTGATCGGAGGTCTCCTGTCCGGTGTGGTTCCAGGCGACGCGCTGCTCATCCTGATCGGCGTGACGCTAATCGCTTTCGGGGTCGATCTCGTTCGCCCGAAGCCGGGAAGGCGGCAGGCCGACACAGGGCGTGTCAGCACGCGGGCAGCGATCTTGACCGGAGCATTGATCGGGCTGCTCGGCGGCTTTGTCGGCCTCATCCTCGGTGCGTTGAGGCTCCCGGCGCTCCTACGGTTCGTCGGCGCCGACCCCTTTCGCGCCGTGGGCACCAATGCGGCCGTCGGCTTTTGTCTGGGCGTGGCCGGCGTGTTCGGCCACCTACCCGGAGGCGTCGACTGGCTCCTGCTCGGTGTCGGGGCGACGACATCGGTGCCAGGGGCGATCCTCGGCGCTCGGCTCACGGGTCGACTGGACGAGCAGCAGCTGTTTCGCGCCGTCGGGCTCGTCCTGCTCGTCGCCGGCACCGCCATGATCCTGCAGGGCACGCTCTAGTCGAGCGTGACCACGTCGCGCTCCGCGCGAACGAGCTCGAAGTCCTGTCCCGCGAGGTAGCGCTCGGCCTGGTCGAGGAGTTGCTCGGCCCCGCGGTAGTCCCTAGCGACACAGGAGAGCGTCAGCCGTGCGCGCTGCCAGAGCTCGTGATGATCGACCTCCGCCACCGATGCTCCGAAGCGATTCTGGAGCTGGGCTTTCGCCGACTTGACGTACTTCCGCTTGCCCTTCAGAGAGCCGGCCTCGGGGAAATGCAGCTCGACGCTCAGGATGCCGATGTAGCCCGCGCCCACGTCCGGGCTCTGATCAGCTAGGTGGAGGAGACGGCAGGCGCCGGCGGCTGGTCGAGCGTCGTCCGCTCGATCTCGCGGGTCTCGAATGCCTCGATGACGTCGCCCTCTTTGACGTCGTTGAAACCGTCGAGAAGGATGCCGCACTCGAAGCCTTCGGCGACCTCGCGCGCGTCGTCCTTGAAGCGCTTGAGCTGGGAGATGGTCGTCTCGATGATGACCGTGCCGTCGCGAATGACCCGCGCCTGCGCCGAGCGACGGATGACGCCGCTCGTGACCATGCAGCCCGCAATCGTCCCGAGGCGCGAGACCTTGAAGAGCGCACGAACCTCGGCCTCGCCGAGCGTCTCTTCCTTCTCGACCGGTTTCAGCATGCCGACGAGCGCCTGCTCGATGTCCTCGGTCAACTGGTAGATGACGCGGTAGGTACGGATCTCGACGCCTTCACGCTCGGCCAGCGTGCGCGCTTCGGCATTCGGCCGGACGTTGAACCCGACGACGGTCGCGCCGGACGCCGAGGCGAGCATGATGTCGCCCTCGGTGATGCCGCCCACCCCCTGGTGGATGACGTTCACGCGCACCTCCGAATGCTGGATCTTGCTGAGCTCGGAGACCGCTGCCTCGACAGAGCCGACCACGTCGCCCTTGAGGACGAGGTTGAGATCCTGCACCGCGCCTGCCTCGATCTGCTCGAAGAGACTCTCCATCGAGACGCCTCGCGACCCCTGCGCGAGCTGCTCGCGCCGCAGCCGCTCGCCGCGCGCGTTTGCAAGTTCGCGCGCGCGCCGCTCGTTCTCGACGACGCGTCCGATCTCCCCTGCGGGAGGCGGCTTGTCGAACCCTAGGATCTCGACCGGGTCACCCGGGCGCGCCTCCTTCACCTTGTCGCCGCGGAAGTCGTACAGGGCACGCACCTTCCCCCAGGCGTCTCCGGCGACGATCGCATCCCCGACGCGCAGCGTGCCGCGGTGGATGAGCATCGTCGCGGCCGGCCCTCGACCGACGTCGAGACGTGACTCGATGATCGGGCCGGAGGCCTCGGCAGTCGGGTTCGCAGTCAACTCGAGCTCGGCGTCGGCAACGAGCAACACCTTCTCAAGCAGGTCGTCGAGATTCTGGGACTCCCTCGCGGAGACGTCCGAGAACTGCGTCGTCCCTCCCCACTCTTCCGGCTGCAGGCCCTCCGTCGACAGCTCGCTGCGCACGCGGTTCGGATCGGCGTCCGGGACATCGATCTTGTTGACCGCTACGACGATCGGCACTGCGGCCGCTCGCGCGTGGGAGATCGACTCTTTCGTCTGCGGCATCACGCCGTCGTCGGCTGCGACCACGAGCACCGCGATGTCCGTGACCTTCGCGCCGCGGGCGCGCATCGCCGTGAAGGCTTCGTGGCCCGGCGTATCGAGAAACGTGATCCTTCGACCGTTGTGCTCTGCTTGGTAGGCACCGATGTGTTGCGTGATCCCACCGGCTTCCGTCGTGACGACCGAGGTCTTGCGAATCGCATCGAGGAGCGTGGTCTTGCCGTGGTCGACGTGGCCCATGATCGTGACCACGGGCGGGCGCGGCGCAAGATCGGACTCGCTGTCCTCGTAGCTCTCCGGCTCCTCGTCCTCATCCGCCGCGTGTTTGATCGTGAACTCGCGCTCAGGCGTCAACTCGGCCGCGATCAGGTGGACCTCGTCGTCGGCCAGGGTCTGCGTGATCGTTACGGCCTTGCCCAGACCCATCATGAACATGATGATCTTGGGCGCCGGGACGCCGAGTGCCTGCGAGAGGTCTCGGACGGTCACCCCTGACGGCACGGTGATCGGCCCGGTCGGGGCCACCACCTCGCGTGGCGTCTTCGGCCGTGACGCCTCGCGTTCGCGCTGCTGCTGACGCGCGTCGCGAGGCCGTGCAGCCGCGTTGTCGATCACGACGCGGCGCTTGCGTCGTGAGCCCGCACCGCCCTGGCGGGGCCGCATCGGGCGATTTGGTCTATTCGAGCCGGATTCGTTGGCCATCAGATGTTCAAGTGTAGAGGGATGCCAGTTGCTGATCGATCCGGACGGTCTTCCGTAGCGTGCGGTTGAACGCGCGGCGCGAGACCGCACGCTCGAAGCACGCGAGCCGGCGGCAGGTATAGGCCCCGCGACCGGGCAGGCTTCCGCCTGGTACGAGCTGACCGTCCACCGCCGCGAAACGCAGAAGCTGCTCCTGGGGAGCTTTCCGCCCGCAGCCGATGCAGCTTCTGATCGGCTCGGTCACGCAGCCGGCGGATGCTCCTCGGTGTCCCCGTCGCCCGGAGTCTGTTCGACCGGAATCCCAGCGGGCACCTGCTCCACTTCTGCGAGCTGAGGAACCTCGATGGGCTCGACGGCCTCCGCGGGCTCTTCTCGGCCGTCGCTTTCAACCTCGGCGACGACTTCATCTGCGTCGGCCGCAGCGGGTGCTTCCTCGGCCACCGCCGGCGCGGCAGCAGGCTCCGTGCCGTTGCCGTCCTGGAGCGCAAGCGCCTGATGCGCCGGCAGCCCGCAATAGTGCGAGCCGGGAAGCGCCTCGTTCGGACAGCGCTTGCCGTTGGAGAGCACCGCCGAGCAGCGGCCGGTGAACTCCTCGCCCTCGGTACCTCCACCGTACGCCGCGGCGGCTTCCGCTTGGGCGAACTCCGTGTCGGACTGGATGTCCACCTTCCAGCCGGTCAGGCGAGCGGCCAGGCGTGCGTTCAGTCCTTCCTTCCCGATCGCGAGCGCGAGCTGATCATCTGGAACGATGACGGTCGCCTCTTTGGTCTCGTCGTCGACGAAGACCTCGCGCACGCGTGCGGGAGACAACGCCTTCGCGACGAACCGCGCCGGCTCTGGGTTCCACGGGATGATGTCGATCTTCTCGCCGCGGAGCTCCGACACGACCATGCGC
>DAINSN010000055.1:0-13235 GCA_036741295.1 Gaiellaceae bacterium
AGGATCATCATCGGGATCGACTGGACCCCGTAGCGCTGAGAAAGCGCCGGCTGCTCGTCGATGTTCACCTTGACGAGCCTGAGGTCGCCGTTCGACTCCTCAACGATCCGGTCGAGCACGGGCGCAACGGCGTGGCACGGTCCGCACCACTCCGCCCAGAAGTCGACGATCACCGGCTTGTCGCTCTGGAGGACTTCCTCTTCGAAGCTCTGTTCGGTCACAGTGGTTGCCATTCAGTCCCTTTCTAACGTGTCAGTCGGTCGTACCCAGGTGAGAACGCTCCGGAACGCGGGAATGTTCCACCCCTAGAATCGGCGCCATGCCGTTCGAGCCGCTGACGCAGTATCCGGATCATCTCGCCCTCGAGGAGGAGGTCCTCGCCTGGTGGGACGACGAGGCCGTCTTCAACCGGCTCCGCGAACGGAACAGTGGGGGGCCGACGTTCAGCTTCATGGACGGCCCGATCACCGCCAACAACCCGATGGCCGCGCATCACTGCTGGGGCCGCACGCTCAAGGACGTGTTCCAGCGGTACAAGGCGCTCCGCGGTTTCGACCAGCGCTACCAGAACGGCTTTGACTGCCAAGGCTTGTGGGTCGAGGTCGGCGTTGAGCGCTCCCTCGGTCTCAACTCGAAGCGGGAGATCGAGGAGTACGGGCTCGCTGAATTCAACGAACGCTGCAAGGAGCGAGTCGCGGAGTTCGCCGAGATCATCACCGACCAGTGCCGGCGTCTCGGCATGTGGATGGACTGGGACAACGACTACTACACCTTCTCCGACACGAACATCGAGTACATCTGGCGCTTCCTGAAGGAGTGCCACGCGCGCGACTGGCTGTACAAAGGGCACCGCTCCGTGGAGTGGTGTCCCCGCTGCGGGACCTCGCTCTCGCAGCACGAGTTGATCAACTCCTACGAGGAGCTCACGCATCCCTCGCTCTACGTCCGCTTGCCGATCAAGGGACGCGAGGGCGAATCGCTGGTCGTGTGGACGACGACGCCTTGGACGCTGCCTGCGAACGTCGCAGCCGCCGTCAAGCCCGATGCCGAGTACGGCCTGACTGAGGAGGGCGACTGGTGGGCCGTCGAGCGGAACTCCGACGCGGCGTTCGTTCGCCGCGCGCGCGGCGACGAGCTCGTCGGGCTCGAGTACGAAGGGCCGTTCGATTCGCTGCCGGCGCAGCAGGGTGTCGTCCACCGTGTGATCCCGTGGGACGACGTCACGCTGTCGGAAGGCACGGGGATCGTCCACATCGCGCCCGGTTGCGGCAAGGAGGACTTCGAGCTCTCACGCGTGCATGACCTGCCGGTGCTCATGCCGATCAACGAGTCGGGGATGTTCTACGAGGCGTACGGCGAGT
This sequence comes from Gaiellaceae bacterium, assembly GCA_036741295.1. Classification (GTDB taxonomy): domain Bacteria; phylum Actinomycetota; class Thermoleophilia; order Gaiellales; family Gaiellaceae; genus 3-1-20CM-4-69-9. The sequence goes on from DAINSN010000055.1 coordinate 1,362, forward strand.
TCGAAGGCCGCTCGACGGAAGACGTCGAGAAGCCGGTGGTCGTTGAGCTCGAGCGGCGCGGACGGCTCGTCGAGGCCGGGTCGATCATCCATCGCTATCCCGTTTGCTGGCGTTGCGCCACGCCGCTCGTGTTCCGGATCGCGGACGACTGGCTCATCAGCGCGGACGAGATCCGCCAGCCGATGCTCGACGCGAACGCGACTGTGAAATGGACGCCCGACTTCTATTCGAAGCGCATGGACGACTGGTTGCGCAACATGGACGACTGGAATATCTCGCGGCGCCGCTACTTCGGGCTGCCGCTGCCCTTCTACCCGTGCAACTCGTGCGGACGCCTCACGGTGATCGGCTCCGTCGCGGAGCTACGCGAGCGTGCGACGGGCGGCCTCGACCAGTTGAAAGAGCTCCACCGGCCCTGGATCGACGAGGTCCCGATCGCCTGCGAGTGTGGCGCCGAGGTCCGGCGTGTCCAGGAGGTCGGCGACGCGTGGCTGGACGCAGGCATTGTCCCGTTCTCGACACTCGGGTGGCAGAACCCCGAGTGGATCGAGCACGGGTACGCGACGGGGGCCGCCGCAGGGCTCACCGGCGCCGACCTGCCCGATCACGCGTACTGGGAGAAGTGGTACCCGGCGGACTGGGTATCCGAGATGCGCGAGCAGATCCGGCTCTGGTTCTACTCGCAGTCGTTCATGTCGGTGACCCTCACCGGGCGTTCGCCGTACAAGTCGGTGCTGACCTACGAGAAGTTGCTCGACGAACACGGCCGGGAGATGCATCGGTCCTGGGGCAACTCGATCGACGCGGCCGAAGCCCTGCAGAACATCGGTGCGGACGTCATCCGGTTCATGTTCTGCGAGCAGGTGCCGAGTCAAAACCTGAAGTTCGGCTACGCCCCCGCGGGCGAGATCAAGCGCCGGCTGCTCACTCTGTGGAACTCCGTCAAGTTCTTCGTCGATTACGCGAACATCCAAGGGTTCGAGCCCGGCGGCGAGGCACCGTCTGGGCTCCAGCCACTCGACCACTGGCTGCTCGAGCGCACCGAGCAACTCGTCGCAGAGATGACAGAGGCCTATGAGCGCTACTGGACGCCGGCGCTCATCCGATCGTTCGAATCATTCGTCGACGATCTCTCGAACTGGTACATCCGCCGTTCACGCCGCCGTTTCTGGGACGGCGACGAGGTGGCCCTGTGGACGCTCTGGCACGCATTGGTGCGCTCGGTGCAGGCGTTCGCGCCCGTGATGCCGTTCTTGGCCGACTTCCTCTGGCGCAGGTTGCGCGCCGACGACTCGCCCGAGTCGGTCTTTCTGCAGCCCTGGCCCGAGGTGCGTCAAACGGATGATCGCCTGCTCGCCGAGGTCGCGGAGGTGCGGCGCATCGTCGAGCTCGGCCGTCAGGCTCGCGGCGACGCAGGATTGAAGCTGCGCCAGCCACTCCGTCGGCTCGTCGTGCAGGGCGCGGGCCCGGCGCAGGGCCACGCCGGCGAGATCGCGGAGGAGCTCCGTGTGAAGGAAGTCGAGTTCGGACCGGTCGAGGCGACCGAGCTGCGCGTGAAGCCGAATCTCCCCGTGCTCGGGCCGAAGCTCGGCAAGGAGCTGGGGGCGGTTCGCGCGGCGCTGCAAGCCGGCGAGTTCGAGCAGCTCGAAGGCGGTGGGGTGCGAGTGAACGGGCGCGAGTTCACGGCCGACGAGGTGCTCGTCGAGCGCGGTGCGCGTGAAGGCTGGGCGCTCGCCGAAGACGGCTCGCTGACCGTCGCGGTGACGACGGAGCTCGACGACGAGCTACGACGAGAGGGTCGCCTGTACGACCTCACGCATCAGTTGAACACGATGCGCAAGGAAGCAGGACTTGCGCTCACGGATCGGATTCGGGTCGTCCTGCAAGAGTCTGACGCCGACCTACTCGAGTACGAGGACCGCATCAAAGACGAGGTGCTCGCGACGGAGATCATCGTCGGGAAGGTGGCAGAGCCGCAGGTCACGAAGGTGTGAGCCACACCCGTATGCTTCAGGCGGAGGTGCGCCATGTGGTGGACGGTTCTCGCTGTCGCAGTTGCTGTTCTCGCGGTCGTCTTTCTCGTGTTCGGCTCTCAGATCTTCCGGTACGGAGGAAAAGGCGGTCAATCGGTCGCAGACGTGAACGCCAAGAGGTTCTGGTGGCGTTGGGGCGGCCGCCCGGGCGACTAGGCGAACGCCGCGCGTAGGCGCTCGAGCCCGCGGTCGAGCAGTTCGTCGCTGACCGCGAGCGAGAGTCGCGCCCAGCCGGCGCCACGTGTGCCGAAGCCTTCTCCCGGCGCGACCGCGACGCGATGCTCGACGAGCAGGTGCTCGACCGTCACGCCGTCCGGCAGCCGGCACCAGAGGAAGAAGGTGCCTTCGGATTGCGTCTCGATCCCTGCGAGCGCATTGAGCGCGCGGTCGCGGCGGCGCTCATAGGTCGCACGACGCTCCTCGACTGAATCCTGCGGTCCGGTGAGTGCGGCGATCCCCGCCTCCTGGATCGGCCGGAAGATCCCGGCGAAGGCATGGTCCTGTAGGAGCTCGATCCGGCGCACGAGCTCCGCGTTGCCCACCGCGAACCCGAGGCGCCAGCCGGCCATCCCGTAGGTCTTCGACATGCTGAACAGCTCGATGCCGACGTCGCGAGCTCCGTCGACGGCGAGGAAGCTCTGCGGCCGTCGTCCGTCGAACACGAGGTCGCCGTACGCAAAGTCGTGCAAGACCCATGCCTCGGTGCGCTCGGCCCACTGGACTGCTTCCTCGAAGAGACCAGCCGGCACCGTTGCTGCAGTCGGGTTCGACGGGAAGTTCAAGTACATCGCGTCTGCTTTAGCGTCAAAGTCGGAGAACGGGACGTGTTTGGCACCCGCGAGCGCGACGGCGGAGAAGTAGTCCGGATAGCCGGGGTCGGGAAGGACGATCGTGCCGCCGCGCTCGACCGCGCAGAGCGCGAACTCCATCAGGCCCGTCTTCGTTCCCGGCAGAACGGCAACCTCGCGGGCCGCGTCGAGCTGCACGCCGTACGTCTCGCCGTAGCGGAGCGCGATTGCCTCCTTCAGCGCGGGCAACCCCGAGAACGGCGCATACCCGTGGACGTCGTGCCGCTCGGCGCACTCCGTCAGAGCTCGGACCACGTGATCAGGCGGCCCGACTTCCGGATTGCCGCGGCCGAGATCGACGAGCGGTTCGCCTTCGGCCGCCGCCGCGCTGACCCGGGCCAGCAGCGATGTGAAGTACTGCTCCGGCAGGCGGTTTAGTCGCTCTGGGCGCTCGCGCACCCCACGACTCTAAGCAGCAGACGTCTCTGCTCGACGGAGCTCGACCGGAAGCCGGAACACGACGTCCTCGTAGGCCGAGGAGAACGAATTGATCTCGCGCACGCCCTGAGCGCGGAACCAGTCGCACACACGTGCAACCAGTCGCTCCGGCGCCGATGCGCCTGAGGTCAGCCCGACCGTCTCCACGTCGTCGAACCAGCGCTCGTCGATCTCTGTCTCGTCGTCGATCAGATGCGCCTCCACGCCCGCGATCTGGGCCACTTCGACGAGACGGTTCGAGTTGGACGAGTTGCGCGACCCGATCACGAGCAGGAGGTCGATCTCGCCGAGCATCTCCTTCACCGCCCACTGGCGGTTCGAGGTCGCGTAACAGATGTCCTCGCGCTGGGGACTGTGGATGTGCGGGAAGCGGCGCTTCAACACGTCGATGATCTCCGTCGTCTCGTCGACCGAAAGCGTGGTCTGCGTGATGTACGCGAGGGGCGTGCCGGCGGGAAGCTCGAGTGCTTCCGCATCCTCGACGCTCTCGACGAGCACCGTGGCGTCTGGAGCTTCGCCCATCGTCCCCACGACCTCTTCGTGCCCGGCGTGTCCGATGAGGACGATGCGCTTTCCTTCTGCTGCATAGCGCCGTGCCTGAACGTGCACCTTCGTCACGAGCGGGCACGTCGCATCGATCGTGGTCTGCCTGCGGACTGCGGCACGCTCGTAGACCGACGGGGCAACACCGTGAGCCGAGAGAACGAGGATCGCTCCGGGCGGGGCCTCCGTCTCGTCCTCGACGAAGATCGCGCCGCGCTCTTCGAGGTCGCGGACGACGTGCGCGTTGTGCACGATCTGCTTGCGAACGTAGACCGGGGTCCCGTAGAGGGATAGGGCACGCTCCACCGTTTCCACGGCGCGTTCTACTCCGGCGCAATACCCCCGGGGCGATGCAAGCAAGACCCGCTGAACCAAACCGGCGGCCACGGTACCAGCGCCCGCGTGAGGCCGGTTAAACAGGAAAAAGCCCGTCGCTCGGGGGGGTCGGTGGCGACGGGCCTTTTCCTAGTGCTCACCGCGGACTGCAAGGCCAGGAACGCACCGCGGTTCGCATCGCCCAGAGGTTTGACGCTAACGGGTCTCACGGCCCTTTCCAATAGGCCGAACGGCCCATCTTTGGAACCGAGAGGAAAGCGGCCTGTTTGGCGGAAAACCGTGCTTGTCAGGCGCCTCGGGGCGGCTCGACTGCTCCACGGCCGCTCCCTACAATCAGGACGCCCAGTGTCACAATCCCATCAAGCTCTGTGGTTCGATGCGGTGCCGCTGCTCGTCGTCGCTACGGCGTATCTCGGGGCGACCGCGTTCCTGGCCCCGGCGCTCCGCGGAAAGCGCCGGCGCTCGCAGTTGGAGCCCCGTCTGCTCGCGGTCTTCCCCGCGGTTGGGCTTGCAGCGGCCGTCTACGGGATCGTGCTGGCGGTCGAGCGCGAAGCTCCCCCCGGCGGGATCTGGCTCACGCTCGGACTTGCCACTGCGGTCGGCCTGCCCGCACTCCTCGCTCTGAAGGCCGCACGTCGATCTCCGAGCTCCACCGCCGAACAGGAGCCGGAGTCGAGGACAGCCGCCTCGAGCCCGCTTGCGCCGAGCGACGATTCCGTGGCAAACAGTCTGGCGGAGGCGCTCGATCGCGAGCGCTTCGTGGCGCGGATCTCGGCACGCGTTCGCTCCGAGCTCGACATCGACGAGTTGCTGCGCGTCGCCGTGGAGGAGACCGGCCGTGCTCTGCCCGTGGACCGATGTCTGATCCGGCTCGGTCCTCACGGCGACATTCCGACGGCGCAGTGGCAAAGAGCCGGATTGGCGCCGGTGAATGCCGGGCGCCGCCTCGCCGTCTCCAACCTCGCAGTGAAGCGCCGCCAAACCGTGGCCCTCGAGGACGTCCGGAGGGCGCCGGAGCTCGACGATGCTTCGCTCGGAGGACGCGACACCTTGCTGACCCTGGGCTCGCGCGCCGTCCTCGCCGTTCCGATCGTGATCTTCGACGAGCTGATCGGAGTGCTCGCGCTCCACCGCAACACGCCCGGACGATGGGGCGACGAGGAGATCGCGCTGACCGAGGCCGTGGCTCGCGAGATCGGACTGGCGGTGCGGGTGGCGCAGCTGCTCCGCGAGAACGAGGAGCGGATGGCCCAGCAAGGGTCGCTCTTTCGCATCGCAGCACTCCTCGCTGAGTCGCTGTCGCTCTCGGACACCCTCGAGGCGCTTGCCCAGGCGGCGAAGGAAGTTCTCGGAGGCGCCTTCGCGGCCGTGCTGATGCCGCGAGGCGGGACGCTCGAGCTCGCCGCCGGGGCCGGCCTTCCACGCGTGCTCACGGAGGCGCTCGAAGACAGGTTGCCGGAGTCGGCGAATTGCCTCCACGCGGCAGCCCAGGAAGCGCGGCCGTTGGCCTCGCCCGACATCACGCGCGACGACCGCTTCGAAAAGTCCTGGCAGGAGCAGGCAAAGGCTGCGGGATACCGGGCGCTGCTTGCGGTGCCCGCCGCAAGCCCGCGCGCGGAGATCGCAGGGCTGGTCATCGTCTTCTTCGCCGAGGAGCGCGAATTCACGGACGAAGACCTCGAGCTTGCGCACCACCTCGGCGACGCAGCGCGTGGAGCGCTCGAGCGGAGTGAGCTGTTCGAAGCCGAGCGCACTGCACGCGCGCTGTCCCAGCAGCTCGCGCGCACCGGCGGCGTGCTCGCAACCGAGCTGGATCCGGCCGCGGTTTTGGAGGAGGTCGTGCAGCAGGCGCCCGCGCTGCTCGGCGCCGACGCCTGCGCGGTCCGCACGCTCGAGGACGACGAGCTCGTCGTGAGCGCTGCGTCAGGCGAGGGCGCAGAGGAGGCAGTCGGAAGCCGAGCATCCGTGACGGCACGGCTCTCCGGAGATGTTTTCCAGTCGCGTTCACCGCTTGCGGTCGAAGACGTCGCCGCGGACGAACGGCTCGTTGGCGCCGATGCGATCCTTCTTGCCGGATATGCCGCGTTTCTCGGCGTGCCCCTCTCCGGTCCGGAGGGCACCCTTGCCGGCGTGCTCTCCGTCTATGCACGCAAGCCGCGGCAGTGGCGGCCAGAGGAGATCGAGGCGCTACTGGCGCTTGCGGGGAACACGTCTGCAGCACTTGCCAACGCCGAGCTCTATTCGCGCGTCTCGCTGGAGAAGGAACGCAGCGTCGCGATCCTTGCGAACATCGCCGACGGCATCGTGGCGGTCGACCGCGACGGCCAAGTCGTCCTCTGGAACTCCGCCGCCGAGGAGATCACCGGCGTGCCTCAAGAGGAAGCGATCGGGCGGACGACGGTCCAGGTCCTGCAACGCCAGCTCGAGTCAACGGAGCCCGAGACGCCGCCCGGCCAGCGCCTGGTTTCGATCACGCGCGGCCGGGAGGAGGTCTGGCTGTCACTGAGCGAGGCCGTGATGCGCGACCCGCTCGGAGCGGTTGCAGGCCGCATCTTCGCGTTCCGAGACATCTCCGCCGATCGGATGGTCGAGCAGGTCAAGTCCGACTTCGTCGCCGCCGTCTCGCACGAGCTGCGAACGCCGCTGACGTCGATCTACGGCTTCGCCGAGACACTGCTGCGACAGGACATCCCGTTCGGCGAGGAAGAGCGGCGCACCTTCCTTGGTTACATCGCGTCGGAGTCGGAGCGGCTGACGGAGATCGTCGACCAGCTCCTGAACGTCGCGCGGCTCGATGCCGGCGACCTGCAGGTCGAGCTCGGCCGAATCGACGTCGCCTCCGTCGTGTCGGAGCTGGTCGAGACCGTCGAAGAGAGCGGTGTCATGAACGGCCACCGCTTCGAGATCGATCTGCCCGACGAGCCCCTCGCGGCCGAGGCCGATCCCGACAAGGTGCGTCAGATCTTCAACATCCTCGTCGAGAACGCGCTGAGGTATTCGCCCGGCGGTGGCACCGTCACGGTCGGCGCGCGCCGCTCCGACGACCGCGTCGAGGTTCGCGTCGCCGACGAGGGAATCGGGATTCCGGCGGCGGAGCGCGATCGAATCTTCCGGAAGTTCTACCGGGCCGAGTCGGCTGCGCGGGACGGTGCGGCGGGCACGGGTTTGGGTCTCTTCATCGCGAAGGAGCTGGTGACGGCGATGGGCGGCCGGATCTGGGTCGACTCCACCGAAGGGGAGGGCTCGAGCTTTTCGTTCGAGCTGCCCGCTGCTCGCGAGTAGATCGCAGCCGGTTTGGGTATAGCGGCGGCGACTGCAGGTGCGGTGCATTCCCTCATGACCAAAGTTCTCGTAATCGACGACGAAGCTCCGATTCGTCTGCTTTGCCGAGTGAATCTCGAGGCGGAAGGCATGGACGTGATCGAGGCCCCGGACGGCCCTTCCGGCGTTGACAAGGCGCGGGACGAGAGGCCCGACGTGATCCTCCTCGACGTGATGATGCCCGGGCTCGACGGTTGGCGGGTCGCGGAACAGCTTTTCGAAGACGACCGGACGGTCGCGATCCCGATCATCTTTCTCACCGCGCGCGCCGAATTTCGCGACCGCGCCCGCGGGCTCGACATCGGCGGCGTCGACTACGTGACGAAGCCGTTCAACCCGCTCGAGCTGGCGCCGCTCGTGCAGAGCCTCCTAGACCGTCTCGATCGCGGCGAGCGCGACGAGTTGCGCGCCGAGAAGCTCTCGGAGCTCCGCACCCTGATGGAATCCGAGTAGCTCCCGCGCCCTTCTCGGGCGGGCGGTGGGGGAGTACGGTGTGAAGATGGGCGGACGGCCCCGAAGGGCTGTGGTTCTCGCCGCCGCGTTCGCCGTGGCGGTGGGTGTGTCTTCGGCGTTCTCAACCACCGTTTCGGCCGCTCCGAAGAACAAGCTGCCGCCGGGAACGCTTCGAGGTCCGATCGATCGTCTCCAGCAATACCCAACGCTTTCCCTGGCGACGAGCGAGCAGCGTGCGGCCGCCGTTCGCCTGCTCGAGGCCACGCGACGCGCCACCCGTAAGTGGAGAGACCCGAGGGCTGCGGCAGCGGCGGGCTTCAGGATGACCCTGGCCCCGCGGCTTGCGGTCGACCACTCGGTGCACTGGTTCCACTCGGAGAACCACCGCTTTCTCCAGGACGATCGCTACGTGGACCCGGAGCACGTCGAGACGCTCATCTATGCAAACGCACCTGGACGTTCGCTCGTGTTGATTGGTGTCATGTTCGCGCTTCGCCGCGGAATGCATGGCCCTTCACTGGGTGGCCCGATCACGCGCTGGCATACGCACTGGGTCTGTGCGCGCGGCAAGCACCGTGGCCTTGCCCCGCGGCCTGACGGCTCGTGCCCACGCGGGACCAAGGGGAGGCAGGGAAGCGAGATGCTGCACATCTGGTTCACGCGCGATCTCCGCAGCGCCTACGCGGTGCACGCACCCGAACCCGAGTTGTGCGTTGCCGGGCTCCTACCGAGCGGTTATTGCCGTCATGCCGGTCATCACGGGAGCCATCACTGAGAGAGCGCAAGAGAGGCCGTCTCCCCAGGCGGCCTCCCGTGCTCTTTTTCTCCCGACGGCGCTAGCGTCCTGCGAAATCGGCCGTGACGACCCCGGCAGCGCCGTGTCCGGCGAACGTGCCGAACGAGATGGCGATCCCGACCCGGCGGAAGCCCGGGCGAAGCATCACGGCTCGGTGAGCCGGGCTTGCGAGCCAATGATCCACGACCCACTGAGCGGTCAATCCCGTGGCCCAGGCGAGGTCCTCGCCGAAGACGGGGCCACGCGCACCCTGGGCCAGCGCCCGGCCGGCCACAGAGCCGTGCGCGAAGTACTGCCGATTCAACATGTCCGCGGAGTGACCGCGGGCGGCGCGGAGAAGACGAATGTCCACTCGCAGGGGGGCGAGACCATGGCTCGTCCGCACCGAATTCATCGTCTGGAGGAGCGAGGCCTCCGAGCTGCTCAGGGACCGGGCCTGAGCCCCGGCCGCCGGCCCCAGGAGGGCGAAACTTGCCAGAAAAGCTATGAGAATCTTCTTTTTAATCAGCATTCGCGGCAGTCTGGAGTTGGATTTCAGGGGTCGCGTCCCCCGAAAGGGGTACGTCGGGTTCGCTCAGAGCGCCTTTTTTCAGCGGGCCGTCTGAGCCAGTCCGATCCCGAGCAGGGTAAGAGCCGCCCCGGACAGCTGAACCGGCTGGAGGGACTCTCCCAGCCACGCCCAGGCCACGATGATGGCCACGACGGGCTCCAACATCGCCGTGATTCCGGCCCGGGTCGCGGAGATATGGCGGAGGGCGCTGACGATCAGCGCGAAGGGCACGATGCCGCCCAGGACGACCATCCACAGCAGCAGCAGCCACAGGGGCGCACGTGTCGACGCCAGGTTCCCGAGCAGCGAGACGTGGTCGTCGATCAGCCGCCCCGGGAAGCTCCACCACGGTGCGAGCAGGGACCAGAAGATCGTCGCGAAGAGAAATCCCCAGACAGACAGGGAGATGGGATCGCGGCGGCGCACGCCGCGCTCGGCGATCAGGACGTAGGCCGCGTAGCTGATCGCAGCGAGCAGGCAGGCGGCCACCCCGGGACCGCTGAGGCGTCCGCCGTGCCAGATCTCGACGATGAGCGTGAGCCCTGCGAGTGAGAGGACGAGCGCGGTCCAGATACGCCGGCGGACGGGCTCGTGGAAAACGAACCGAGCCCAGAGCGCGACGAGAAGCGGCGCGATGTACTGAATCAGCAGCGCGATCCCGATGTCGAGCCGGTGGATCGCGAAGAAGTAGGCCCACTGAACAACCGCGAGGCCGATTCCGAGCGCGATCAGCAGCGGCAGGTCGCCGGTGCGAACCCGCAGCGACCGCGGGCGCGTCGCGGCGGCGATCAGCGCGAGCCCGATCAGTGCGCCGGCACAACGCACTGCCGTCAGTTGGCCCGAGCTGATGCCCGAGCCGAGGATCACCTTCGAAACCGTGCCGTTGACGGCGAAGAGCGTCGCCGCGATCGCAACCATCGCGTAGCCGAGCCCTGGGCGTGGCTGGACCATCGCGCGAACCTACACATGTAATCTGCGCACGGCGGGGCGTAGCTCAGCCTGGTTAGAGTGCTGCCTTTGGGAGGCAGAAGTCGCGAGTTCGAATCTCGCCGCCCCGACTTTGGTCGTCCTCCTTGCCGCGAGCTCGGCGCTCTTCTTCGGCGCCCTCGCCGTCACGATCCGTCTCGCGCTCGCCCGCGGCATCGATGCGGAAGCGGCAGCACTCGTCACGACCGTCATCGCCGGCGTCATCTGCGCGCTGCTCGCGCTCGTGACCGGAGACTTCTCGGGCGTCGCCTGGAGGGACACGTGGCCGTTCTTCGTCACCGGGTTGTTCGCGCCGGGGATCAGCCAGATCCTGTTCACGCGTTCCGTCGGCGTCATCGGACCTTCGCGCACCGCGATCGCGGTGGGGATCTCACCCGTGCTGTCGGCCGCGATTGCCGTCACGATCCTCGGCGAGCCGCTGCACGTGGCGCTCGTGGTGGGGACGTTGTTCGTCGTAGCCGGTGGGACCCTGCTCGTCGGCGAGCGCGGTGGGCCGGCCGGGATGCTCTCGCTGGGAATCGCGCTCAGCCTCGGCGCAGCCGTGCTGTTCTCCGTCCGTGACAACCTTGTCCGCTGGGCTGCGCGCGGCAGCGACGTGCCCGGGCTCGTCGCCGGCACTGCGTCACTCGTGTCCGCGACGCTCGTGATCTTGATCGTGGTCGCTTCGCGCCCGAATGCGCGTGAGCGCATCCGCCTGGCTGCACTTCCGTTTGTGCCGTCCGGGCTCGTCTACGGAATCAGCTACGCCTGTCTCTACACCGCGTTCGATCGCGGGCGCGTCACGATCGTTGCGCCGCTGGTCGCGACGGAGTCCCTCTTCGCGGTGCTGATCTCGATCGTGCTGCTACGCCGCTCCGAGCGAATCGGGCCTCGCCTGCTCCTGGCCGCCGCACTCGTTGTCGGCGGCGGCGCAGTCATCTCGAGCTTTCGGTAAACACGCCCGCAATGTGTTCCGTGCGCAGGAAGCGCATGAAGAAGTAAGCGAACACGGCGAAGAACACGATCGCCTGCTCGACCGCCATCGTCACGCCGGCGATCTGCTGATCTGTGCTGTCGGAGAGGCCCCAAAGCTGCGGGGCGTCCTTGTAAAAGTCGTAGATCGGCCGCGGCAGGAGTGCGAGCAGCAAACCGAGCGGCGCGGCGAGCACGAACGCGCCGAAGAGGTACGTGGCCTTGATGCCGTCCGAGTAGCGTCCGTGCACGACGGGCCACCACATCAGGACGCCCGCGACGAAGTACGTCAGATGCTCGAGATTCAGGAGCCACCCGGACTGCTCTAGCGCCGTGTCGTAGATCGGCGGGACGTGCCAAAGGAAGTACGTCCCGAGCCACAGCGGCAGTGCGACGAGTGGATGCGTCAGAAAGCGAACCGCTGCAAATCGCTGGAGCTCGCGCGCCAACGACGGCGCGAGCGCGAACACCACCAGCCCCGGCGCCCACTCGGCCGTGACGACGTTCTGCAGGAGATGAACCGAGAGCAGGTAGTGGAGGGCGATCGTGTGCAGCGGGGTCACGTAGACCGCGAACAGGAGGATCACGGCGAGGTCGAAGGCGGCCTTGCGTGTCGCA
>DAINSN010000056.1:0-12914 GCA_036741295.1 Gaiellaceae bacterium
CCGGGGTGATCGTCGCGATCAACAAGGACCCGAACGCGCCCATCTTCGAGTTCTCCGATCTCGGCGTCGTCGGCGACGTGCACGAGGTCGTGCCGAAGCTGACCGAGCTGGTCAAAGCCCGCAAGGCCGGATGACGAAGCCCGCAGATTTTCCGCCACCGTTTCAAGCCGCGGACTACGTCGTCGCGCCGAGCGATCCGCAGGACGAGCGCATCGAGGTCGGCGTCCTGATCGTGGGGGCGGGCCCCGCAGGGCTTGCGTGTGCCATTCGGCTCGGCCAGCTGCTGGAAGCTGCGCCGGAGGTCCGCGAACGGCTGGGCGAGGTTCCGGTTGCCGTGTTGGAGAAGGGCAAGCAGGCCGGCTCGCACCTCCTCTCCGGCGCCGTCGTCAACCCGCGTGCGTTGCGGCGCCTCTTCAAGGGACGCAAACGCATCGACGAGATGCCGTTTTACGGGCCCGTCGAGCACGAGTCCGTCTACTTCTTGACGAAGAACAACGCGCTGCGCATTCCCGCGCCCCCGACGATGAGGAACGAGGGCAATTACATCGCCTCGCTGTCGCGACTGGGCCGCTGGCTCGCCGAGCAGGCGGAGAAAGCCGGCGTGATGCTCCTGCCGGAGACGGCGGCGGACAAGCTTCTCGTCTCGGACGGCAGGGCACGCGGAGTAAGGACCGGCGACAAGGGCCGCGGACGCGATGGTCAGCCGCTCGGCAACTTCGAGCCGGGCGCGGATCTGGTCGCGAAGGTCACGGTGCTCGCCGAAGGGACGCAGGGACACCTGACCGGCGTCGCACTCGACCGCTTCGGCCTCGCGGGCGAGAACCCGCAGGTCTGGGCGCTCGCCGTGAAGGAGGTCTGGAAGATCAAACGCCCGCTCGACCGCGTCATCCACACGATGGGCTGGCCGTTACGTCCGGGAGCGAAATTCAGGGAGTTCGGCGGCTCGTTCATCTACCCGATGGGCGACGACATGCTCACGCTCGGGATGGTCGTCGGCCTCGACTACCGCGACGTCGAGCTCTCGGTGCACGACGTGCTGCAGGAGCTGAAGACGCATCCCCTCGTGCGCAAGCTGCTCGAGGGGGGCGAGCGTGTCGAGTGGGGCGCCAAGACGATTCCCGAAGGCGGCTTCCTCGCGCTGCCGAAGCAGCTGCACGCCCCGGGGCTGCTGATCTGCGGCGACGGTGCCGGCCTGGTGAACGTTCCCGCCCTGAAGGGAATCCATTATGCGATCGAGTCCGGCTCACTCGCGGCGGAAGCTGCGTTCGCGGCTTTGCAGCGCGGGCAGACGCCGGGGACTCCCGGCGCGCTCTCGGGATACGACGACGCCCTCAAGCGAAGCTTCGTCTGGAAGGACCTGTACGAAGTGCGCAACATGCGTCCGGCGTTCGGCCGCGGGTTCCTCGTCGGCGGCGCGCTCGCGGGGGCGATGACGGCCACGAAGGGCCGCTTCCCGCCGCGGGACCTCGAGCTCGAACGGGATGTGGACGTCGACCTGATCCGAACCGACCGTGCGAAGAGCTACCCGGCGCCGGACGGCAAGCTCACGTTCGACAAGCTCTCGTCCGTCTTTGCGTCGGGGAACAAGACGCGTGACGACCAGCCGAACCACATCGTCATCCAGCATGACGTCCCGCAAGACGTCGCAGAGCTCTGGCAGAGAATGTGCCCGGCCCAGGTCTATGAAGCGACGGAGACGGGCGTCGACGTCACGCCCTCGAACTGTGTCCAGTGCGGCGCCATCACCGCCAAGGGCGGCCGCCTGACCCCGCCGGAAGGCGGCAGCGGCCCCGAGTACAAGCTGAACTAGGCGATACTCCTTCGGACAGTACCGGTGCCAGGCACGGGTACGAAACTGTGACGTCGGGGAGACAAAACCGCCTGCCCGTTTGCAGAGTAGGAGTGACATGCGAAGACGACTGACACTGTTGCTGGCGCTCGCGGCACCTTTCGTGCTGGCGGGCTGCGGCAAGGGCAAGTACTAACCAGCGGCTGTATCCTGGAGAGAGCGCGATGAGGCTCGCGCCTAACCGCCTGCGAGGGCTGATGGCCTCTACCGAACGTCGAAGGTCGAACGACGATCAGTGGAGGTCATCGTGGATTCAGTCCAACTCGCAGCAGTCCTCGCCGCCGTAGTTCTCATCGCCAGCGTCGTGTCGGTCGAGCTCGGCGTGACTGTGGCCTTGGTGGAGCTCACACTCGGCGTCGCGGCGGGCAACCTCTTTCACCTGCAAACGCAGGAGTGGCTCGACTTCATCGCCAAGTTCGGTTCGATCGTCCTCACGTTTCTCGCCGGGATGGAAGTCGATCCGGCGTATATGCGGCGTCGCCTCGGAGCTTCGCTCGGCATTGGCGTGGTCTCGTTCATCGGGCCCTTCGTCGTTGCCTCGACCGTTGCCTATCTCGTCCTCGATTGGAGCACGCGCGCGTCCCTGATCGCCGGAACCGCACTATCGACGACGTCGCTCGCAGTCGTGTACGCAGTCCTCGTCGAGCGTGGGCTGACCGACACCAGCATCGGCAAGCTCCTGATGAGCGCGACCTTCGTGACGGATCTCTGCACGGCGCTCGCGCTCTCGGCCATCTTCATCAAGCCGAACCTCTGGTTCCCGGTCTTCCTGGCCGTATCGCTCCTGCTGATCGTCGTTCTGCCGCGCGTCGCGCCATGGTTCTTCGGTCGCTATGGCGACCGCGTCATCGAACCGGAGATCAAGCTCGTCTTCCTCTGCCTCCTGGTCTTGATGGTTCTCGCGGACAAATCCAACGGGCATGCAGTGTTGCCGGCGTTCGTCCTCGGCCTCGTCATGAGCCGCCATTACCAGGAACACCGCGAGGAACAGAAACGTCTGCGTGTCGTCGCGTTCGCTCTCCTGACGCCTTTCTTCTTCATCAAGGGTGGCATGAACGTGTCACTCGGGGCGGTCGCCAGGAACCTCGGACTGCTCGCCGTTCTACTGGCGGCGAAGATGCTGCCCAAGATCGGGTTCATCTATCCGCTGGCACGCCGCGCCGATCGGCGTCACGCGACGTTCACGACGCTACTGATGAGCACCGGGTTGACCTTCGGGACGATCTCGTCGCTGTACGGGCTGAACGCCGGGATCATCGACAAGACCCAGTTCTCGTTGCTCCTCAGCGTCGTCGTCCTGTCAGCGGTTGTTCCCACCGCGATTGCGGAGCGCTGGTTCCTTCCGGACGCCGAACGGGAGCAACGGATCGACCGGCGCCTCGCCTACACAAAGAGCGAGGAATACGTCTAGAGCCGCGCTCGAAGTACGATCTCCCGATGGCCACGACGGGCTCGCTCATCTCCCTCGACGACGTCTACCGTGCGCGCGAGCGCATCGGCGACCGGCTGCACCGGACGCCGCTGCTTCGCTCGGCCACGCTCTCCGACCAGGTCGGCGCCGACGTCCGGTTCAAGGCCGAGCTTTTCCAGCGCACCGGCTCCTTCAAACCGCGGGGCGTGCTGAACAAGCTCGCGACGCTCACCGACGACGAAAAGCAGCGCGGCGTGATCTCGATCTCCGCGGGAAATCACGCCCAGGCGGTCGCCTACGCCTCGGCGTCTGAAGGGATCGACGCGCTCGTCGTCATGTGGCAGACGGCAAGCCCGATGAAGATCGCCGCGGCTCGCGGCTACGGCGCGACGATCGACACCGAGGCAGCAGACATTCCAGCTGCGTTCGAGCGGCTGGAGGAGCTGATGGAGTCGACCGGCCGCACGCTCGTGCATCCATATGACGATCCGTACGTCATGGCGGGCCAGGGAACCGTCGGGCTGGAGATGCTCGAGGACGTGCCGGAGGCGGACATCGTCCTCGTCCAGGTCGGAGGCGGCGGTTTGATCTCGGGGATCGCCACCGCCGTCAAGGCGCTGAGACCGGAGGCGCGCGTGATCGCGATCGAGCCCGAGCTCTCGCCTGCCCTGCACGAGAGCCTGAAGGCGGGGGAGCCGGTCACCGTCGAGGCGAAGTCGATTGCCGACGGCCTCAACGGACCGTACGCGGGGGCAAACTGCGTTCAGGTCTGCACGGAGCTCGGAGTCGAGTCGGTGCTCGTCACCGAGGACGCATTGAAGGAGGCCTTCCGCTTCATGTACGGCCGGATGAAGCTCGCCTGCGAGGTGGCCGGAGCGGCAACGGCGGCGGCTTTGCTCTCCGGCGTAGTCGTGCCCGAAAGCGGCCAGACGGTCGCCGCGGTCGTCTCGGGGGGCAACGTCGCAGCCAAAACAGCCGCTGCTATCCTGGATTCAAATGAAGCCTGAGATCCACCCCGAATACGTCCTCGCGACCGTGACGTGCTCCTGCGGGAACACGTTCGAGACGCGTTCCACGAAGCCCGAGCTCCACGTCGAGATCTGCTCCAACTGCCACCCGTTCTACACGGGCAAGCAGAAGCTGGTCGACACGGGCGGACGCGTCGAGCGCTTCCAGCGCCGGCTCGAGAAGGCCGGCGGCGCCCGCCGCGGTTAGAACCAAATGGCGAACATCGGGGGACAGGCCGTCCTGGAGGGCGTGATGATGCGCGGCGCTTCGAACTGGGCCGTTGCCGTCCGCAAGCCCGACGGAGACATCGCGGAGGTGCACCAGGCGATCAAGTCGCCGATGGCCCGGCACCTGGTCTTCCGGCTGCCGGTCGTCCGCGGGGTGGTCGCGCTCGGCGAGTCGCTGGCGATCGGCTTTCGGGCACTCGCCATCTCGGCGAATTACGCAGCTGTCGTCGAGGCGAAAGAGGGCGAGGAGGCCGAGGAAGTCACCACCGAGTTGACGCGTACGCAGTTGATCTTCGCGTTCGCAATCGCGATCGGTTTCGCGGTCCTGCTGTTCAAGGTTTCGCCGGCGCTGATCACCGACTGGATCGGGATCAAGCGGACAGGCTGGTTCGTGATCGTCGAAGGCGGGATCCGAGTGACGATCTTCGTCCTCTACCTGACGCTGATCTCATTGTTCCCGGACCTGCGGCGCGTCTTCCAGTATCACGCGGCAGAGCACAAGGCGATCAACGCCTACGAAGCCGGGGAGGAGCTGAAGCCCGAGATCGTGCAGCGCTTCAGCCAGATTCATCCCCGGTGCGGGACTGCATTCCTGCTCTGGGTGATGGTGATCGCGATCTTCGTGTTCGCGTTCTTCGGGCGTCCTGTCTGGTACTGGCTGATCGCGACGCGGATCCTCTTGCTGCCGGTGATCGCAGGACTCGCCTACGAGCTGATCCGCTTTGCCGGGAAGCACCAGAACAACCGGATCCTGATGTCGCTGCTGGCGCCCGGCATGTGGCTGCAGCGCCTCACAACACGCGAGCCGTCGCTCGATCAGATCGAGGTCTCGATCCGCGCACTGAAGGAAGTTCTCTTGCTCGAGGCCAACGACCCGAACGCACGCAAGATCGAAGTGATGGCCTAACTCGACCTGCCCTCGCGCGCGCGTGTAACAGAAATAGACGGACCGACAAAGCACAATTCGAAGGGAGAAGCTGGGTGGCGACTGATCGCAAGGCCGAAGTGACGTGGCGTGGAGACCTGAAGAGCGGCAGCGGCCGGGTCGACTCGGTGACGAGCGGCGCGCTAGGCGGCCTGGACGTCAGCTGGGCGGCACGCTCCGAGGAACCGGACGGCAAGACGAGCCCGGAGGAGCTGATCGCCGCCGCACACGCGACGTGTTTCTCGATGGCGCTCTCGAACGGCCTCGCGCAGGACGGTCATGCGCCCGAAGAGCTGAAGACCTCGGCCACCGTCACGTTCCAACCGGGCGAGGGCATCACGAAGATCGCGCTCGACGTCGCCGGACGGGTGCCGGGGATGGACGAAGCCGCCTTCGAGCAAGCGGCGGAGCAGGCGAAGGAGAACTGTCCAGTCTCCAAAGCGCTCGCGGGCGTGCCCGAAATCAGCCTGAGCGCCCACCTCCAGGGCTAACCTAGGCCGGCGATGGCCGGCAACATCGAACCGCTCCTCGACGACGTCGAACGCTCCTACCGCGAGGCGCAGGAGCGCATGTCCGACCCTGCCGTCTACAACGACCACCGCGAGGTCGCCGACGCAGGCCGCAAGCTGAAGGAGCTGGAAGGCCCCTACCGACTCGCGCAGCGCTGGCGCGAGGCCCGCGCCGATCTCGATGACGCGCTCGAGGACAGCGATCTGCGCGAGCTCGTCGCAGAGCTCCAGGAAAGGCTCGGCTCACTCGAGGAGGAGCTGAAGCTCGCGCTCGTCGAGACCGACCCTGCGGACAGCAAGGACGTGATCATCGAGATTCGTCAGGGCGTCGGCGGCGATGAAGCCGCTCTGTGGGCGGCCGACCTCCACCGCGCTTTGACTCGCTACGCAGAACGTCGCGGCTTCACCGTCGAGCACCTCGGGTCGAGCCCGAACGAAGCCGGCGGCTACAAGGAGATCACCTTCGGGATCAAGGGAGAAGGCGCGTACTCGGTGTTCAAGTGGGAGGGCGGCACGCATCGCGTCCAGCGCGTGCCCGACACGGAGTCCCAGGGGCGCATTCACACGTCGACCGCCACCGTCGCAGTCATGCCCGAGGCTGAAGAGGTGGAGGTCGAGGTCGATCCGAACGACCTGAAGATCGACGTCTACCGGTCGACCGGCCCCGGCGGGCAGAGCGTGAACACGACCGACTCGGCAGTTCGCATCACGCATCTTCCGACCGGACTCGTCGTTGCGATGCAGGACGAGAAGAGCCAGTTACAGAACCGCCAGAAGGCACTGCGCGTGCTGCGCGCCCGCCTCTACGAGCACGAGCGTGAGAAGCAGCGCGCCGAGCTCGACGCGACCCGGCGTTCGCAGATCGGCTCCGGCGAGCGCGCGGAGAAGATCCGCACCTACAACTATCCGGAGAACCGCATCACGGACCACCGCATCAAGCTCACGGTGCACCAGCTCGACAAGATCCTGCAGGGGGAGCTCGACGAGTTCACCGAGGCGCTCGGCGCCGAAGAGCGCCGGCGCGCGCTCGGCCAGTGACGGTTGGCGAAGCCCTGCGTGTCGCGGAGCAGCGGCTCGCGGAGGTAGGTGTCGACACTCCGCGTGTCGACGCGGAGTTGCTCCTCGCGCACGTCCTCGGAACCTCGCGCACGGGCGTGCACGAACGGCGCGACCAAGACGTTCCGGCCGAGTTCGACGCGCTGCTCGAACGTCGCAGGCAGCGCGAGCCGCTGGCGTACGTCCTGGGCGAGTGGGGTTTCCGGAGGCTGGTGCTGAACACGGACGCGCGTGCGCTCGTCCCGCGCCCCGAGACGGAGATCGTCGTGGACCGCTGCCTCGCCCTGCTCCGTGACGAGCGGGAGCCGCGCGTGCTCGATCTCGGTACAGGCTCGGGCGCGATCGCGCTCGCGATCGCCGACGAGCGTCCCGACGCCCGTGTCACGGCGGTGGATTCGGCGCCGGAGGCGGTCGCGCTCGCCCGCGAGAACGCGGAGCGGCTCGACCTGCACATCGAAGTTCGAGAAGGCGATCTCGAGGCCGCGGCCGAAGGCTGGGATCTCGTCGTCTCGAACCCCCCGTATGTGCCGGCCGACGAATGGGACTCGCTGCAACCGGAGATCCGCGACTGGGAGCCGCGCAACGCCCTCGTCGGCGAGGGCATCCACGAGGAGATCGCCCGGCTTGCGAGCACACGGCTGCTCGTGTTCGAGGTTGGAGACGGCCAGGCGGACCACGTCGCCGACGCGCTGGCGTCCCTCGGCTACGCCGACATTACGATCACTCCGGACCTCGCCGAGGAGGACCGCGTCGTCGAGGGACGACGATGACCGATGCCGTGGAGGCCCTGCGCAACGGCAAGCCCGTCGTCATGCCGTTCGACACGGTGTACGGGCTCGCCGCGGATCCCACTCGGGAGGAGCCCACGCATCGCCTCTACGAATTGAAGGGCAGAGACCAAACGGAACCGAGCGCGCTCGTAGCCCGCGACTTGGACTTCCTCCTGGAGTGTGTCCCCGAGCTCAGAGGCCGAGCGGCCTCCCTCGCGCGACTACTGCTGCCCGGCCCCGTCACGCTCATCCTCCCGAATCCCGCCCGACGCTTCCGCTGGCTCACGGGCACGAATCCTGAGGCGATCGGCGTTCGCGTTCCCGACTTCGACGGCCCCGGCGCCGAGGTCCTCGAACGCATGGGTGCCGTCGTCGCAACCAGCGCGAACCATCCCGGCGGACGCGACCCGAAGCGGCTCGACGAGGTTCCCGACGACATTCGGGCGGGCGCAGCCGCCCTGGTCGACGGCGGCGAGCTGCCCGGCAGCCCGTCCACGGTGATCGATCTCACCGGCGAGAAACCGCGGATTCTTCGCGACGGAGCCCTGCCTGCCGAGGAAGCTCTGCGCCGACTGGACGCGGCAGTACGATCAGGTTGACCCCGGGAGAGGAGAGTTCATGGCCGTTGCGCAGCAGACCTTTCAGCAGCTGACCACTGCCGGACTCGAGCAGCTCGACCCGGAGATCGCAGACCTGCTGGGCCGGGAGGTCGAGCGCCAGCGGAACCAGATCGAGCTCATCGCCTCCGAGAACTTCACCTGGCCGGCGATCATGGAAGCGGTCGGCTCGACGCCGACCAACAAGTACGCCGAGGGCTACCCGGGCAAGCGCTATTACGGCGGCTGCGAGGTCGTCGACGAGATCGAGCAGCTCGCGATCGACCGCGCGAAGGAGCTCTTCGGCGCCGACCATGCGAACGTCCAGCCACACGCGGGCGCGCAGACGAACATGGCGGTCTACATGGCTGCGCTGCAGCCGGGCGACACGATCCTCTCGCTCGAGCTCGCGCACGGCGGCCACCTGACGCACGGCCTCAAGGTCAACTTCTCAGGGCGGCTGTACACGATCGCCCACTACGGCGTCTCGCGCGAGACCAATGTCGTCGACTACGACGAAGTGCTGGAGAAGGCGAAGCAGGCTCGGCCGAAGCTGATCGTCTGCGGCGGCTCCGCGTATCCGCGCACGATCGACACGGCAAAGTTCCGGGAGATCGCAGATGACGTCGGGGCGCTGCTGCTGTGTGACATGGCCCACTTCGCAGGGCTCGTCGCGGCGGGCCTCCACCCGAACCCGATGGAGCACTGTGACTTCGTCACCTCGACGACGCACAAGACGCTCGCCGGCCCGCGCTCGGGCTTCATCCTCTGCACGGCCGAGCACGCCCAAGCCGTGGACCGCGCCGTGTTCCCCGGCATGCAGGGCGGCCCCCTCGAGCACACGATCGCGGCCAAGGCAACGTGCTTCAAGATCGCCGCGACGGAGGCCTTCCGCGACTACCAGTCGCAGGTCCGGCGCAATGCGGACACGCTCTCGGACACGCTGATGGACGGAGGGCTGGACGTCCTGACCGGCGGCACCGACACGCACCTCCTCCAGCTCGACCTGCGCTCCACCGAGTGGACGGGCAAGGACGCGGAGGAGCGGTTGCACCAGGTGAAGCTGACCGTGAATCGCAACACGGTCCCGTTCGACGAGCGACCGCCGACGGTCGCGAGCGGCGTCAGGATCGGCACGCCTGCCGCGACGATGCGCGGCATGGACGACGGCGACTTCCGCGAGATCGGCCGCATCATCGTCGAGTCCCTCGGCGAGTCCCCGGACCTCGACGGGCTGCGATCCCGGACGGAGGCGCTGTGCGCGAAGCGTCCCCTCTACCCGGGCTTCCGCGGCTGGACGACCTACCTGACCCAGTGACGGTGACGGAAGCACGCAGAGGCAGCGTCGTCGAGGTCAAGCATCCGCTCGTCCAGCACAAGCTTTCGTACCTTCGCGACAAGAACACTCCGACCGTTCACTTCCGCAAGCTCGTCAACGAAATCACGCTGCTGCTGACCTACGAGGCGACGAAGGACCTCCCGACCGAGGACGTCGAGGTCGAGACGCCGCTCGAGACCGGACAGTTCCCGCACATCAGCGGCAAGAAGGTCGCCGTCTGCCCGATCCTGCGCGCGGGCGTGGGCATGCTCGACGGGGTGCTCTCGCTCATCTCGAGCGCGCGGGTCGGCTTCATCGGCATGTACCGCGACGAGGAGACGCTCGAGCCGGTCGAGTACTACGCAAAACTTCCGGCTGACGTCGCCGAACGCGACGTGATCCTGCTCGATCCGATGCTCGCGACGGGCAATTCGACCGCGGCTGCAATCAGAACCGTCAAGGACGCGGGTGCTACGTCCGTCCGCCTGATCGCGATCATCGCTGCGCCCGAAGGCATCGAAAAGATCACGCGCGATCATCCCGACGTGCAGATCGTCGTCGCCGCAATCGACCGGGGCCTCAACGAGCGCGGCTTCATCGTCCCCGGTCTCGGTGACGCGGGCGACCGGCTCTACGGCACGAAGTAGAGATGCTGCAGACCCTCACGGATCACCTGGAGATCGTCTGGGGTGCGCTGCTCGCTGCAGCGATCGTCGTCCTCCTGACGCCGGCAGTCGGCGGAATGGCTCGGCTGCTCGGCGCAGTCGACCGGCCGGAGGGCCGGCGCCTCAACCGCAGCACGGTGCCTCGGCTCGGCGGGCTCGCGCTCTTCTTCGGGATCTTCGTCCCGGCGCTCGCGTTTCTCGATCTCTCCGGCGAGGCGCGCGGACTGCTGCTCGGCGCCGCCGTCGCGACGACCGTCGGTGCGATCGACGACTTTCGCGGTCTGCGCTGGTGGGAGAAGCTCGGCGGGCAGGTGGCGGCGGCCGCGATCCCGGTGGGCTTCGGGATCTGGGTGCACCGCTTCACGTTCCCGATCCTCGGCGTCCACTCGCTGCCGGACTGGATCGGGATGCCGCTGTCCGTGCTCTGGATCGTGGCGATCATGAACATGGTCAACTTCCTCGACGGCCTCGACGGGCTCGCAGCGGGAGTCTCCGCGATCTCCGCCTTCACCTTTACGCTGATCGCGCTCTCGCTCCCGCGACCCGAAGTCCAGGCTGCGCTCCTGTCCGCGATCGTGCTCGGGGCGGCGCTTGGCTTCCTGCGCCACAACGTCTATCCCGCACGGATCTTCATGGGCGACTCGGGCGCGATGCTGCTCGGTTTCGTGCTGGCCGCGATCCCGCTCCAGGGCCTTCTGAAGACTGCGTCGATCGTGACCCTCTTCTTCCCGCTGCTCGTGCTCGCGGTGCCGATCCTCGACACGTCGTTCGTGGTCGCGAAGCGGCTGAAATACCGCCAGCCCGTGTACGTCGCGGACCGGCAGCACCTGCACCACCGCTTCGTGAACATCGGCTTCTCGCAGCGGCGCGCGGCCGGCTACATCTGGTTGTGGTGCGCGACGCTTTCGGCCACCGCCCTCGCCCTGCGCTTCATCCGCCCGCACCAGCACGGCGAGTGGCATCTGTGGCGGACGCTCGTCGTCTCCCTCTTCGGACTGGTCGCCTTGGCCGCCTCCGTGTACATGGTGTACCTGCTGGAGATCGTGAAGCTCGCGAATCCGATGATCCGGCGGCGCGAAGAGCAGGCACGCGGCGAAAAGCGGAAGTCGGCCTAGTGGTTTGGCCGGTAACGTTGCCCGGTTCCTGGGTCGCGAGCACCAAGCCAGGGGCCGCGATCGTACGCAGGCAAGGCTGGTAAGCCTTGACAAGGGCGAGCGTGGACGCTGGCGCCGCGTGATCGCGGGCGAGGGGCCTGGCGGACGTTGCCGGTCAGACCGCTAGTACAAAGTCTGCGGGTTTTGGCTGTTTCAAGCGGTCTAGCGTTGTTACAAACTTGGTATGCTCCGCGCAGATGGAGCCCCAGAACCGCCCTTCTGCTCAGTACGCCGAAGCTGGAGGTGTCTTGGTCGGAGTGCTCTTTGCCTCCGTGGCCCTCGGCCTGCTGATCGGCTGGCTGGCAGGTTCAGCGGGAATCGGAATTCTGATCGGCGCGGTGATCGGGATCCCGCTCTCGGGCTACACGGTCTACTGGCGCTATCGGAATGTCTTCTGATGATGCGCTTGGGCCTGCTCGCGACGCCGCGCCCGGAGCCGGGTCATCTGCTGCCCGCCCTGGCGGGATCCCTCGTCATTCTCTTCGCACTGCCGTTGTTCTTGATCCTCGACTGGAGCATGTCGGCGTGGGCGCTCGCTGCGGTCCTGTGGCTTGCCATCCACGCGCTCGACGTCATACTGCGGCGGGCCAGGAAAGACACGGGTAACCTCGCGGCCTCCGGAATGCAGGCGTTCGGATTGCTCTTCAAGACGTTGGGACTCCTCGTGGTCCTCTTCGCGGTCGCGGCATCGAACCCGCACCTCGCGGTGGCTGCTGCGCTCGTCTACGCACTCGCATATACGTTGGAGCTCGGCCTCTCCATGGTCGCGTACTTCGGGGGCAGCCGATGAGATCGCGCTTGCTTCCCGTCGCGCTCTTTGCACTCGCGTTCCCGCAGGCGGCGTTCGCGCGCGGCAAGTTCGATCCCGTCAAGGAGTTCGAGCAGCACGAGTGGGTTCCCATCCACCTCGGCCCACTGGACCTCTCGATCACGAAGGCGGTTGCCTACCTGATGCTCGCGACCGTCCTGACGATCCTGCTCGGAATCGTCTTGATGCGCGTGCCAATCGGCGGACGGCCGGGGGTTCGGCAGACGATCGGCGAGCAGGTCTACGAGGTTGCGCAGACGCAGATCGCCGAGCAAGGGTTGCCGTCGAAGGCGATCGGCCGCTGGTTTCCGTACGTCGCCTCGCTCTTCCTCTTCATCTTCGTCGTCAACCTGCTGGGTTTCATCCCGTTGCCGCTGACCGGCGAGACGTACCACGGCATTCCCGTCTGGGGCATCTACGCGGCGACGAGCTCCATCTCGGTCACGCTTGCGCTCGCGCTGCTGACGTTCGTCTTCACGCATTTCGAAGGGATTCGTTGGAACGGGCCCATCCATTACTTCAAGAGCTGGATCCCGGAAGCGCCAAAGGTGTTGCTGGCGCTCATCGTCCCGCTCGAGGTCCTCGGTCAGTTCATGCGGCTGATCTCGTTGAGCGTCC
>DAINSN010000057.1:0-12904 GCA_036741295.1 Gaiellaceae bacterium
AAGCGTGACCAGCTCGGGCGTGATGCGGGTCCCCTGGATGCTGAGGACGATCATCGAGTGGGCCGGCGCGCTCCGGCGCTCGGTCGGGGAGCCCGGATTCAGCACCCACAGATGCTGGAACCGCTCCACCTGGGGGACATGCGTGTGCCCGTAGACGACCGCGCTGCAGTCCTCGAAGCGGGCTGCGAGGCGGGCTTCGCGCCGCTCGCGCGGGCCCGGGTCGTGCACCATCCCGATCCGCACGCCGCCGACCTCTACGACCCGCTCCTTCGGCAGCACCTGCTTGAGGGCCGGCTCGTCCATGTTTCCGCAGACGCCGGTGAGGGGCGGCCCGAGCTTCTCGAGCTCCTGCAGGAACTGCGCCGACACGAAGTCACCGGCGTGCAGCACCAGGTCGGCACTCGCGATCAAGCGCACGCACTCCTCGGGCAGCGCCCGCGTCCCACGCGGGAGATGCGTGTCGGAGATGACGGCGACGCGGGTCAGGAAGCCGCGACCGGCTCGGGCACCGCGACGCTCGGCTCGCGGAGGAAATGTCCCGCCTTCCAGACGAGCTCGCCGTCGGCGTAGACCTCCCCATCCGCGCGGAGGTCGCAGATCATGTCCCAGTGCAGACCTGACTCGTTGCGGCCGCCGAGCTTCTTGAAGCTCGAGCCGAGAGCGAAGTGCATCGTGCCGCCGATCTTCTCGTCGAAGAGGACGTCGCGCGTGAAGCGGTCGATCTCGTAGTTCAGCCCGAAGGCGGCCTCGCCGAGGACGCGCGCCCCGGCGTCCATGTCGAGGAGAGACTGCAGGAACTCGTTCCCCGCGCCCGCATCGGCACGGACGACGCGACCGCCCTCGAAGCGCAGGCGAACGTCCTCCACCCCACGCCCCTGGAAGATGGCCGGGAACGAGAAGCGAATCTCGCCTTCGGTCTCGGTTTCGACAGGGCTCGTGAAGATCTCTCCGTCGGGCATGTTCAACTTGCCGTCCGCCGCCAGCCACTCGCGGCCCGCGACGTTGAAGCGCAGGTCGGTGTCCGGCCCCACGACCCGGAACTCGGTGAACGTGTTCAGCTCGCGCGCGCGCTCGTTCAGGTGGACGGACACCCCACGCCAGTGCGCGACAGGGTCTTCGTCAGCGCGCACGTGGCACGCGCCGTAGACGAAGTCCTCGTACTCCGCGAGTGACATTTCCGCATCCTGTGCGTGCGCGTCCGTGGGGAACCTCGTCCCGACCCACTTCGCCTTCCCGTCGTCGATCCGCTCCCAGAAGCGGTTCGTCAGCTTCCGCCGCGATGCGATCTTCTTGCTGACACGCTCCGGATCGGCCTGACTCAGGGCACGCGTATTTCGGTCGCCCCAGATCGTCACGATCGCGTCGACATGCTCGATTTCGAAGCGGTCGATCTCGGAGATGAAGGTCAGTTGCTCTTCGGATGCTTCTCCGACCGCGATGACGTCGATCCCCTCGACCTCGACGCGCGTCCGCGGGTTCGCACCGGCACGCAAGGCCTCTCGATAGAGCTCCCGGACGAACGGCGCCGCCACAGTCCCCCCGTCGATCCGGACGATTTCACCCGGCTTCAGCTCGAGCGAGTAGTTGACGAGCAGATCGGCCAGCTTCGCCACGCGCGAATCGGTCATGTCGGTTTTTATATCGCATCCGGCGCGTCTTTAAGACCGGCCGGAGGGGACATGTCCGCTAGGCGTGGAAGGTGCGCGTGAAGGTGGCCGTGCGGTCGGGATTGCTCTCAGCATGGAGCGTGACCGTGACGCGATACGAACCGCGTCTCAGCTTCGGCAGCTTGAAGAGGACGTCTCGGGCCGCTTCACCCTGGCCCGCGGCGCCGGTGAGCCTGCGGGTGCTCGTCGCGCGGGTGATCTTCACGTCGTACGAGAAGCCTTCGGCAGCGCGGACGAGGAACGAACCGGGCAGCTTGAAGGTCGCTTGCCCACCGACGATGCGATCCGTGTGGTGCCATTGTACGAGCGTGCCGCTGCACTGCTGGTTGGCCATGATCGCGTTCTTGACCATGGGGAAGGAGGCGCGTCGCGTGCCGTCCGGCAGAACGAGCCCGCTCTGCCACGCCGGCAGGCTTGTCTCGTCGACCGCGTGGAAGAAGTTCAGGAGCGCGACGTTCGGATCGCAGGCCATCATCGCGATGAGCTGTGCGTAGTAGGACCCTTGAGTCGCCTCGTCGATCGCAGGGACGTTCTCTGCGCCCGTGTAGAGGCTGGCCTTATCGGCCGCGATCTTCGCCTGGTACCCGACCTCGTCCACGTAGATGTGCACGTACGGGCCGGCCCCGGGCTCACCGGCTTCCTGGAACAGCGGCTGGGCCGTGCCGTGGAAAGCATCCCACCACGCCTGCTTGAAGCGGTCGAAGTTGGCGCAGCCGATCTTCGGCCAGGCGTACCCGACCGTCGGCGCATCGGTGTTCAGGTTGGGGTAACAGTGGATGGAAACCTCATCCGCGATCGGCTTCGTCCGGCCGCTGGCGCGATACGCCTGACCGACCTCTTCCAGGAAGCGGATCGGCGAGTGCGAGACGTTGCTGGACGCTTCGAAGTCGTCGTTGCCGCGCGGTGAGAGACCGAAGCCGATTACCGTGATCTTCGGGTCGACGGCCTTGACCGCGTCGTAGCAGGCGGCCATCGCCTGCTCCTGCACGTAGCCGGAGATCCCTTGGCCGGATTCGTCGAACTGCGGCTGGTGGAAGCGTGGCTGGTTGCCCTCGTTCAAGCAGATGACCTTGCGGACGTAGGGGTAGCGCTGCACGACCTTGGCCGCGTACTGCGCGAAGAGCTCCACGCCGTTCGGCGTGTCGACGAGCGAGCGGGCCTTCTCCGGGTAGATCGCGAAGACCACCTCGATGCCGTGGCGCATCGCATTCGGCAGCGCACGGTCGAAGAAGGCCTGGTCGAAGATGGTGTTCGGCTTCGAGGGATCCCAGAAGACCGCCATCCGGTTCTCGGTCATCCCGAGGTCTGTGAGCATGTGGAAGAAGCTCGCGCCGCCGTCCTCGGAGTACTTTCCGGCGTCGTCGGCGACGCCGAAGGTGGTGCTCGAGGCCCCGCCCGCAAGGCTTAGAGCCGCGCAGGCGCACGCCAGGACCGCAGTGATCCGCCACATGCCCCTTTCTTCGGCAGATCAGGGTGCGAGTTTGAGCACTGAATCGAGGAGTCTTCCCGCTCCGAAGCGAACCGGGTCGTCCGCCGGGAGACCGGTCTCCTCCTCGGCGGCGGCGATGGCCGACCGGGCCTCCTCTTCGGAGACGGTCGAGGTGTTGAGGGCGATGGCGGCGACCTTGGCCGGCCGGAGCTTCAGCGACATGCGCTCGTGGAGGTCGATCAGCTCCGTCAGGCTCACGATCGGCGATGCCGTCGGGTCCCCCTCGACCACGGTTCTCCCCACCTCGTGGCAAAGCACGTACAGGTGCGGTGCGCTCCCGTGGATCAGCCCGACGGTCACCCCCGAGTAGATCGGATGCAGGATCGCGCCCTGTCCTTCGACCCAGAGGAGATCGCCCTTCGTCCCGCCCTCGACCACCAGGCGCTCCGCAGCGCCCGCGAGGAAGTCGGAGACGACCGCGTCGACCGAGATCCCCCAGCCCGCGATCGCGATCCCCGTCTGCCCGGTCGGAACGAAGACCGACTTCAGACCTCGCTTGCGGGCCTCGAGGTCGAGCTCGCAGGTCGCGGTCATCTTCCCGATCGCACAGTCGGAGCCAACGGTGAGGACGATCGTCGCGTCAACTTCGAGGTTCGCTCCCGTAGCCGTGCTCAGATCGGCAGGTGGCTCGCGCAGATCGCGCAGCTCGACGCCGTGCCTCTCGGCGAGCTCCGGTAGACCGGGGATGTCGCGCAGGCGAACGTGTAGGCCGTTCTCGAGATCGAGGCTCTTCGAGACGCAGCTCTTCAGCAGCTCCTGCCAGTCGCCGGGGAAGTGGCCGCCTTGGGTGACGACGCCGACGAGCGCGGTGTTCGGATTGAAGGAGAGCGCGTCGTCGACCGTGCCGACGATCGGGACGCCGTCCTCGGTCTCGCCCGCGCGCCTGGAGTCGAGCATCGCGACAACGGAATCGCGCCGGTAACGCATGACTCCGCGCGCAGTCTTGGCGTAGTGCGGATCGTGCGAAAACTCTTCAGCGAGGATCAGGTACTTCTTGCCTGACACCGAGTCCCGGTTGGTCGGAGGGCCACTGGACACCGTCGCTGAACTCGACGCCCGGCCACGGATCGTCCGCGAGCAGGAGGTTGCCGTCGAGGTCGACGTGGTTGCAGAGGCTTGCAATCTGCGCAGCTGCAGCAATGCCCAGCCCCGACTCGACCATGCAGCCGAGCATGACGCCGAGGTCGAGCGCACGCGCGGCGTGCGCCATGCGCACGGCTTCGCGGATGCCGCCGGACTTCGCGAGCTTGATGTTGATGCCGTGCGCACGCTCGGCACAGGCAGCGACGTCGCTCAACCGATGACAGTCCTCGTCGACGTAGATCGGAATCGGCGACGCGCCTTTCAAGCGTGGGCCGTCGGGGTCGCCGGCCGGTAGAGGCTGCTCGCAGTACTCGACGCCGAGCTCAGCGAGCTGAGGCAGCGCGTCGCGCGCCTCGTCGAACGTCCACGCCTCGTTCACGTCGACCTGGAGCGACGCCTCCGTGACCTTGCGAACGGCGCGCACCCGCTCCACGTCCAATCCGTCACCGGCGCCCAGCTTGAGCTTCAGCCGCGTGAAGTCCATGGCTTTGGTCGCGCGCCGCGCCATGTCGTCCGGATCGCCCAGCCAGATCGTCCACGACGTCGGCGGGCCCTCGCGTTGCAGTCCGAGCAGCCGCCACACCGGCAGGTCGACGAGCTTGCCCTGCAGATCATGCAGCGCAGCGTCGATCGCGGCCCGTGCCGCCCACTCACGCGGAGGAAGGCGATGCTCGATCGCCTCGAGCGCAAACGGGTCGTCTCCGAGCACGTCGGCGTGCTCCTCCACGTAGGCGAGCGCGGACTCGGCGCTCTCTCCGTAGCGGTCGATCGGAGCTGCCTCGCCGAAGCCCGAGACCTTCCCGTGCTGCACCTCGACGAAGACGACTTCCGCAGTGTCGCTCGACTCGCGCGAGATGACGAAAGTCTCCGCAAGCTCCAGCGTCGCGGTCCGAGCGGTCATCTCCACCCGGGCTACACTAGTCGTCCCGCGCCTGTAGCTCAGGGGATAGAGCGTGCGCCTCCGGAGCGCAAGGTCGCAGGTTCGATTCCTGCCAGGCGCACTCCCGAACGAAATCCGGCGCCGCTACGCGGCGCCATGATGATTTCGTTCGGTTCGAGTCCTAACGGAGGTCGTCTTGTGGCGAACGCCGGCCCGCGCCAGCACGTGGCGCAGCAGGAACAAAACGAGGAAACAGCCCACGGCGATCGCGATTGCGGCCAGATCGAACATGCCTCTGACCGTAGGGCGAAGTCCCTCAGTGCCGCCTGAAAGTTTCGCCGGTCGGCCTCAAGAATGTCTCAGAGGATTACTCTGAGGAGATGAAGCCACTGCGGGCTCTGATCGCAAGCGTCGCTGCGGTGGCGGCCGCAACCGGGCTGGTCTTCGCGTTGCGCCCGATTGCTCCCGACCTCAGCCTCGGCGTCCTCTACGTGCTGCCCGTGATGGCGGTGGCCGTCGCCTACGGAGTGGTGTACGCCGTCGGCACGGCCGTTGCGAGCATGCTCGCGTTCAACTTCTTCTTCCTCCCGCCCGTCCACAACTTCAGCCTGCAGGATTCGGAGAACTGGGTCGCGCTCGGTGTCTACCTCGGGACGGCCATCGTCGTCGGCCAACTGGCTGCCCACGCCCGGCGTCGCGCCGCCGAGGCGGAGCAGCGCGAGCGAGAAGCGACGCTGGTCGCTGACGTGTCGCTAGGGCTGCTTCGCAGCGAGCATGTTCAGCACGAGCTGCGTGGGATCGCCGCACGGACCGCCGCCGTCCTCGGCGCGAAAGGGACGCGGATCGAGCTCGGCTCCCTGAGACGACCGGAAGCTGAGGAGACTGCATTCGAGCTCGTGGCCGGCGATCGGCGGGTGGGGCGCATCTTCTTCCGCCGCGGTTCGGAGCCGGCCGCCGACACAAGGGATCGCGTCCTTCCCGCCCTTGCGTCGATCCTCGCGGTTGCCGAGGACCGCGAGCGCCTCGGGCTCAAGGCCGTCGAGGCAGAGAGCCTGCGCCGCAGCGACGCAATCAAGACCGCAATCCTCCGTTCGGTCAGCCACGACTTTCGCTCACCTCTCACCGCCGTGCGCGCAGCCGTCGACGGCCTGCGTAGTGCGTCGCTGCACCTTCGCGCGCACGATCGGGACGAGCTCTTGCAGACGATCGACGTAGAGGCGCGCCGGCTCGAGCGCCTGGTTCACAACCTGCTTGACCTTTCACGCTTGCAGGCCGGCGCCGCCGAGCCGAGGCCGGAGCTGTGGACTGCGGACGGCATCGTCGGACGCGCTCTAGAAGAGCTCAGCGAAGGTACGGACCGAGTCGCAGTCAATCTCGGCGCCGAGTCTCCCGCCTTTCGGGTCGACGGCGCCCAGGCGGAGCGCGCACTGGTCAATCTGATCGAGAACGCGCTGAAGTTCTCGTCTCCCACAGACACGGTCGACGTCACAGTCGAGACTGCAGAGGGCGAGGCACGCATCCGTGTCACCGACCGCGGTCCGGGGCTGACGGAGGGGCAGCTCCGGCGCATCTTCGATCCGTTCGAGCGCGCGACGTCCGGGTCCGGGACCGGCCTCGGGCTCGGGCTCACGATCGCGCGCGGCTTCGCAGAAGCAAATGGCGGCCGTGTGTGGGCCGAATCGAAGGCAGGAAGCGGTGCTTCGTTCGTGCTGGCATTCCCGCTCGTCGAGTCCGTTGTGACGGCGACGAGGTGAGCGGCCCTCGTGTGCTCGTCGTCGACGACGAGCCCCAGATCCTCCTGGCCGTGAGCGCGAATCTACGCGGAGCGGGTTACGAGGTCGAGACGGCAGCAACCGGCGAGGAGGCTCTCGCAAGCGCCGCGATGCACCCGCCCGACGCCGTGATTCTCGATCTCGTGCTGCCCGGAAAGAGCGGCACCGAGGTGACGCGAGAGCTGCGCGAATGGAGCAAGGCGCCGGTGATCCTGCTTTCGGCGGTCGGTGACGAACGCGACAAGGTCGCGGCGCTCGATGCGGGCGCCGATGACTACGTCACCAAGCCGTTCGGGATCGACGAGCTGCTCGCGCGGCTCCGTGCTGCGCTCCGCCGGGCGACACCCACGGGTGAGCCCGTCCTCGAAGTCGGCGACCTCCGCCTGGACCTAGAGAAGAGATCAGCCTCGTTCGCCGGGCAACACCTCACGCTGACCCCGCACGAGTTCACGCTGCTGCGCGTGTTCATGCAGAACGAGGGCAAGCTCCTCACCCACCCTTCGCTCCTGCGAGAGGTCTGGGGGCCGCGGTACCACGACGAGTCGCACTACCTCCACGTCTACGTGTCGCAGCTGCGCCGGAAGATCGAGCCCGATCCCGCTCGGCCCCGCTACATCCTCACCGAGCCAGGTGCCGGCTACCGGTTGGTCGAACCGGAATCTTGAGCTTTTCTTGAGGCTGGCGGCCCGAAGCTTGAGTCGGGCCTGAGCAGCGCCCCCCTACGTTGGTCGCATGTCGCGCCGCCGGGCGCAGGGTCTCGAGCGGGTCCTCGGGACGCCCGCACTGTTCTCGACCGCATACGGCGACGTCGGCTCCTCGATCTACTACGCCCTCGGGCTGACAGCCTCCTTCGCCCTCGGGCTGACGCCGGTCGTCTTCGTCATTGCCGGCATCTTCTTCGTTTGCACGGCGGCGACGTATGCCGAGGGGACGGTGCGTTTCCCGGAGGCAGGTGGCTCGTCCAGCTTTGCGCGCCACGCGTTCAACGAGGTCATCTCCTTCGGGGCCGGCTGGGCGCAACTCCTGAACTACATGGTGACCATCTCGATCTCGGCGTTCTTCGTTCCTCACTACCTCTCCGTCTTCTGGGGCCCGCTGCGCCAGAACCCATGGGACATCGTCGGTGGAGCCGTCGTGATCCTTGTGCTCGTCACCCTGAACGTCTTCGGGATTCGCGAAGCCGTGCGGCTCAACGTCATCCTTGCCCTCGTCGACTTTTCGACGCAGGTGCTGCTCGTCCTGATCGGCGCGAGCTTGATCTTCCATCCGCACCTACTCGCCTCGAATGTCCACTTCGGCGTCGCACCGCACTGGAGCAAGTTCCTGCTGGCGATCCCGATCGGGATGATCGCGTACACGGGGATGGAGACGATCTCCAATCTGGCAGAGGAGACACGCAACCCGCCGCGCGATGTTCCGCGTGCCTACAAGTTCGTCGCGGGGGCGGTTTTCTCGATCTACCTGACGCTGCCCGCAATCGCCCTGATGGCACTGCCGGTTCATCGGATCGGCGGGCACTACGAGACGTTGCTCGGGCAGAACCCACCGAAGGGTTTCGCGAACGATCCGGTGCTCGGGCTGATCGAGAACATCGGCCTGCACGGCGTCTTGCTGTCGGGGATGAAGTTCTACGTGGGCATCCTCGCCGCGACGATCCTCATCATCGCGGCCAATGCCGGGGTAATCGGCTCATCGCGCATCACGTACTCGATGTCGACCTATCGCCAGCTGCCCGAGGTCTTCCGCCGTCTGCATCCACGCTTCAAGACGCCTTGGCTGAGTCTGATCTGCTTCTCGGGGCTGCTCGCGACCGCAACCCTGCTGCCGGGAAAGATCGATTTCCTCGGAACCATGTACTCCTTCGGGGCGATGCTGTCGTTCGCCATCGCGAACGCGGCGTTGATCGGGCTCCGCTACCGGTACCCCGACGAGGAACTGCAGGTGAAGTCGTGGCCCAACCTTCGCTTGCGGGGAGTCGATTGGCCCATATTCGCGATCGTCGGCCTCTTCGGGACCGCCGCGGCGTGGATCACGGTTGTCGTGGAGGAGCCAACTACACGGCTGGTTGGCTTCGGCTGGGTCGCGGCCGGCTTCACGGCCTTCGTGCTGTACCGCCGGCTCGTCGTGCGCGCGCCGCTCACGCAGACGGTACGCGCCCCGATGCCGATCGGGGCCTCTGTCGCTCTCGAATACCGGCGCATCGTCGTGCCTCTGGTCGACGGGCTCGAGTCGGAGAGAGCGCTTGACCTTGCACTCCAGCTCGCGACGGATCGAGGCGCCACCGTCACCGCGGTGACAGCGATCGAAGTCCCACTCGATCTGCCCCTCGACGCAGACCTTCCCCAACAGGAAGCCGCCGCCAACACGCTCCTGGACGATGCGCGCGCCGCCGGCGAGCTGCACGGGATTCAAGTAATCACTCGCTTCCTGCGGACGCGCAATGCCGGCGAGGCAATCGTCGCGGAGGCCACTAGCCGGCAGGCCGAGATCGTGGTGCTGGGAGCACCCAGAAACGACAGACGCGGCCCGGTCTTCGGGAACACCGTCGATTACGTGCTGCACCACTCGCCGAGCCGCGTCATGGTCGCGGCCGCACCTCGCGTGAAGACCCCGGCAGCGGCAGTGAAGGTCGCCCCGTTGTAGACGCCGTCCCTTAGGCTCGCGCGGTGCGAGCCTACTTTCGCAGCCTGAACCCGCAGTTGCCGCGGGACGTCTGGATCCTGCAGGCGGGCGGGCTCGCGAACATGTTCGGGAACGGGGTGATCGGGCCGTTCCTGATCATCTACCTCCACAACGTGCGCGGGATCTCGCTCGGCGTGGCCGGTCTCGTCGTCGCATCCAACGCTGCTGCGGGGCTCGTGTCGGGCTTCGTCGGCGGTGCACTCTCCGACCGGCTCGGGCCGCGCAGAGTTCTGACCGGCGCGCTGATCGTGATGGCAGTCGCCTTCGCGCTGTTCCCACTCATTCGCAACCCGTGGCAGGCCTTTGCGCTGAACGCACTCGTCGGTCTCGGTAGCGGCTCCTTCTGGCCGAGCCAGTCCACGCTTCTCAGCGCACTTACGCCCAAGGACCGGCGTCACTCCGCCTTCGCGCAGCAACGGATGACGATGAACCTCGGCATCGCGCTCGGGGGGCTCGTGGCCGGCGCTATCGCGAGAACGGCCCACCCGAGCACGTTCACGTTTCTCTTCCTGCTCAACGCCGCGACGTTTCTCGTCTTCGTCGCAGTGCTGCGGCTCATTCCCGCGCCGCGTCATGTCGAGGCGCATCACGAAGCCGGCCGGTACGCAGACGTGCTGCGGAACCGTGTCTTTCTCCGCTACATCGTCCTCAATGTCATCTTCATCGGCGCGGGGATCGCCGTGATGAGCGAGCTCCTGCCGCCGTTCGCGAAGAACACCGCGCACGTAAGCGAGCCTGCAATCGGGGTGCTCTGGTTCGTCTTCGCGGGCGGGGTCGCGCTCGGGCAGCTGCCCATCGTGAAGCTCGTCGAAGGCAAGCGCCGGCTGCGCGGGCTCGCACTGATGGGTGTGATCTGGGCCGGCACGTTCATCGCAGTGCTGCTCGGCGGGACCTGGTTCACCGGGACTCAGGCGGCCATCGTCTTCGGTATCGCCGTTGCCGTGTTCGCCCTGGGCGAATGCCTACACGGAGCGATCTATGCGCCGCTCGTCGTCGACCTGGCCGAACCGCGGCTGCTCGGCCGTTACATGGCCTTCTCCAGCTTCTCCTGGCAGCTCGGCTGGCTGATCGGCCCGGCAGCGGGAGGGTTCGTCCTCCAGGCCGAACCACGGGCGCTCTGGCCCGCGGCGGCAGCGATCTGCCTGCTGGCATCGGTGTACGCGCTGTCGCTGGAAAGACGGATTCCCGCGCACCTCCACCTCACGCCGCACGTGGATTCCTTCGCAGGCGTCCCGGGTACCATGGCGAACATGGCGCCAACGACCGACGACCCACTCAGTACCGATGCCCAGCCTGCCCCGCATCCGGCGGACGAGGCCTCGCGCGTACCCCGAGGCGGTCGCACCGCGCCCGGAACCACGCGTCGCTGAGCTCAGCGCCGACGGCCTCACCTGGATCCACCTCGACCCACCCGTCGATCCCGAGACGGTCAATGCACTGCGCGAGCGCTTCGGCTGGCACCCACTCGACGTCGAGGACGTCCTCTCGAAGCGCCAGCGGCCGAAGGTCGACGACTACCTCGACGATGGCTACCTCTTCGGCGTTCTGCACTTTCCCGCGTACGACAAGAACGTCCAGCGCCTGAACGCCGGTGAGCTCGATTTTTTCCTCGGCCCCGACTACCTCGTCACGATCTCGAACGTCGAGCTGCTCCCGGTCACGCGGCTCTTCAACCGCGTCCAGGAGGACGAGCGCTTTCGCGAGCAGCTCTTCAGCAAGGGATCCGGCAGGCTCCTGTACGAGGTGCTCGACGACCTCTTCGACTACTGCTTCCCGATCCTCGACAAGATTGCCTACAAGCTCGATTCGATTGAAGACGACATCGAGGACCGCCGCTCCGAGGAGATCGTCACCGACATCTCCAAGGTGAAGCAGGAGATCATCTCCTACCGCAAGATCATCAAGCCGCAGCGCCCTGCGCTGCGACTGCTCGAGCGGCACATCGAGCGTTTCCTCCCTCAGGAGCTCGAGCTCTACTTCGACGACCTCGTGGACGCGTCCGAGCGCATCTGGGACCTGCTGGACAACTACAAGGAAGTCGTGGAAGCGCTCGAGAGCACGAACGAGTCGGTCATCTCGCACCGCCAGAACGACGTCCTCCGGATCCTGACGGTGTTCTCGGTGGTCCTGCTGCCGCTCACGCTGATCTCCGGGATCTTCGGGATGAACGTGCTCTTCCCCGGAGTCGGGACGCACGCCGCGTTCTGGGTGATCGTCGGCCTGATGGTCAGTGTGATCGTCGGGATGATCGGCTTCTTCAAGTACAAGCGCTGGCTTTAGAGCCAGTCCCTCATTCGGGCCATCTAGGCGGCCTCCGGCGGCCCCGAGGACTAAAGGCATGTCCGCGTCGTATGGACGCAGGGGTCTTGCTCTGCTACTCGTCACCGCAGCCGCACTCGCGGCCGGCAGCGCGTCGGCTGCGGCTGAGCGGCCGACGGTCAAACGGCTCAGCGTGTTCGGGTTGGGCCAGGGAATCGGGCATGTCCGCTCACGGGTCGTCCACCGGCAGCTGCGCTTCCTCTCGCTGCCCCCGGGCGCTTGGGGTGGCGTCTACACCGCGAAGAGCGGCGCGCACGTCACCGTCCAGTCGTCGGGCGAGTATCCCGTCGATCCGGCGGTGAACCAGGCCGCGGCCGACTTCGTCGACAGCCTTGTGCACGGCAGCGAAATCAGCTCCGTCAAGATCTACTTCGCACCTCCGGCCGAGGTCGGCATTCTCTGTTACACCCAGGAGGCGG
Source organism: Gaiellaceae bacterium (assembly GCA_036741295.1). Taxonomy (GTDB): domain Bacteria; phylum Actinomycetota; class Thermoleophilia; order Gaiellales; family Gaiellaceae; genus 3-1-20CM-4-69-9. The sequence goes on from DAINSN010000057.1 coordinate 12,312, forward strand.
ACGGCTGTTACTTCCCCGCGACCGGCCAGATCATCACGGTCGGCGAGGACACGCCCTGGAGCACCGTCGAAGAAGTCGTAGCGCACGAGTACGGTCATCACGTCGCGAACAACAGGAACAACGATCCCTGGCCTGCCGTCGCCTTCGGCACGAAGCGCTGGGCGACCTATGAAGGCGTCTGCCAGAAAGAAGCCTCGGGCGTGGCCTTCCCCGGCGACGAGGCCGACCACTACTTCCAGAACCCCGGGGAGTCCTTCGCGGAGTCGTTCATGCACCTCAACGAAACGAAGCTCGGCCTCCCGGAAACCCCGTGGGGCTACGACCCGATGTTCACGCCGGACGCGGCTGCTCTCGCCGCGATCGAGCAGGACGTGCTCAAGCCGTGGAAGAAGACGACGCTCAGGCACCTGAGTGGGCGCTTCACCCGCCGCGGCCAACAGAAGACGTTCAATTTCACCACCCCGCTCGACGGCGTGTTCGCTGCTGAGCTCCACGGCCCGCGCGGCTCGAAGCTCACCATCAGCGGGCCCAGCGAGGTCAAGCGCTACTCGGCCTCCCTCGCCGCCGGGCTGGTCTGCGGGCAGCGCACGGTC
>DAINSN010000058.1:0-12846 GCA_036741295.1 Gaiellaceae bacterium
ATTCGTCTCGTCGAGATGCGTCGCGGCCTTCAAGACGCCCGCCCGGGTCAGGTTCGGGCCGGCCTTCCTGAGGGTGTCGACCATGGTGTAGGCAACCGCCATCCCGTAGTAGTTGAACACGTCCTCCGGTTTCGCGCTAGGGAGGAAACGCCGGAGGATCGACTGATACAGCAGGACGGTTTTGTCTTTCGCCCACTGCTTCGAGGTCGGATCCTTGACGAACGCGATCGAGACCGAGCCCTCGACCTGCTTGCGGCTGGACGCGACCCGCGCGATTTTCATGATGTCCGGGGAGATCGAGACCGACGTGACGTAGACCTGGGGGTGCCACCCGAGCCGGAACGCGCCCACGTAGCCGAAGATCGCGAACTTCGGCGTGGCGAACAGCATCAGCGTGTCCGCGCCGCTGCTCTTGAGCCGTGCCATCTGCGAGGGCACGTCGGCGTCCGTGACCTCGTAGGGCTGTGTGCCGACGATCTTCGCCTTGCCGCCGAGACCGCGGCGCAAGCCGTTGAGCATGTCCTTGCCGAAGTCCGAGTTCTCGTACAGCACCGCGATCCGCGCCTTGGGCTGATGCTTAGCGACGTAGCGGCCGTAGATCGCGCCCTCGCCGGCGAAACTCGGGAGGTATCCCATTGACCACGGGTATTTCGCATGCTCCGTGGCGAGCTTGGACACGCCGCTGCCGATGAAGAGCTGCGGCACCTTGCGGTCGTTGAGATACGAGCGGATCGCGAGCGCATGCTCGGTGCCGACGCTGTTGAAAATGGCCAGCACCTGATCCTGCTCGACGAGCTGGCGCGTGAGGGTGATCGTCTTCGCGACGTCGAACTCGTCGTCGAGGTACTTGTAGTCGATCTTACGGCCGAACACCCCGCCCTTCGAGTTGACGTACTTGAAGTAGGCGTCCGCACCACGGCCGACCGAGCCGTACGCGGCGGCGGGGCCGCTGATGGGGATCGTGCCGCCGATCGTGATCGTGGTCGACGTGACACCGGGCGTCGCCGCGGGAGCGCCCAGCGCGATCGCGGCCGCCGCCGCGGCGAGCTGCGAGATCACCGCGAGATCGTCTTCGGCAACAGCGGCAGCGTCAGGGTCACCTTGCCGACCGTGAGCTGCGATTCGTCCGGGACGAGCTTGAGGTAGAGCAGGTTCGCGACGTTCTGAACCGTAGACGTCCCTCCGAGGTACACGCGCAGCTTCGTCCCACGCCGGAGCAGATTGCCCGTCGAGATGAGCTTGATGGAAACCGTGCGTGCCTTCTTCCCCAGCGCAGTGATCGTGCCGCCTTCCGTCAGCACCGTCTCCTGGCCACGCGCGTCGACCGACGTCAAGACCGCGACGAGATGAGGCCATTGAGTGGACGTCGAGGCGGTGACGCGTACGACAGGCGCGCCGAACTGCTCCAGGGTGCGCGTCGGCAGGGTGAACGTGCGCACGATCTTCCCCCGCGCCGACAGCCCGGAGCGGGCCTGCGACACGAGCGTGAGACTCTTCAATGCAGGCGGTCCGGCGAAGCTCGCCGTTTTCCCGCTCCACGGATCGGACGCGACCTGGACCGGCTTCTCCTTGTCGACACCGTTCGGAATTCCCTTCAGGAAGCGGTCGTACCACCGCGTCGAGAGATCGAGCACGTGCACGAGATCCGGGCCGGGAAAGCTCGACGGCGAGTGGCCGAAGTCGCCGACGTACAAGCGCTTCGGCCCCGCAAGCCGGCGATACGCATCAGCAGCCTGGTCGATGTCGAACGCGAAGTCACGGCGGCCCTGGAAGAGGAAGCTCGGCGTGGTCACGGCGGAGAGCGCGCTGAGGCTCGAGCGTGTCCCGAGCAATTGCCTCACGTCGGGCAGGTTCTCGTTGCCGATCATCTGCGGCACGTAGGGCCGCAGCGCCGGATCGATGCGGTCGGCGGGCACGCTCTGCGCGAAGTTGTAGATCGCGCCGGACTTGCCCAGGTTCTGCGGGAAGAGCGCGCGATAGAGATCGCTCCACGTCTCGAACGTCTCCAGCGCCTTGAACGGCACCCCTGCGACGACCGAGTTCCAGGCCGCCCCACCGCCGAGCGAGATTCCCCAGGCCCCGATCTGCGTGTCGCTCACCTCAGGCCGGGCCGCAAGCCATTGGAACTCGGCGCGGATGTCGGCGACTTCACGGGGTCCATCGAGCGAGACGTAACCGCCAGATGTGCCATGCCCGCGGGCATCGGGAGCGAAGACGGCGTAGCCCTTGCTCAGGTACGGCGGGGCCAGCCCCCCGACAAGACTCTTGTGATTGCCGCCGAGGCCGTGGAACAGCATCACGGCGGGCCACCCTCCTGCGGGCACGGGCCCATCCGGCACGAGCAGTGAGGCGTCGATGCGAACGCCGTCGTCCATCGTCAGCGACACCTCCGCGGCGCGCCCGACGGAGGGCGCAGCAAGCGCGAAGGCCAGGAGGAAGGCAAGCGCAAGGAGGCGGCGCACCAGGTGCACAGCGTATCCCGGCTATACGATCGCCGTGTGGATCCGCGGCCGGTGGGCGTGTTCGACTCGGGCGTGGGCGGCCTGACCGTCCTGCACGAGTGCCTCGTGACCATGCCGCACGAGGACTTCGTCTACCTCGGCGACCACGCACGTCTGCCCTACGGGCCACGGCCTCTGAACGAGGTCCGGCAGTTCGCCCGCGAGATCGGGGCCTATCTGCAGAGCCAGGGTGTCAAGCTCGTCGTCAACGCGTGCAACACGGCGACCTCCGCGGCGCTTCCTCAGTTGCAGGAGGATCTCGAGGTTCCCGTCGTCGGCGTGATCACGCCGGAGGCGCACGCCGCCGTTCAGGCGACGCGCAACCGTCGCATCGGCCTGCTCGCGACCGAAGGCACGGTCGCCGCCGGAAGATACGCGGAGCTCGTGCACGCTCTCGACGCCGGTGTGGAGCTCGTGCCGGTGGCGTGCCCGCGCCTCGTGCCGCTGATCGAGAGCGAGGATCCTTTCGGAGCCGCGACCACGGAAGCGGTGCGCGAGTACGCGTCGCCGCTCAAGGAAGCGGGGGTCGACACGGTCATCCTCGGCTGCACGCACTATCCGTTGATCAGGCCGATCTTCCAGCGCGTGTTCGGGCGCTACGTGACACTCGTGTTCTCTGCCGAGGAGACCGCGCGCGAGGTCGCTGAGACGCTTGCACGGAAGGGTTACGAGAACGACCGGAGGCGCGAAGGTTCGTACCGTTTCCTGACCACCGGCGATCCCGATGCGTTCCGTGAGATGGGCGCGCGCTTCCTGCAGCTCCCGGTCGCCGAGGTCGAGCACGTGGAGCTGGCGGCGCTGGGCGCGGTGGCCTGATGACGAGAAACGACGGCCGCAGGCCCGCTGAGCTCCGGACGCTCGACCTGATCCCCGATTTTCTCGAGCAGCCGCACGGCTCGGTGCTCTATGCGCAGGGCATGACGAAGCTTCTCTGCACCGCGTCGATCCAAGAGGGGGTGCCGCGCTGGTTGTCCGGCAAGGGCCGCGGTTGGTTGACGGCGGAGTACTCCTTGCTGCCGGCCTCGACCGGCGATCGCACCGACCGTGAAGCCTCTCGGGGCAAGCAGGGCGGACGCACGATCGAAATCCAAAGGCTGATCGGCCGCTCGATTCGTTCGGTCACGGACTTCGAGGCACTCGGCGAGCGCACGCTCTGGATCGACTGCGACGTGCTGCAGGCCGACGGCGGAACACGTTGCGCTGCGATCACGGGTGCGTACGTGGCGGCGCGCCGTGCACTCGACAAGTTCGGCCTCTCGAAAGCGCTGGCCGGCTCCGTCGCAGCAGTGTCGGTCGGGATCGTCGACGGCGAGGCGCTGCTCGACCTCGACTACTCCGAGGACTCGCAGGCCGAGGTGGACATGAACGTCGTCATGACGGGCGACGGTGCGCTTGTCGAGGTGCAGGCGACGGCAGAGAAGACGCCGTTCACGCGGGCGCGGCTCGACGACCTGCTCGAGCTCGCTGCAGGAGGGATCGAAGAGCTGGCTGTTGTACAAGAGGAAGCCGTTGCTGCAGCTCGCGTCTAGTCAGCTGCCGACCCTCAACTGGGACGAGTCGCTCCTGCGGTTGGCGCTCGCCGCGCTGCTCGGTGGCCTGATCGGCGTCGAGCGCGAGCTGCGCGAGCGCGAGGCCGGCCTGCGCACGCACCTCCTCGTTTCGCTGGGCTCGGCGCTGTTCACGATCGTCGGCGCGTACGGCTTTCACTCCTTCCTCGACTCCGGGGCGAACGTCGTGCGCGCGGACCCGACGCGGATCGCTGCGCAGATCGTCACCGGCATCGGCTTTCTCGGCGCCGGCGCGATCATCCGGCAAGGACTCTCCGTTCGAGGCCTCACCACAGCAGCGACGCTCTGGGTCGTCGCAGCGGTCGGTCTCGCTGCGGGAGCCGGCTACTACAGCGTCGCCGTGATCACTACGGGCCTCGTGCTGCTCGCCCTCTGGCCACTGCGAATCATCGCGTACCGCATCCTCACGCGCTTCCGTCCGGAGGACGGGCGGCTACTTGTCGCGCTGCCGGCCGGCCAGGCGCCGGGTGAAGTGATCGACGAGGTCGAACGCGCGGGAGCGCGCATCTCGTCGCTCGAGGTGAGCCAGGAAGGCGACCGCCGGCGGCTCGAGTTCGACGTCGTACTGCCGCGTGACACTCCCGCGGCGCGCGTCGTTGCGCGCATCGCCGACCTGGAGAATGTCGTCGAGGTGCGGTGGACGGACTGAAGGCGAGGCTCGCCTCGCGCAACGCGAACAAGGCGCGTGAGCTCGAGCACTTGCTGCCCGCCTGGCGGATCGAGCCGCTGGAAGCCGACGACTACCCGCTCGAAGACGGCGCAACGTACTACGAGAACGCGCGCGGGAAGGCGCTGTTCGGCCGGACGCGGGCCGAGCCCGACGAGTGGGTGCTGGGTGAGGACTCCGGGATCGAGGTGGCGGTGCTCGGCGGTGGACCGGGAGTCCAGTCGGCGCGTTCCGGCGGCGATGATCCCGTCGGCTGGCTGCTCGGCCGGCTGGACGGAGTCGAAGATCGCAGAGCGCGTTACGTGAGCGAGCTCGTCATCGTGTCGCCGGCCGGTGAGGAGCTTCGCGGCACGGGCACGCTCGAAGGACGCATCGCCGCCGAGCCGCGCGGCACTGAAGGCTTCGGCTTCGACCCGATCTTCGTCCCCGACGGAGAAGAGAGAACCGTTGCCGAGCTGGGCAACGACTGGAAGCGGCAGAACTCCCATCGCGCAAACGCGGCGCGTGCCCTGCTACTCGCCCTAGGCGAGGCCGGCTAGGTCCTCGGCGGCTCTCTGCTGGGTGCGGCGCGCAAGCCACCAGTTCAGCTCGGCGCCCAACACGATCACGTTGGCCATCACGTAGAGCCAGACGAGCAGGATCGCGGGCGCACCGAACGCACGCAGCCCAGGGTTCAGGTCCGCGTAGCGCTGATAGAGCGGGAGCACCTGGAACGTTCCCTCCAGGAGGATCGTGGCGAAGATCGCACCCGGTAGGACCTCCCTCAGCGTCACGTCCTCGTTGGTCAGTACGTAGTAACAGGAGTCGAGGAAGAGAAAGACGCCAACGAGCGAGACGCCGATGGACAGCGCGTACGCGGTTACTGCGTTGGATACGAAGCCGGGTGCGTACTCCTGCAATGCGGTCACGCCGATCGAGCCGGTGAGGAGCGCGACGAACAGCGTCACCAGTGAGCTGATCATCAGCAGGATGGCGAGCCCCTTACCGCGCAGAAATGACCGGTTCGGGCGGCCATACACGATGTTGAGCGCCGACTCGAGCACACTGAAGAGTGAGAGTGAGGTCCAGAGCAACGCGACCCCGCCCACGATCCCGAGTGTGGCGGCGTTGTCCTGGACCGCGTGGACGAGGCTCACGATCTGGTCGATCGGCGTCCCTGGAAGCGTCTTCTTGATCTCCCTGACGAGGAACGACGACTCGTCCGCGCGCCCGGTTAGGCCCAGGAGCGCAAGGGAGAGGAAGGTCAGCGGGACGAAGGAAAGGAGCGCGAAGTAGGCGATCATCGCGGCGAGGTGCGGGCCTCGGTCGGCGAAGAACTTCTGCACTAGATCCCGTCGGCGGACTCGCACCTGGCGGGAGTATCCCTATGCTTTACGCCACGATGGACGCCCAGCAGGCACTCGCCGACCTGACCGAGATCTCCTCGCAGATCCAGGCCGCGGTCGTGTTCGACGACCAAGGCAAGGTCGCCGCGTCCACCTTCGGGGATTCCCCGCGGGCGGACGAGCTCGCGCGGGCGGCCGGCGGGCTGCTTGCCGCCGCCGAGGAGATCAAGACGGGCGAGAGCGCGCTGACGCAGCTCGAGGTGGCGACCGGCGAAGGAAGCGTCTTCGTCGTGCGGGCCGGCAAGACGGTCATCGCGGCCACCACGGGCAGCAACCCGACCGCCGGGCTCGTCTTCTACGACCTCAAGTCGGCTCTGCGCAACGTGAAGCCGGCCGCGAAGCCCGCCGCGGCGAAGAAGCCCGCAGCCGCGCGCAAGAAGACGGCGACGGCCGCAAAGAAGAAGACGGCGGCGCGGAAGCCGGCGACGAGGAAGAAGCCGGATGCGTCGTAGCATCGCCGCACTCCTGGGGATCATCGGGGGGATGCTTGCCGGCGCGGCGTTCATCCGCCGTCAGGTCGCGCATCGCGAGCGGGCCGACCTCTACTTCGAGGACGGTTCGATGCTCTCGCTGACGAACGGGTCTCCTGGAGCCGAGCGGCTCCTGCCCCTTGCGCGCGACGTCATCCGCAAGACCCGCAGTACTTGACGGACGAGGAGCTCAAGCTCGCGCTCCGCGAGCACGCCTATCTCGAGGGTGATTTCCTGCTCCGGTCGGGAAAGCGCTCGCGCTACTACCTGGACAAGTACCGCTTCGAGACCCGCCCCGAAATCCTGGCGCCGCTCGGTGACCGGATCGCGCGTGCGGTGCACGACTTCGAACCCGAGGCGACGCGGCTGGCGGGGCCCGAGCTCGGCGCGGTCGCCCTTGCGACCGCAGGCTCGCTTGCCTCCGGACTTCCGTTTCTGATCGTTCGCAAGGCGGCAAAGGACTACGGAACCTCGAACCGGCTCGAGGGCGCGTACGACGAGGGCGAAACGGTGTGCCTCGTGGAGGATGTCGTCACCTCCGGCGGGGCCCTGCTGGAGGCAGTCGAGGCTCTCCGCAGCGCCGGTTTGACGGTGCGCACGGCGGTCTGCGTAGTGGATCGCGAGGAAGGCGGAGCCGATGCGCTCGCCCGCCAAGCTGTGCGGTTACGGCCCATTTTCCGTGCCAGCGAGATCCTCGAAGCCGTCTGACGCCCGCTCTTTGCGCCAAAAATCGGACAAAGTGTCGTCCGGTTCGGCACAAAAAGACCCGCAAAACCGCATGGTTGAGCCAGTCCGACGCGACTGTTAGGGTCTTTTGCCGTGGGCCGAACTGTCGACAGGAGGAGTGGGACTTGACGAAACAGGAGTTCGTTAACGAGATCGCGAGGCGCGCCGACCTCTCGAGTCGCGATGCGGCGAAGGCCGTAGACGCCTTCCTCGAAGCGATCACAGACACGCTGCAAGGCGGCGGAGAAGTGGCCTTCACAGGCTTCGGAAAATTCGTGACCCAGCGGCGCGCCGAGCGCCAGGGTGTGAATCCCCGCAATCCGACGCAGAAGGTGACGATCCCGGCGGCCACGGTGCCGAAGTTCAGCGCGGGGAGTCAACTCAAGGCGGCTGTCAAGGCAGGCGGGGCCGGCGCCTAGTCCCGAGCCTCTCCAAGAACTGACGAAGGCCGCTCCCAGCGGCCTTCGCCGTCTTTGGGGCGAAGTACTCTCACAGTGTGGCCGCCGTCGCGACGACGAACTTCGCCGACCGTCTGGCCGAGGCGGTCGAGCGGAAGCGTTCGCAGCTCGTCGTCGGCCTCGACCCGCGGCCTGATCTCCTACCCGTCGAGCTCAAGGGTGACGCCCATCTCGGCCGCGCCCAGGCGGCGGACGCGTGCGCGCGTTTCTGCCGGGGCCTCGTCGACGCGGTCGCGCCGTACGTGGTCGCGGTCAAGCCTCAGGTCGCCTTTTTCGAAGCGCTCGGCGCCGACGGCGTGCGCGCCCTCGAGGACGTTTGCGCCTACTCGCGCGCGGCAGGCCTGCAGGTCATCGCCGACGCGAAGCGCGGCGACATCGGCTCGACCGCCCGTGCGTATGCAGCCGCGTATCTCGAGTCGCCGAACGGCAAGCCGCCGCTGGCCGATGCGGTGACGGTGAACCCGTATCTCGGCCGCGACTCGCTCGATCCGTTCCTCGCGGCGTGCCGCCGGGACGGGGCCGGCATCTTCTGCGTCGTCAAGACGTCGAACGCCGGCGGCGCGGAGGTGCAGGACCTCGTCCTCTCCGACGGGAGGCACGTCTGGCACCAGGTCGCCGAGCTCGTCGCGGAGTGGGGTGCGGACCTCGTCGGCGAGCATGGACTCTCGTCGGTCGGTGCCGTCATCGGCGCGACGCACCCGCGTGCCGTGGGCGAGGCACGGAGGCTGCTCCCGCGCGCCATCCTGCTGCTCCCCGGTGTCGGCGCGCAGGGCGCGACGCCTGCTGACGTCGCGCGCGCGTTCACAAGCGGTCCGGCGAGTGCACTCGTGAACGTCTCGCGCGACGTGATCTACGCCTTTCGCGTCACCGGCATGGACTGGCGCAGCGCGGCCGCCGCGGAGGCGTCGAAATACGCACGCGAAGTGTGGGCAGTCTCCGGCTGGTAAGGAGAAGCCCATGGATCCGCGCACGCGTCAGCAACTGACGCACTACGGCGCTCCGGCTGCGTTCCTTGTCGCGGTCACGATCGCCGTGATCCTGATCAAGGCGGGCCTGAACGGCGGCTCGGCATCGCCGACGACGGTCGGGCTCCCGACAACGCCTACTGCTGCGAAGGCGGCGACAACGACGACGAAGCTCGTCCTCACGGGCCCGCAAGGCGGCACCACGTCGACGGCGACGGCTACGACAACGCCGGGGGCGGAGTACTACGTGGTTCAGAGCGGCGACACGCTCGGCTCCATCGCCGGCAAGTACAACACCACCGTGGACGAGCTGATGACCCTGAACCCCGGCATCGATCCGACAGCGCTCCATATTGGCCAGCGCATCCGCGTCAAGTAACGAAACGCTAGCCTTCCCGCTCGTGATCGTCCGGATCTGGGTCGCCGCTCTCTTCGCGGCGCTCGCCTTCGTCTCTGCCGCGCACGCGGCGACAGCGCCGCCGCCGGTCAACGCGCGAGCGTTCATCGTCGAGAACCCTGCGACCGGCGAAGTGCTCGCACAACACGGCGCTTGGGCGCGCGTGCCGATCGCGAGCATCACGAAGCTCATGACGGTGATCGTCGCGCTCGATCATGTGAAGTGGAGCGACGTCGTGCGTGTACGCGCGAGTGCAGCCGCGGTCGGCGAGTCGACCGTGCATCTGCGGGTCGGCGAGCGTCTGACCGTTGGCGAGCTCGTCAAGGCGGCGCTGATTCAAAGCGCGAACGACGCAGCAGTCGCGCTGGCCGATTACGTCGGTCACGGAGACAGCAAAGCGTTCGTCTCGATGATGAACGCAAAGGCACAGGAGCTCGGGCTCGAGCGAACGCATTTTCTCCGGCCGGATGGGCTGGACGTGCGCGGTCACTATTCCACGGCGAAGGACGTGACGACGCTGGCGGAGTTTGCGATGCGGAATCCGCGAATCCGAGCAACGGTGCGAACCAGAGACGACACGATCCCCGGGGGGCGGCACCTGCACACGTGGAACGACCTACTCGGTGTCTTCAAGGGGCTCTACGGCGTCAAGACGGGACATACGGGCACGGCCGGCTGGTGCGAGGTCGCTGCGGTGCGCCGCAACGGTGTCACGCTCTACACGACCGTCCTCGGCAGTCCCACGCGTTCGCAGCGCAATACAGATTTGGCCTCGCTGCTGCGCTGGGGCATCTCGCGTTACCGTTCCGTCTGGCTCGTGCCACGTGGGCGTGTCTACCTCCAGGCGAGCGTCGGTTACGGGAAAGACTCCGTCCCGATCGTCGCCGCACGGCCGGTTGCGCGGGCCGTGCGCATCGACAAGACGCTCGTCGAGCGCGTCATCGCTCCGACGGCGCTCGAGCTGCCGGTCGAACGAGGGCAGCGCGTCGGCGAAGTCCGCATCTACTCGGGACGCCGGCTCGTGGCACGACAGCCCCTGATTGCCGAGCGCTCCGTCGCCAAGCCAGGCTTCGGCGGGCGCGCCGGCTTCTATGTGGGCCGAACGCTCACTCACGTCAAGGGCTGGTTCTCGTGATCGTCACGGTGACTCTGAACGCTGCGATCGACCGGACGCTGACCGTCCCGAACTTCCAGCTCGGCCAGCGCCACCGTGCGAGCCAGGGTCTCACGCTCGCCGGCGGCAAGGGCATCAACGTCGCGCGCGCGCTCAAGCGGCTGGACGTCCCGGTCGTCGCGACCGGCCTTGCCGGCGGCCGCACGGGGACGCGCATCGTCGAGGAGCTCACCTCCGAGGCGATCCTGAACGACTTCGTCCGCATCGCGGATGAGTCGCGCACTTCGACTGCGGTCGTCGATCCAACGGCGGCCACGTACACGGAGATCAACGAGTGGGGGCCGCATGTGGAGTCGGAGGAGCTCGCGATGCTGCTCGACAAGATCAGCTACCTCGCGCGCGGTGCCGACATGGTCGTGTTCGCGGGGACGCTCCCTCGCGGCGTCGACGACGCCTTCTACGCGGAGGCGATCCGCGATCTCAACCGGCGCAACGTGCCGGCGGTCCTGGACTCGGAAGGGCCGCCGTTACGGCTCGGCGTCGAGGCCGAGGTCTTCCTGGTCACGCCGAACCAGCGCGAGGCCGAGGGTCTCGTCGGCCAGGAGCTCGGGGACGACGAGGACTACATGATGGCGCTCGACCGGATCGCGGACATGGGCGCGCGCAACGTGCTCATCACCGCGGAGACCCGGAGCTTCGGGCTCTTCCGCGTCGAGCGGAAGCGAACGCTGTTTCGTGCCGACGCGCCGCTGGTGGAGCCCGTCTCCGCGGTCGGGTCGGGGGACGTCCTCCTCGCGGCCTTCCTCGCTGCGCGGGTCGCGGAGAAGTCGCTCGAGGACTCGCTGAAGATCGCCGTGGCCGCTGGGGCTGCCTCGACGCTCGAGGTCGGAGCCGGGCGTTTCGAGCCCCGGGAGGCCTCGCGCCTGCAGAGCTCGGTCCACGTGCGGGTGCTCGAGCCGGTCGCGGGCTGATGTCGGGGCGGGGTGCTAGCGTGACGCGATGGGAGTCGAGCTAGAGTCAGGTCAGGTCGAGCGGCTCCTCGAGCTCGACCGGAAATTCGGGAAAGAAGGCCTGACGTTCGACGACGTTTTGCTCGTCCCGGCCGAGTCGCGCGTTCTCCCGAATGAGGTCTCCACTGCGACGCAACTCACGCGTGGCATCACGATCGAGATCCCGATCGTCTCGGCAGCGATGGACACGGTCACCGAGGCGCGGCTCGCGATCGCGCTGGCGCGCGAGGGTGGGCTGGGCATCGTCCATCGCAACCTGTCGATCGACGCGCAGATGGCGGAAGTCGACAAGGTGAAGCGCTCCGAGTCCGGGATGATCGTCGAGCCCGTCACCCTGCCGCGTAACGCGCTCGTCTCCGACGCGCTCGACCTGATGGCGACGTACCACATCTCGGGCGTCCCGATCACCGACGAGGAGGAGACGCTCGTCGGGATCCTGACGAACCGCGATCTCCGTTTTGCGCCCGACGCCTCGCAGCCCGTCTCGGAACTGATGACGTCACGCGACCTGGTGACGGCGCCCGTCGGGACGACGCTCGCCGAAGCGGAGGCGATCCTGCACCGCCACAAGATCGAGAAGCTCCCGGTCGTCGATGCGGACGGACGGCTGAAGGGGCTGATCACGGTCAAGGACATCCAGAAGCGGATCGAATTCCCGAAGGCGACCAAGGATGAGCAGGGACGGCTGCGGGTCGGCGCTGCCGTCGGTGTCGGCACCGATGCCTGGGAGCGCGCGGGCGCGCTCGTCGACGCGGGTGTCGACGTGCTGGTGGTCGACACGGCCCACGGGCATTCGGCTTCCGTGCCGGAGATGGTGCGGCGAATCAAGTCAGAGCTCGACGTCGAGGTCGTTGCCGGCAACGTCGCGACTGCCGAAGCCACGGAGGCGCTGATCGAGGCAGGGGCCGACGCGGTGAAGGCGGGAGTCGGGCCAGGTTCGATTTGCACGACGCGCGTGGTTGCGGGAGTGGGCGTTCCGCAGATCACTGCGATTTACGACTGCGCTGCTGCTGCGGCGCGTCACGGCGTGCCTTTGATCGCAGACGGCGGCATGACGTCGTCGGGCGACATCGCGAAGGCGATTGCGGCCGGCGCGGATTCCATCATGGCCGGCTCGCTTCTCGCCGGCACCGACGAGAGCCCCGGGGACGTTGTCCTGCATCAGGGTGAACGGTTCAAGGAGTATCGCGGCATGGGCTCGCTCGGCGCCATGCGCGCTCGAGGCTCGTCTCGCGACCGCTACTTCCAGGGCGACGTCGAGGACGTCGAGAAGCTCGTCCCGGAGGGAATCGAAGGGCGCGTTCCCTACAAGGGGCCCGTCACGGCGATCCTGCACCAGCTGGTCGGCGGGCTGCGCCAGGCGATGGGCTATTGCGGCGCGGCGACGATCGAGGAAATGAAAGACGCGCAGTTCGTGCGCATCACCGCCGCGGGCCTGCGTGAGAGTCACCCGCACGACGTGACGATCACGAAGGAGGCACCGAACTATCGCCGCTGAAGTTCTGCCGCTGCCGGAACGGCCCGCGGAGGAGCGGCCGGTGCTGGTGGTGGATCTCGGCGGGCAGTATGCGCAGCTGATCGCGCG
>DAINSN010000059.1:0-12804 GCA_036741295.1 Gaiellaceae bacterium
AATGCCCCCAGCGGGATTCGAACCCGCGCGACCACCTTGAAAGGGTGGCGACCTAGGCCGCTAGTCGATGGGGGCGGCCGGCCCAGGATAGCCGCGAACCACGTCTACACTGGCCGGGCGGGCCGGTAGCTCAGTTGGTAGAGCAGGGGACTTTTAATCCCAAGGTCGCAGGTTCGATCCCTGCCCGGCCCATCCGGGAATCGCCTGCAAAGAAGCACATTAAGTGTCCCCGACTGTGCTTGGTCGTGTCGGGTGAGAGTACGGGTGGAGTACGCGTGTTCTTCAAACCGGGAACGCGCCCTCCATCTTGGCGGCCTGGAGCTTCCGCTCGGCGCGCTCCCAATGGCCGTAGATGTCGGTGGTCACCTTCAGTGAGGAGTGACCGAGGTGCCGGGAGAGCCAGGTGATCTGGGCGCCGCTCTCGAGCCCACGCTTCGCGAACGTGTGCCGGAAGCTGTGGAACGTTCGCTTCTCTTGGGTCGGCCCAAGCTGCGGGATGTCCGCAGCGGTCATCGCCGGATAGAGGTGGCGCCGAAGCAGAACGGTCGGCGAAAGGAAACCGAGGCCCTCGTGGGGGTGGAACACGAGACACTCGCCGCCGTTTGCACCTCCCTGTTCGTCACGCATGCGGGCGAGGAGTTCGACCACGTCGGAGATCAAGTCGACGTCGCGCCGCTCCCGGTTCTTCGGCGTTCCCAGGAAGCCACCCGTGTAGCTTCGCCGGACACGCACGACAGCTTGCTCGAGGTCGACGTCGCTCCAGCGGAGCGCCAGTAGTTCCCCCTGTCGCATCCCGGTCTTGAGGGCGACTAGGCAGAGCGCTTCTTTTCACTCCGAGGGAGACTCTTCTGGCCAACGGCCTTGTGCGAGTCACGATCACGTGGTCGAGTTTCGACTTCGGTGGCCGCGTGGTTGAACAGACTCTCCTCATCGGGACGAACTCACGGTGGTACGCGCTCTCGAAAGGAATCGCGACGGTTGCACGAGGCCAGCTCTACAACCTTGCGACCCGGGCGCGCGATGCGGCAGGAAACTGGAGCCTGCGGGTGTTCACGCCGGTGTACGCGGCTCGCGGAAGCTAACCAGACGGCTCACTCGCAATGCTCTGGTCGGACGAGACGGCGGGCGGGGTGCTCACCCCTGGTACGTGACCAGGCTCGCTCGCAGGTCCGTGGTGATGCGCGACGGTACGTCGAGGCGAGTTGTGATATTCGCGTGCGCGCGCGTCACCAACTAGGAGGTCCCTGCCAACCGGAGGAGCTCGGAGGTAGCACGACCTCACTGACTGCCGATGCATCCTCGTGGCCGAGGCCAAGCCGCCGGCCCTAGGACGGTGTCCGGCTAGAGCACTCGGAGCGAAGACGAGGCGCAGGGGTGGTGGTCGAGGCGTGGCTTTGCGCAGTTGCTGGGGCGCCTACTAGCCTCAGCTGGTTTGGTCCTGTGTTATGCGGCTCTCCTAGGCGGGAACGCGGAAGTGAAGGACTCGGTTGAGGCCGCGGTCGACGACGTAGAAGTCGCCGGCCGTGCCTGCGGCCGTCACGCCTGACGGAACTTGGAGCAGTCCGCCGCCTACACGGGCGATTTGTCGGCCGTTGCCGTCGAGTACCCACACGACCTTTTGATTGGCGTCCGGGACGATCAGCCGTCCATGGGAGTCGACGTCGATTCCGGTTGGACGAGGCGAAATGATCCCGCCTCTTGCGGCCGGCAACGGGACGATGCCCAGTACGCCGCCGCTTGAGGTGAAATGCGCGATCGTCGTTCGCGTTCCGTCGGCGACGTAGACGGAGCCGTCAGGAGCGGTCGCTACGTCGATCGGGTTGATGAGAGCGGATGTCCCATTCGGGAGGGAAGCGCCGAGCGCTCCCGCGAAGGTGAACATCGAGACAAATGGGTTTGCGCCGTCGACGGCGTAGATGGAGGTTGGCGTCGTGGCCACGCCGACGGGCCCGGCGGAAAATCTCCCCTTGCCCACGCCTCTTCCGCCGATGTGCGAAATGAGCGTCCCGAGTCTGTCTAGGCGAGCGATCGATCCGCTCCCCGAATCCGCGACCACATAGCCGCCGGCCGGACCCCGCGCGACATCCGCTGGCGCGTTCAGGCTGGTACCGATTGCGCTCTCGACGACGCCGTCGACGCGATAGCGGGCCAATCTGTTGTGACCCGTATCCGCGACGACCACGCTTCCGGCCTCATCGATGGTCATCCCGCCAGCCGCAGATAGCGATCCCGCGCCAATTGCCTGTGCGACGGAGAAAGGCGCATAGGTCCAGGTCGCGGTCGATTCGTTCCAGGCATTAACGCCCGAGTCAGTCGCCCAGGACACGAGGCTCATGGCAAAGCGGTAATGACCCGCAGGTGCGCCGGCCGGCACCGACCATGAGAACTGGTTCGCGCCGGCCTTCCCGTAATGGAATCGAGCGGGCGCGGCAACATTCAGCCACTGTCCCGGAGTCAACTCGTACTGGATATTCATCGGCGTCCACGCGTCCGTCGACAGCTGGAAGCTCACGGTTACCTTTCCACCCGCGAGGGCGTCGGCCGCGGCGACGCTTCGGTACGTCGGCGAGGCCGCTGTCGCGCGGTCGACTACCGTCACGCGGCGCCACTTTTGTGCGGAAAGTCCGCCGTTTGGCCCGCATTTTTGCTTGACCCAGATCGCGCCGGCCCCGTAGGGCGTGTTCGACGGGATTGCCTGGGGGACGAAGACTTTGATTTCGCCTTGGAAGATGTCCGAAAACTGCGGTCGGTACGAGCCAAAGTCTGTTTTGACGTGATTCAGGTTGCTGAACCACACATCTACCTTGGAGGAGCAGGTCTGGGTGGGAAGAAATCCCTCTGCGACGATGTAGACATCGTCACCGCGAAAAACACGACTCCCCGGACGGGCGCTCACGACGTTCAGGTCCGTGTATCCCGCGTAGGCGCGTCCGGCGACTCCGAGCGCGGCGGCGGTCATCAATGCCAGTACGACAGCGCGTTTCACGGGCCGAAGCCAATCGTGAAGTTGACGCGTTTGACGACGGACGCGTAACTCGACGTGTGCAACTCGGCGAAGAGCGAATAGACGCCGACCGGAAGGCTCGTCGGGACCGTCCACGAAATGTTCGACGTGCCGGCGGGAATCGACTGGTCGACGACCTTTCCGACCGAGACGAGCGGGTCGTTGCCGAAATTCTCCTTGAGCTGGATCGTCAGCTGCGACGCGATGTCGGTCTTCACCGTGATCGCAGCCGGTCGACCTTGGCGCGGATCGGGAATGATCGAGAGCGCGTTGATGTGCGGCGGCGTGATACCGGTCTCACCCAGAACCGGGATCGTGAAGCTCGAACCGTTATGAGCGAGCTCGATGCACGCGCCCACGAACGGCAGTCGAAACCGCCAGATCTGCTCGGCGTGTAGCTTCGCCATTCCTCCGGGCACGTCCGGCGGAATCTGCTGTGCCGAATGAAAGTACGAGGGCCATTGCTCGTCGGTGCTAGTGGATCCGAGCGAGTGCGTGCGACCTTGTGAATCGATCAGTGAGAAGTCGACCCGGTTGCCGCAGTTTAGGATCGGCGGGAACCAGCCTGTCCAGCCGTTACTGCCCCCGCCCTCGAGATTGACGAAATCGCCAGGAGTGAGGTCGCTCTGGCCCCACATTGTGTGGAACATCGTGCTGCCGACGGCTTCTGCCCCTGACGCGAAGATCAGCGCAAGGAAAACCCCAACCACCACGGTGCCGCGCCGCATTGACTGACTGTACTCCGGTCCGAGGCAAATTCAAAAGAATGCTTCAAGCAGTGCCCCCGGTATCCTTCGCTCCAGGGCCACCTCTGCATGATCGGTTCGGGAACAGAGCGGTTTGGCGCACATCATTATAGGCACGGCCGGTAACGACGTCCTCCGCGGCACCTCGAAGGCCGACGTCATCTGTGGCTTCGGCGGCAACGATGTCATTTCCGGCGGCGGCGGCGACATCGTCATCGGCGGCCCCGGCAACGACAAAATCGACGGTGGCAGCGGTTTCGACCTCCTCTACGGAGACGCGGGCAACGACTCCTTCGCTGCGAAAGACGGCACGCGGGACACCCTCAGCGGCGGCGCCGGCAACGACCGCGGAACTGTGGACAAAGGCAAAGACGTAGTCACGGGTATCGAGAAGGTCTCGTAGCAACGCTACAAACGCCTTACGACCGCGCTGGGGCACCGTCGACGACGCGAACACCTGGTGCAGAACCGTGGAGAATGTGAGTTAGGGCTTTGTCCTTGGGCCTCGGGGCCGCCAGCTCCGACTCACGCTCGAGCAGCGGGTTCACCGCTTTGTCAATGTAATGGCAGGAAGCGGCGCTCTCAGAAGCGCGAGCGACGGGGGCCAGGAGGTCGCCGGGTCGAGCCCGGCTAGCTCCATTCAAAGCCGTGTGGAGCGCGTGCTTAATGTCAGTGCGGGTCGAGGCTCACAAATGCTGCGACAGCGGTGCCGACGGCCTCGATCGGCTTCGAGCCGGACGAGACCTCTTCGGCGTAGACCTGGCGAGCGCGTCGCCACCTCTTCTTGGCCTCCTTCGCGGCAGCCGCGACGACCACTACGCCTGCGCCGAGTATGGGCCAGTGCTTCCCTCTCATGGGTATTGCGGAACCAGCTGAATGAGGTCGGCACTAGGCTGCCCCGGCTGCGCGCAAGTCCGATCGTCCACCGGAACACGTTACCAACGCAAGTCGCGAATTGACCACTCAGCCTGCTGGTGTCCAAAAAGGGTCCGCACCACGCTCGTACGGGTCTGGCTGCGACGGCCGACCGACCGGGCATCCTTTCAGCGATGTTTCCGTCGTACGACGTCTTGGAGAAGTTTGGGCCTGCTACGAGAGCGCGGCGACGCGCCCTTGAGCTGACGCAAGGGCAGGCTGCCGAGGAGGCGGGACTCAGCGTGCGCACATGGCAGCGTGTGGAGGCTGCAGCAACACGGTCGCGGCCGGCAACGGCAACGGCAGTTGCCTCCGCGCTCAAGGTGCCCATCCCGTTGCTAGCGCCAGGTTATGGGCTTTGGGGGCCAGGGGCACGGGCCGAGTACGAAGCGGCGTCATTTCAGGCTGACGGTACGCGCCTTCGCTATTCGCGCGAGCGAGGCTGCTGGACCCTCGCCCTGAACGTTCGCTAGTCCAACCAGTGACAGTTCGAGCTGCTGAATTTGATGACGGGGTGCAACTCAACCCCATGCAGGGCCGACCCGATCGCGTGCGGCCTGTCGTAAAAGCGAACCGACCCTTTTCGATCAAGTGCAGCGAATCACCGGGATCGTCGCGATGGAAGACAATCTCGTTCCGGTCGAACCTTCGCCGCCGCGCGGGGCTGCCCGGTAACGGGACAGATGGTCGAGAGCTCGTCGCTTGTCGTCTCGACGTGCGACACCCCCGGATTGGCGAACGTTTCCAGACCGGCATAGTGATCGGAGCCGGGGTGGCCGAGCGCGACGAAGTCGGTCGAGCGCGAAGGTGGTTCCACGGTTGCACTTTAGGGCCTATAAAACGAACCTTGGCGCGTGAACGTACATCTCACGACACACTCATGATTCGTGCTCGTCTTGAAACGGCGGTCACCGAAGCTCGTCGCTAGGCTTGGCCGACCTCGGACCGCGAGACGGCGTTGGCCGCGTCCGCTCGACCCAAACTGGGCACGCCACCTCCCGAACACCTCCAAGACCGCCGCCGTCGTAGCACGGAGCAGCGGCGCAGGCGTCGCCGCCGGACGCTGGGGATTGCGGCGGCGAGCGCTGCGGGTGCCGTGGCCGTAGCTGTCGTCCTTATCGTCGCTCTCGCGAAGCACGGGCCGGCGCCGAAAAAAGGTACTGGGAGGCACGCGGGCGCCGTGACGCTCGCGCCGCCCGGTCCGATACCGGGCTACCTGTTGATCGCCGACCGCGGGAACAACCGGATGCTGCTCGTCGACTCGAAGAAGCGCATCTTCTGGCGTTACCCCAAGACCCGCATGAGGCCGTCGATGCCGTTCCGGTTCGGCGACGACACGTTTTTCGGGCCAAGCACCGACCGGATCATCTCCAACCAGGAAGACCAGCAGACGATCCAGATCGTCTCGTTTCCGGGCGGGCGCGTGCTGTGGCGCTACGGGCGCATCGACATCCCGAGCTCACGACCCGGTTACCTGCATACGCCGGACGACGCGTATCTGCTGCCAAACGGAATCGTGACCGTTGCAGACGCGTACAACTGCCGCGTGCTGTTCATCTCACCGGCGCACCGGATCGTGCGGCAATACGGAACGACCGGTGTTTGTCGTCACAACCCACCGCGCGAGCTCGGCCCGATCAACGGGGCAACCCCTCTTCCGAACGGTGGGACCCTCGTCAGCGAGATCAAAGGCTCCTGGGTCGACGACATCGGCCCGAATGGACGACTGCGCTGGGCGGTGCAAGCGCCGGTGTCGTATCCCTCCGATCCGCAGCTGCTGGGGCCGAACCGCATCCTGCTCGCCGACTACGCCCGGCCGGGACACGCGGTGCTGATGACCCGAACCGGAAGAGTGCTTTGGCGATACGGGCCGGCGTCGGGGCCGGGGGAGCTCGACCATCCGTCGCTCGCGACGCGCATCGCGCCGGGATTGATCGCCGTCAGCGACGACTATCGACATCGAGTCGTGCTGATCAGCATGCGGACCAAACGGATCGTGTGGCAATACGGGCACACCGACGTGGCGGGCCGCCGTCCGGGCTATCTCAACACGCCGGACGGGCTCGATCTCCTGCGAACGGCGGCTGCGGAGCGGCGGCTCGCAGTCCGGTCACTGCTTTCGGCCAAGCGCTTGTCCGCTCACGTTTCAGTCCCGACGCCCGGGCGAAAGCGGATCACGGTTCGCGCGGCGCCATATCGGCTCCCCGCGCCTGTGCAGCGGGAGGTCGCCGTGGCGGCCGGCGGTCGCGTCCTGATCGCCGGGGGCCTCGACGCTGCCGATCGCTCGACGAGCGGCGTCTTCCGTCTCGATCCCTCTTCCGGTCACCTCACCTCCCTCGGGTCGATGCCGCAAGCGTTCCATGACGCCACGGGAGCGCTGCTCGGACAACGCCTGTTCGTCTTCGGCGGGGGCGCGGCGCAGAGCAGTGCGAGCGTCCAGCAGTTCGACCTCCGCACGAGGCGAGGCGCGATCGCGTCGCACCTGCCACACGCATTGTCGGACCTCTCGTCGGCAACGGTGGGGAACAGCGTCTATCTCGTCGGCGGCTACGACGGCCGGATTCCCCGGCGGGAGATCTACCGCACGAGCGACGGCCGGCATTTCGCACTGGCGGGACGGCTGCCCGTCGGCCTGCGTTACGCCGCGGTCGCGGCGGTCGGCACGTCGCTGGTCGTCGCGGGCGGCATCTCCTCATCGGGCGCGACCAAGGCGGTCTACGCCTTCGATCCCGCCTCCGGTCGATCCCGCCTGCTCGGCTGGCTGCCCGATGCGATCGGACACGCAAGTGCAGTGACGCTCGGGGGCACCGTCTACGTCATCGGCGGGGCGGACGCAAACGGCACCGTTGGCGACGTCACCGCGATCAACGTGGGCAACGGGACGATCAAACCTGTGCCGGCCGTGGCTCGCGTCTCGGACGCGGCGGCTGTCGTGCTCGGCGTCCGTGCGTTGATCATCGGTGGGGCTGCAAACGGCAGAGCAGTCGCAACGATCCGCGGGTTGCGCTAAGGCCGTACGGTCCGACGCGCAGGCACGTAGATGAACACGGCACCGGCGGGCCTGATGTCTTTCCGGACGTCGAAGACGAACGGGTCGAAGACCCCCGTCCCCGGGCTGTTGTACTCACTGACGTCGATCCCGCCGTCGCGCTCGACGCCCGTTACATAGGCGATATGCCCGAACGGGGGCGAAAGCTTCGGCCAGACGGCGACGGCCCGGACGCGGGGCCGGGTGCCGACCGGCAGATGAGCCAGCCGGGCGACGTGCGGCCAGTTCCACGCGTTCATCGCACCGGGGATGAACCAGTCCGTCCGCTGGCCGTTGGCATGGAGCGCCCAGGTCACATAGGAAGTGCAGTTGCACATGTACATGCCCCAGCGGTCGATCACGTCGTCGTAGCCCGCAACTGGACAGCGCGAGGCGTAGGGGTAGCCGTAGACGACGACGGGCGCGGATGCCACTCCGAGGGCCGGCGATGCGCCCACCCCGATTGCCACGAGGAGCGCGAAGAGAAACGGTCTGATTGCCCACGACACAGCGGAAGTATCGCTCCCACTTTTTCGACCCGCGAAGTGGATGGCTAGGAGAACTCGGAGCGGACGGCCTTGACGCCGCCGCCCGAAGGAACCTTGCGCAGCCGCTCGAGGAACTCCTTGGCCGGCCCGAACCAGTGGAAGTCGTGGCCGCTCGAGGAGCCCCTTTCGGTGTTCAACCGGCTGCCGCAGCGTCGTCTGCGCGATCTGGGAGGGTGAAAGCCCACCGCTGGACCGGTCCCAGCCAACGTGGGTCAACGCAAGCGCAGGGCCTCGAACCGCCAGCCGAGCGCCGCGCTCGCGAACAACGCGACCACCCCCCTCCCCAATAACTCGGGCCGCAGCCTGGCGGAGGGGCTGGTACAGCTGCGCCGCGGCAAGGAGGCTCGCTGGGTCGACCCGCTCGCCGAGTCGGCGCGCTACGAGCAGCTGCTCACCGAAGGGTTCACCGCCTAACCAACACTCGCCTGGCGATCACGGCTGACGCACCCGCGTCCCGGGGAGCGGAGATCGCCGCTCCGCCGCGACCGATCTGCTGTCGCGTTTGGCGGAAACGCGACAAGGACTCCCGGTGCCGTGTCGGTCCTGTCGGACGAGGTTTCAAGGTTCCGCGGTGAGGGGGTCGGGCCGCGATTTTTGTTGCCTGCTCGCGTCGGACAACGTTTCAGCCTCGACACCGCAACGCCGGCCACACTGGCTCGACCACTACAACACCACCAGACCACACAGCTCGATCGGCGACCGGCCCCCAATCAGCCGCGTCCACGACGTCCGTGGTAGGACAGCTAGACACGCAGGCCGTCCTCGACCGAGCCTCGCGTCAGGTAGAGCCAGAAGGCGAGGCCCGCCCACTCGCCGTAGCGCTTGAACCGACGCTCAATCGTCGTTAGCTGGCTTTACGCCTAGAACGGGCCGCCGCTGACTAGGCGTGCGAGGTGATCAGCCCGGCTGCGATCTCTGACGTTCCGCTCTGCTGCCATTGCGCGGTAACGTGGCGGCGCTGCCCGTTCGGTAGACGGCAGGTCGCGCCGAAGCCGAGGGCATGCACAGTGGTGACGTTGCCGGTGCAGCGCAGGCCGCTCGGAAGGTATTCCATCTGGAACGACGTGCGGAGAACGCGCCTCGGCGCGATGAGAAGGTCAGCGCGGACGAGGACCCGCTGCGTGCCTTGACCTTCGCCGGCCAGCGAGACGATGCCACGTGTCACGCCCGACAAGTGCACGATCTGGCCCGTGAGCGGCTCGCTGAACGCCGCCGCGTTCCACGGTTTCGGCGAGAAGTGCAGCGGACCCGTCCCGAGACCGACGACCAGCGTCGCGACAGCGGCGGCCGCAACTCCGGCCAACGGCAGCGCGCGACGCACAGCTATGCGAAGTCGTAGCAGCCGCCAGACGAGCACAGCCACGACGAACGCTGTCGCGAGCGCGTAGAGAGCAAGCGCCCAGGGCGCGCTACGGTCGGTTCCGCTTCCGACGCCGTGCAGGGTCGCGGCAGTCCAGACGGCGAAGTTGAGGTAGTGGGCTCGACGCCAAAGCCGGTAGGGGAGCCTGCGGCGATAGTGGTTGGTCACGGCGAGCGCGAGCAAGAGCTCCGCCGCGACAATGCCCAATGCGACCCACAGCGGTCGGTAGCGAGACAAAAGCGGAACGACGATCGATCCGACTGAGAACGGCAGCCAGGAATCGATCGCGATCGTCGACACGTGGATCACAATCAAGCTCCCGGCGAACAAGCCGACGAACCGGTGGACGTCCTCGACGGCAAACCGCGGCCAGCGCGGAAACGTCTTCTTGCCGGCCATCGTCATCCCGAGCACGACGCCAACGCTGATCAGCGAGTAAGCAACGAGCCCGGCGGCGCGCGCGACATACCAGTCGAGGGGGCTCGAGGTCAGATGCACACGCTCTCCCGCTCGAGACGTCGCCGCCACGAGTCATTGACGAGGACCTTCCCTCTCGGTGTCACGAACCGCGCCGGAATGCCGCGAGCATCCAGCCACTCCGGTCCGGACGCGCCCTGAAGGAACCCGACCTTCGCGGCGACGTCTGCGCCGACGCAGGTGGCAGCGCACGCGGTGACGTATCGCCAGGCGGAATGTGCGGGCATGCCGGTCCCTGGATCGATCAGGTGGTGCTGAACCTGGCCGGAACGGATCCAGCGACGGCGGTCGGTACCGCTCGTGGCCAGCGCGCCGCGTTCGAGCCGTACCGTTCCACCGTGCGGAAGTGAGACGACGACCCCGCCGCGGGTGGCGAGGTCACCTCCGGCGGAGACCCAACCCTGCTCGCCGATGAGCACGAGCGCGTCGTCGACCGTCGCTCCCTTGACGACGCCGTTGAGATCGAGCTGGACACCGGCCGGGACGAAGAGATGGCGGCCGATCAAGCCGACACCGCGCCACTGTCCGACGAAGCCAGCCGCCGGCACGCGCCCGTCGTCTCGTAGCAATGGGAAGTCGGCGTCGTAGCCGGCGGCGGCGAGCGCTGCACCGAGCGTCGGATCGACGACGCCATCGCTCTCGGCCGCCGCCTCGAGCGCGACGCGAAGCATCGCGGCGAACTCGTGCGAGGCGCGGACCGGCCGTCCAGCGGATGCGTTCACGCGGTTGAGCTCGCTTTCGGCGATGAAGCGGCTGAACGTCTGGTCTCGCTTCCGGAACAGCTGCTCGACGGCGCAGGCTGCGCCGGCTGAAGCGCCGCCGAGGACGACTTCGCATCCCATCGCCTGGAACCGCTTTGCCCCGGGATTGCTCACGACGTGCTGGTCGTCGCGTCGGGTGGTGCGCTGGCCGGAGCAATGATCCCCGCTGTGAGCAGATTGCGGCGCACGACCTGGTACAGCGGTTGCGGGATTGAGAGAGGCCGCACGGGATGTTTCGTGTGCCCGGCGTATGTCACCCGTGCGAGCAGCATCCAGATCCCGAAAACAACGGCCGCCCCTGTGCCGACTACGATTTTGGCGACCCGCGCGCGGCGCCGCGCGGGGCCGATCCGCTGCTCCGGCGACTCGTCCGCCTGGGGGATGCGGTCGCCGGGATGCTGCAGCCCTCTCTTACGGCGCTTCGAAGCCGACCGTTTCGACCGGCTCATGTCGTCCCGCCTCGAAGTGCTAACAGCTTTGCGCCCTCAGCCGAGAGCAGCACAAGTGGCACCGCAGTCGTCGTCGCGGTGAGCCAGCGGTTGCCTTCCGTCCCGCCGACAAACATGCGCCCGAGCAGCATCCGCAGCCGTACCGGCCCGCAGGCGCTGCCCTGTCGCGCTTCCATGCCGGGGGAAAGTGCAGCAGACGGAGATGAGGAGGCGATGAGAACGCGGCAAGGACTCGCTCTGGATGACACAGGCGGGAGCCTATCCACCAGGGTTTCGACGGTTCGAGTCCGACACGTCTCTAGCTCAGACCGGGCAACCCGACCTCGACCCAGGCACGCGTCAGGTAAAGCCAGAACGTGAGACCCGCCCACTCGCCGTAGCGCTTGAAGCGCCGATCGATCGTCGCCGTCCTTGAGCGTGCCGCGCGCACCGGACAGCCTGCCGTACGCGGGCGCGTCGCGTGCAATGCCCGCACCGGTAGGCGTTCGTCACCCAAACGGATTGCGCAGCGTTATGTCCGATAAAGGAGCGTGTCGTGTTTCCGCCAAAGAGCGACAGCTCCCACTTCGACACGAGCAGAGCGAACTACTGCTTGCCGCGGGCGGCGCTCTGCGGCGCCCGTTTCGTTGGATCGCGTAGGACGTCTTGTTGGCTGGCTGCGGCCCGCGATCTGGCTTTCGGGCTTGGCCCGAGTAGGCTGAACAGGTCTCTAGAACCTCAACTAGCGACGCGTCTTGCGACTTCGGGAGGCGAACTAGGAGGGTCTAGCGAAACGCTTGCAGCCGCTTGTTCATGCGGTTTCCAGCGTAGCGGCGGGAGCGGCTACCCACGAATCCCGTGGCCTTTGCCCACTCATTTGTAGGGTCGTGGCCCGAAGATCGCGTCGACGGAGGATTCAGGCTTCGATTCATGCCGTGGTCGTTTTGGTCTTTCGCGTGGTGAAGGAGTGCTTGATCACAGCGATGGCGACGAGAAGTCCCGCGAGCGCGACGACGCTGAAGGCGATCGTGCTGATCCAGTCGCCGGTGCTGTGCCGCGGCCAGAAGGGAGCGTTGGCGACCTCGAACACGAAGAGCGCGGCGACAAGGATTGGTCCGCCGATTCCGCCTCGCCTGATCCAGAGCGTTCCCACGAGGAGGAGGGCGGCGAAGACGGCCGCACCGGCAGGGAAGCTGATGAAGAACGCGTCCGCGAACTCACCGAGTGCAAGGAGCAGCGCGATCAGGCTGAGCAGACGGCGCCGGTCTCGGAAGATCGAAGCTGAGCTTGGTCCGATGGCCATGAGGTTCCTCATTGTACGACCCACATGCTCCGCGATTTCGACCAGTGCGTTGGGTGTCTCGCTCTTCCAACAAAGGGCGACAAGCCGCACGGGATCGGAATCGTCGGCTCGCGGCGGGGGTGATCAGGGTCCCTTAGCGGCCGATCCGCTCAGCCAGTCCCGGCACGCCTTCCCAGCGCCCGGTTGGGTCGACGAGCAAGGCGTCGTCGGTGACGCAGCGTTCGAGCATGCGCC
>DAINSN010000060.1:0-12400 GCA_036741295.1 Gaiellaceae bacterium
CGAGCGGCGCACCGCGACTCCGACAGTCACAGAGCTCCTGCGTTCCAAGCGCCTGGAGGAGCTCGACGTGCCGGCACTGATCACGATCTCCGCACACCAGAAGGTCGGCGAGGCCATCGACGTGATGAACCAGTACTCGATCTCGCAGCTGCCGGTCGTCCGCGACGGCGAGGTGCAGTCCCTCGCGGACGTGATCGGGTCGCTGCACGACCGCGACCTGCTCGACCGGGTCTTCAAGAACCCGGACGCTCTCCACGAGGATGTCGCCACGGCGATGCAGCCGCCGCTCGCCGCGGTCGAGGCGGATCAGACACTCGACGAGGTGTTCGCGACGCTGACCGGGAGAACGAATGCGGTCGTCGTCGCCAAGGAGGGCAAGCCGGTCGGCGTGCTGACGCGCTCCGACCTCCTCGACTACCTGGCACACCAGCGTGGCTAGTATCGGAAGCGTGTCCACTCAGCCGCTCCAGGCCCTGCTCGAGGGTGCCTTCCCCGACGCGACCGAGCTGCGGGTCGAGGACCGCACCGGCGGCGGTGACCACTTTCAGGTGACGGTCTCCAGCCCCCGCTTCACCGGACTGCCTCTGCTCGACCAGCACCGCCTCGTGAACGAAGCGCTCGCCGAACCGCTGCGGGACGGCACCATTCATGAACTGCGAATCAAGACGAAAGGGAGCGAATGACCGAGCTGCGCCAGCGAATCCAGGACGTCATCCAAAACGAGCCCGTCGCCGTGTTCATGAAGGGGACGCCTCAGTTCGTGATGTGCGGCAACTCCGACCGTGCGCTGCGCGCTCTGCGTGACGCCGGCGCTCCCGTCACGGGCGTCGACGTCCTCGCGGACCCGGCAATCCGCCAGGAGCTGTCCGAGATCTCCGGGTGGCCGACAATCCCGCAGATCTTCGTGAAAGGCGAGCTGATCGGCGGGGCCGACATCACCGAGGAGCTCGGGGCGAGCGGCGAGCTGGCCCGCGTCCTCGAGGAGAAGCTCGGTGCCGACTACCGCGAGTCGGCCGGCGAGCGCACGGTCTCCTTGCTCACGCCCGCGTAGCGGAACCCGATCGGGCGGATCGCTCCCGCAGCGATGAGACCGGCCTCGAGCGACTCCGTGGCCGGGCCCTCGAGCCAGCGGTAGAAGTACGGGCGCCACTCGAAGTGACGCTCGTCATAGCGCGCGTCCACCTCTACGCGCAGCGTCTCGTAGGGATGGAGATCGGAATGGCGCGCACGCCACTCCCCCAGATCGGGAGGCCCCTTGGGCTCACGCCCAGCGGCGACGAGCACCCGGTGCTGAGACTCGTACCAGTCGATCGTGGGCTCGTCGATGTGGTTCCAGGCGAACTCGTCGAGAATGAGCAGCGGCGCGAGCGCCGCGAGCTTGTCGAGCGCCGGGCCCAGAGGATGGACGTGATGGAGGACGCGGCCGGCGACGACTGCATCGAACGGCCCGGGATCTTCGAACTCCTCCAACGCGATTTGCCTGTAGAGACGTCCCTCAGGAGCATGCGGATCGATTGCGAGCACGTCGTAACCGGCGGCCGCCAGCGCCGGAGCGACGCCGCCTTCGTGGCCACAGCCGACCTCGAGGACCCGCCGCGGCGCTTCCGGTAGCTGAGAAAGTACGAACTCGGTGAAGCCCACGACGGTCACCCTCGCACAGGCACGGCGGATCGCGGTCCGCACTCAGCTTCTCGACGGCAGCGCCCACGGCGTGCTCGCGACAGTTCGCCGGCTCGGCTTCCTCCAGATCGATCCGATCTCCACGGTCGCACCCCCGCAACGACTCGTCTTGTGGAGCCGCCTCGGATCCTACGACTCGGCCGAACTCGACCGATTGCTTTGGGAAGAGCGCAAGCTTGTTGAGTGGGGCGCATTCATCTGGCCGATCGAGGACTTCCCGCTCATCCGCGCACGCATGCGCCGCCGGCGGGGCAAGTACAAGTACGAGCAGCAAGGAACCGAGTTCCTGCAGACGAACGCGCGCTTCAAGCGGCACCTGCTGCGCGAGCTCGAAGAACGCGGACCGTTGCTCTCACGCGAAATCGAGGCTGACCTGATGGTGTCGAAAGACCCGCACGACTGGTGGGGAAGCCGCAAAGTGACGCTCATGCTCGAGTTGCTCGAGGGTCGCGGTGTCGTTGCGATCGTCGGACGCCGAGGCAACCAGCGTCTGTGGGACCTTGCCGAGCGGTGGTACCCGGAGGCTGAGAGCATGCCTTGGCCCGAAGCCGAGCGGCTGCTCGCGGAGAAGCGCTTCCGTGCCTTGGGCGTGAGGTTCGAGAAAGGCGAGTGGCAAGCGCATCCCGAGGCCGAGGACGGCCCGATCGCGAAACGCGTCACATTTCTGTCCCCGTTCGACCGCCTTATCCATGACCGGGATCGCGCCGAGGCCCTCTGGGATTTCCATTACCGGCTCGAGATGTACGTCCCGAAGGCAAAGCGGCAGTACGGGTACTACGTGCTGCCCATCCTGCGCGGCGACCGGCTGATCGGCCGGATCGATCCCGTGCTCGACCGCAAGACGGGCGTGCTGAAAGTGAACTCCGTGCACTGGGAGGCCGGTGTGAAGCCCGTTTCCCTGCAGAAGCCCCTGCGCAGCCTCGCGGCCTTCATCGGCGCCGGTAGCATCGAGGCGTAGCTGTGGCTGCTCCTGCGCCATCCTCCAGGCCCCTGACGCGCGAGAACGCGGCGCCACCCGTTGTCCTCAGTCGCGCCCGTGCGCAAAGCACGGCCGCTCCCTGCGTCCTAGTCTGGCTTGGTTCTCGCACGCCAGGAGCGTGGTAATGGCACCGGAGCAACCACTGAACTTCGAGACGCGCGCCATCCACGAAGGACAGGAGCCGGATCCCGCGACCGGCGCGATCACGACGCCCGTCTATCTCACGTCGACGTATGTGCAGGACGCGGTCGGCGAGAACAAGGGCTACGACTACTCTCGCGTCGCGAATCCGACGCGCACAGCGCTGCAGCAGTGCCTCGCCTCACTCGAGTCCGCCGAGCATGGAGTCGCATTCGCGTCTGGCCTCGGCGCGGTGACCACGATCATGCACCTGCTGAACCCGGGCGACCGGATGGTGCTGATCGCGGATGTCTACGGCGGGGTGTACCGGATGACGTCGCAGGTCTACGAGCCCAAGGGTTACGTCTTCGACTACCTCCCCGCGGCCGAGTTCGACGACCTCGGCTCTCATCTCGACGAGCGCACTCGAATCGTCTGGGTCGAGACGCCTTCGAACCCGATGCTGAACATCGTCGACATCAAGAAGGCGGCGGAAGCAGCGCATGCGGCCGGCGCGATTCTCGTCGTGGACAACACTTTTGCAACGCCGTATCTGCAGCGTCCTCTCGAGCTCGGCGCTGACATCGTCGTGCACTCGACGACCAAGTACCTCGGTGGACACTCGGACGTCATCGGCGGTTTCGCTGCAACGAACGATCCGACGATTGCGGAGCGGCTTCTGTTCCTGCAGAAGTCCCTCGGTGCCGTTCCGGGCCCGCTGGACTGCTGGCTCGTGCTGCGCGGGATCAAGACTCTCGCTGTGCGCATGCGCCAGCACTGCCACAACGCCCACGCGCTCTCCGGCTTTCTCGAGCGGCATCCGCGGGTCGAGCAGGCCCTGTATCCGGGTCTCCCGAGACATCCGGGCCACGCGATCGCCGCCAAGCAGATGCACGACTTCGGCGGCATGATCTCGTTCCTGGCCGAGTCGGAGGAAGAAGCCACAGCATTCGTTGCGAGCACGAAGATCTTCAAGCTCGCCGAATCGCTCGGCGGCGTCGAGAGCCTCATCGAGCTACCCGCGCGAATGACGCATGCATCGACTGCGGACGCGCCGTTCGCGGCGCCGCGGAACCTCATCCGGCTGTCCGTCGGCTTGGAGTCCGCAGACGACCTCCTCGAGGATCTCGAGGCGGCGTTCGCGAAGGTCGCCGGCGGAACCCACTCCGCCCGGTCGGTGTAGCAGCTTCAAACCGACCAAGGAGCGACCAATGAGACGTCCACTGCTGCTCGCGGCGGCGCTCACCGCGCTGCTGCTGTTCCCGGCCGCCGCGACCGCAAAGGGACCGTCGGCTGCGACGATCGCCGGCCCCGGGCTTGCGCACATGCTCACCATCGAGGGGTATGGGGAGGGCGGAGACTCCTCGCCGCTGGGGATCCTCGTCAGCGAGGCGGGCTTCTTTGCGCAGGCCTACGACCAGATCCCCGTCGCAACGAGCCCCTCGCGTCCGGCGGACCGGCTCGGCCAGCGTTACGACGTGACATACACCGTCCCGGGGCCGAACGGCGATTCCACGCTTCGTCAAGCGCTCTATCCCTACGCCGCCGATGGGCCCGCGAGCTACATGACGCCCGGCCAGAAGTTCTGGGGCACGCAATCGACACCGGGCGGCTGGTATCGGGGGACCGCCACGCTGAAGACCATGCTCGTGAAGGCTGGGCTACCCACGACCGCGCCCACCAAGCAAGCCGCTCGGGGTCAGGCGCACAAGCGCGCCGTCGCAGTCGGCACGGGGGCCGGCATCGCACTCGCAGCCGGCGCCCTGGGTCTGCTGTACCGCCGCCGCCGCTCCGCCCCGCGCTGAAGGCATGGGAGGATCCGGGCTCAGTGAGCCCGGATCCTCTCGACCTCCACCACCAGGGAGCCGATCGCGTTATTGCCACCTACGTCCTCGAGACCGAGGACGGGCCGGCGCTCTTCGACTGCGGTCCCTCGTCATGCCTCGAGCGCCTGCACTCGGCCCTGCGCCAACGCGGGCTCGAGCTCCAGGACTTCCGGCACCTGCTCCTCTCCCACATCCATCTCGACCACGCCGGCGCGGCAGGAGTCCTCGTGCGCGAGCACCCCATGCTGCAGGTACACGTCTCTGAGATAGGCGCGCCGCACCTGGCCGATCCCAGCCGGCTCGAAGCGAGCGCGAGGCGTCTCTACGGCGACACGTTCGACACGCTGTGGGGGGAGCTCGCGCCCGTCCCGCGAGAGAACATCCACGTCGTGGGAACAGACGTGGTCGGCTTGGAGTGCTTTCCCTCACCCGGGCACGCAAGCCACCACGTCTGTTACCTCGCCGGCGACGGCACCTTGTACACAGGCGACGCAGCCGGCGTCCGCCTCCAGCCCGACCCAACGGTCATCCCCCCGACGCCTCCGCCGGATTTCGACCTCGAAGCGTGGAACCGGACGATCGACGAGATCGAGAAGCGGAGGCCGAGCAGGCTGGCGCTGGTGCACTTCGGCATCGCAGACAATCCCGGCCCACACCTTGCGGAGCTCCGGGAACGACTCGCAGTTTGGGCCGGTCGAGTCCGAGCGGGCGCAACAGAAGAGGAGTTCAGCGAGTCGGCTCGCAATGATGTGGCCGCGAACGGAGGCGCCGCGGAGACGTATGACCGCGCAATGCCGTTCTGGCAGTCCTACGCGGGACTGAAGCTCTACTGGGAGCGTCGCGCTGACGTTTGAGCTGGGTCCTCTGCGGGAGCGCGACTTCCGGTTGCTCGCCCTAGACCTGCCCGAAGCGGAGCTCGCGCCAGCGTAAGCTGCGCAAATGCCGGCCGTCCCGGTCCCTCCCGACGTCGACGAGTTTCTCTCGCGCCCGAACCCCGCGGTCGTAGCGACACTCCGACCGGACGGCTCGCCGCACACAGTGCCCACCTGGTACGACTGGGAAGACGGCCACGTGCTGCTCAACATGGACGAGAGTAGGCTGCGCCTGCGGTTCTTACGCCACGATCCCCGTGCTGCGCTGACCGTGCTCGACGAAGGCAGCTGGTACAGCCACATCAGCTTGATCGGCCGGGTCGTGTCGATCGAGGACGATCCCGAGCTCGCCGACATTGATCGACTCGCCGTTCGCTACACAGGGCAGCCGTTTCGTCGGCGAGACGCCAAGCGGGTTAGCGCTTGGCTCGAGCCCGAGCGCTGGCATGGCTGGTCGGACGCCGGACCGTGGGGCTAACCGATCGCCTTCTCGTAAGCGCCGACGTAGTCGCGCACCATCCGCTCGGGCGAGAACTCTTGCTCCACGTAACGGCGTAGCTCGAACGGGTCGAGGTCGTCCGCTGCCCCGATGGCGTCGCCCATCTGCTTGTAGTGGTCGACGATGATGCCGCTGCGTCCGTGCTCGATCACTTCCGGGACCGCACCCCACCGCGTCGCGATCACCGGCGTCCCGCAGGCCATCGACTCGATCATGACCAGGCCGAACGGCTCTTCCCACTCGATCGGAAAGAGCGTCGCGCGCGCGTTCTGCAGCAGCTCCACCTTCTCGCCGTGCGTGACCTCGCCGAGATACTCGATCCCGTCGACGAGGTGCGGCTCGACGAGCTCGTGGAAATACTCGCGTTCCTTCGGCTCCTGCATCTTGCCGGCGATCTTGAGCGGGAGACCCGTCTCCATCGCGACCGCGACCGCGCGGTGGGCTCCCTTGTCCGGGCTCATTCGGCCGAGGAAGAGCAGGTATTCGCCGCGATGCGGCTTGACGGGATAGACCGAGAAGTCGAGCGCGTTCGGGCAGTTGGCGATCCAGTTCAGATCCGGCTTCGGCTCGCGCTGGTTCATCGAGATCGAGATCAGTCCGACCTCGGGCGCCACGCGGGAGATCAACTCGTAGATCTCACCGGGCTCTCCGTTGAGCGGCCCGTGCACGGTGTGGACGACCGGTGTGGACGTGGTGGCGCCGAGCGTCATGCCGAGCATCCCCGTGTGGTCGTTGATGACGTCGAAATCGTCGGTTCGCGCAAAGCAGGACAATGCATGCTTCAGCTCCCAGAACGTGCGGCCGATCTGCTTGCTCGGCGCTTCCGGGAAGACTGCTGCGAGTTTCGCCTTCGTGCGCGAGTCGCCCGAGGCGAACAGGGTGACGTCGTGGCCCGCGTCGACGAGCCCGTCGGCGAGCAGCCACACGATCCATTCGATGCCCCCGTAGCCGATGGGCGGAACGGCGAACCAGGCCGGCGCGAGGACCGCAATTTTCATGCTTCTTCCACGCGCACGCGACCGTCGTCGAGACGGGCGTCCCACAGCCGGCCGAACGCGCGGACGCCGGTAAGCCTGATCGTCCCGGCCCACGAAGGGAGATCGAGCGGCGCAACAGTTTCAAGGGCATGGCGCCGCCGGTCCGGCTGCAGGCCGAGCAGCAACTGAAGCAACAGCACCGGCGTCCCCGCGGCCCAGGCCTGCGGACGCGCCGCGGTCGGATACGCGATCGGGAACGGCGTCTCGGAACGACGCATGCCGGCGAAAACCTCCGGGAGCTGGTAACTGAAGTGCTGCGCAGCCGTCAGCATTCGCTGCGTGATGCGCTGAGCCTCCGGCCAGCGCGCGTAGCGCGCCAGTCCGGCGGCGATCAGAGAATTGTCATGTGGCCAGACCGTGCCGTTGTGGTACGAAAGCGGGTTGTAGCCTGCGTCGCCGGTCGACATCGTGCGCACGCCCCACCCCGACCACAGCTCGTCTCCCATCAACTGGTCGACGATTGCATCGACGCGGTGCGGCGGGACGATGCCGCTCCACAGGAGATGGCCGATGTTGGAGCAGAGGGAGTCGACCTTGCGCTTCTCGCCGTCGAGCGCGAGTGCGTAGTACCCGCCGCGATCGTCGACCCAGAACGCATCGTCGAAGCGCGCCCGCAGCTCCTCTGCCTCCCGTTCCAGCCGGGTCGCGAGCTCGCGATCGCGCCAGACGTCACGCGCAAGCTCGGCAACGCGACGTTTTGCGTCGTAGACATAGCCCTGGACTTCACAGGGCGCAATCGGCGCGCCGGCCAGAGTGCCGTCGTGGAAGCGCTGCGAATCCCAGGAGTCCTTCCACGACTGGTTCTCGAGCCCGCGCTCGGTCCGACGCTCGTACTCGACGAAACCATCCCCGTCCCGGTCGCCGTACTTGTCGATCCACCCAAGTGCCAGCATCGCCGGCTCCTTGAGATCTCGCACGAGCGCGGCGTCGTCAGTCCACCGCCACACCTCGGAAAGCAGGACGAGGTAGAGCGGTGTCGCGTCGACGGTGCCGTAATACCGCTCGAACCATGTGCGGGCAGCCTTCCCGTGACGCACTTCGTGGACGATCTTGCCGGGCTCGGCGTCGATCGTCGGGTCATCCTCCTTGGCCTGCAGCTCGGCGAGGACTTCGAGCGCCGTGCGGGCAAGCTCCGGGCCGAAAAGGAGCGTCTGCAGGCACGTGATGATCGTGTCGCGGCCGAAGACCGTCATGAACCACGGCACGCCTGCGCCGGGAAGCTTCCCGATTCCGGAGCCATCGGACTGCATCCTCAGGGACGCGAGGTCGGAAACCGACTGGCCGAAGGAGTGCCCGAGTGCGTCCCACGTCGTCCGCAGTTGCGGCACACGCAACTGCCAGGCAGCGAGAGAGTCTCGAACCCGACCCACCTCTTCGCCGAAGCGGCGCTGCGCGAAGCGCGGCGCCACGAGCTCTCCGTCCGGTAGTAGTGGAATGACCTCCACGTCCAGGTTCCAGCGCTCTCGGGGTTGCAGGACGAGGTGGAAGTTCACCTTTGAGCCGTCTACCTCTCCGCGCTGGGAAAAGATCACCTGCGTCTTCAACGGCAGGTCGCCGCTGTCCGTGATGAGGAACTGGTTTCGCTCCTCGTCGTACTCGTTCGGCCTCGGCTCCGGCAACGGCTTGGCCCTGAGCGGGTCGCCGAGCGCGAAGTCGTAGTCCTTCACGGCAAAGATGTCCGCGAAGTCCGTAGCGACCTCGAGCTCGAAATCGAACTCGACCGGCTCCATGCCCTGGTTCTGGACGGCGAAGGAGTCCTGCATCCCTTCGCCGACGAAGCGCTCGCGCCGGATCGAGAGCACGTCTTGCGGGAGACCACCCGAGAGCGGGTTGCGCATGAAGAACGCGGCGGAAAAGTACTCGATCTTGTCCGACGAGAGCAGCAGGGGACGATGGCCGTTGATCGTCAGCTTGAAGCGGGAGAGAAACCGCGTGTCCTCGGAGAAGAGACCCTCGCCTTGGTGGTGGAGGTCACCGACCTCGTCGCAGATGCAGAACGTGGCGCCTTCGAGTATTCGCAACTGTCCGGCCATCAGGTTCCGCGACGCACGATTCGACCGCCCGAGGACTGTGCAACGGCCTTGACGACGAGCTCGTCCACGTTCACGTGCGGTGGGCGAGTCACCGCGAACAGAATGCAGTCCGCAATGTCCTCCGCCTTCGGCGCGTCCAAGCCCTCGTAGACCTTGCGCGCCGTCTCTTCGTCACCGCGGAAGCGAACGCGCGAGAAGTTCGTATCCACGAGGCCGGCATCGACGGTCGTGATGTGGATCGGGCGACCGAGGAGGTCTTCGCGCAACGCGTAGGTGAAGCCGCGCACGGCGAACTTCGAGGCAACATAGACCGCGGCCTTCTCGTAGGCCTGCCTGCCGGCGATCGAGCCGATGTTCACGATGTGCCCGCCGTCTCGAATGTGCGGCAGGAAGAGGCGTGTCATCCGGATCAGACCGTTCACGTTGGTCTCCAGCACCGTGTGCTCGTCCTCCTCGGTGCTCTCGTCGAAGAGGTCCCGCCCGAGCGCGAGCCCGGCGGCGTTGACGAGGATGTCGACGCCGGTCAGCTCCTCGTTGGCGGCCTTGACGAAGAGCTCGCAGCTGGCTGGATCGGTCACGTCCAGCTCCAGAGGCGTTACAGGCGGCTGGATCCGGTCGCTGCGACGCGCACCGCCGACGACCCGTGCTCCTTCCCCGGCCAGAGCGAGCGCGGTGGCCGCGCCGATGCCGCTGGACGCGCCGGTGACGACGGCCGATCTTCCCTCCAGGCTGGGCACTTCGAGAGCCTAACGGCCGAGCGGACCACGGCGCGCAACGGCTTCGCCCAGTTCGACCGCCGTGCGGGCCCGCTCGACGTGCTCGACCTGGAGCGTCGTATGCGTCAGGCCGAAACGCTCCGACAGGATCAGCTCGAGCCGGCGGCGCGCGGCGTGGCAGTCCGCGCCGGGCGTCACCAGGACGTGCGCGGAGAGGGCCGGGAAGCCGCTCGTCACCGTCCACACGTGCAGATCGTGAACCTCGACGACGTCTCGCTCGGAAACGAGCGCACGCCCGATCGCCTCGGGGTCGGCATCTCTCGGCGCCCGCTCGAGAAAGATGAGCGTCGACTCACGGAGGAGCTGGGCGCTCGACCAGAGCATGAGCGCCGCGACCGCGATGCTCGCAATCGGATCGAATCGGTCCCACCCGGTCGCAAGGATGAGGCCGCCGGCGAGCGCCGCGGCACCGAAAGCCGCGACGTCCGTCAGGACGTGGAGGAAAGCCCCGCGGATGTTGAGGCTCTCGCGGCTGGCCCGCGCCAACAAGAGGCTCGCCACAAGACTCACCGCGACACCCGCGAGGGCGACTGCGAGCACCAGCCCGCCGCGGACGACGTGGGGATCGAGGAGACGATGTACCGCTGACCAGACAACCCAGAGCGCGATCAGTCCGAGCGTGATGCCGTTGGCCTGCGCCGCCAGGATCTCGAGGCGCGAGTAGCCGAAGGTCCATCGGCCGGCCGCGGGCCGGGCCGCCATGGTGGCCGCGACGAGAGCGAAGCCCAGCGCGGCAGCGTCGGTGAGCAGGTGCCCGGCATCGGCGAGCAGTGCGAGCGAATGCCCGATCATCCCGGCGACCACTTCTCCGGCCATGAGCGCCAGGACGAGCACGAGCGCGAGCGTCAGCGCCCTGCGGTCCGAGGCGAGCCGGTGATCGTGATGGTGGTGCATTCCGAGAGGTTAGTCAGGGCCGCCGTCGGCGGCCCCTCGCTGTCAGTGGGCGGTGACGGGATCGAACCGCCCATTCGGAAATCGTCGGATTGAATCTCTGCTTTCAGGTGTTGGGGAGGAATCCCCACCCTCACGACCAACGCACGGAGATCTCTTCCCCGGAACTGAGGTTTTCCTCTACATCGGCTTGCACGGCGGTGCAACCCCTCCCGGACTTTAAGCTTCGCGGTCCGATGCCGGGCGGGCCACTCAGCCGCGGGAATTCCGCCAAGCTCTACTGCTTGCAGCTGATCGACGACGCCGCCGCTCAGACGGACGGCGAGTTCCGCGTCCTGGATCTCGGATGTGGGACGGGTTCCAACTTCGTGGAGCTGTTGCGTCGGCGGCCGAACGTGCGATACATGGGAGTCGAGCCGTCACGGCCCGTGACGGAACAAGCGCGGCGGACGTTGCCGGATGCAGAGATTCTCAACCAGACGGCGTATGGCATCCGCGTCGAGCCTGCGCACGTTGTCGTCTCCTTCAGTGTGCTGGAGCACGTCGTGGACCGGGCGCGCTACTTCGAAGCAATCCGGGCGAACCTGCGGCCGACCGGTCGCGTCTACTTGAACTACGACTCGGGCCACTTTGTCGCCGATGCCAATCTGATCGAGCGAGCGAAGACGTTGGCTTCACAAGTTCTCGCGCGAATCGGCTCAGAATCACGTTACCGGGCGCGTGTGCGCGACGATGAGTTCCGGGCGCTCGTGGCGGACGCCGGGCTGGATATCGTGGAAGACAAGGTCTTCAACACCGACGTCAAACGACTTTACCCCCTGGTTCCCGAGCAGCGTCGCGACGTTTTCATGGAGCGGTGGCTCGCGTTCGAATTGGAGCTGAATGAGCTGGGGGTCGAGTATCGCGACGAGCTAGCTTCGCTCTTCCGGACGAGGAACGTCGTTCTCGGCAACCACCCCCAGCGCGTTCTCGCTGACGGCTAGGTATCAGCTTCTATTGTCCCGACGTGGCTAATGATGCGAGACAGGGCGAGGTAGACGACGGTGATGCGCCGAGCCCACCCGAACGAAAGGTCGTGGCTTTGCGGCCCTTTCGTTAGTGGGCGGTGACGGGATCGAACCGCCGACCTCCTGCTTGTAAGGCAGGCGCTCTCCCAGCTGAGCTAACCGCCCGGACGGCTCAACGATACGCGCTCGCTTCCTTAGGAAAGACTAGTCGCCCGGTGGCCGTGCGTTTCTCGCGGCATAGATGAATGCCGCCACGAACAGCGCTACGCCAACCACCGGACCGGATCCCGGCATGGCCCGAGGCAGCGACCATCACGGCTGCGAAGCAGGGTGTGGGACCAATCGGGAACGGAGTGCTGCGCATTAGCGGACGTCGTCGCGCATCAGCGCAGCTTTCGACGCCGTCGCCCGTCGGCCGCCAGGAATGCCTTTGCCGTCTGCTCGCGGAGGCGCGGCGGGGCCGTCATCAATGCGAAGCTTCCGAGCACCTCCGTCGCCGGCACGAAGCGATGCTTGGCCTCCCGGCAGTGGGTGCACTCGCGCATGTGGCGGCGCACGCTGGGCGCTCCGCCAAGAGCCAAACGCACGGCGTTGACGATGTAGAGATAGGCCGTTCGCGTGCGCCAGTGTTCGGGAATGATGCTCCTATGACGTGTCAAGTCATGAGTGGCGCCTGGTTG
>DAINSN010000061.1:0-12386 GCA_036741295.1 Gaiellaceae bacterium
CTAGCGCATGCCACTCGAGCCGGGGAAGATCCGCAACGTCGCCGTCGTCGGTCACCGCGGCACGGGGAAGACGTCGCTCGTCGAGGCGCTCCTGTTTCAGGCCGGCGCCACGAATCGGCTCGGAACCGTCGAGTCAGGCTCGACGGTCAGCGACTGGGACGACGACGAGCAGCGCCGCCAGATGTCGCTCTCCGCGTCGATCTGCAACGTGGAGTGGCAGGGCCGCAAGATCAACCTGATCGACACGCCGGGCGACGCCGGCTTCCAGGGCGACGCAATCGCAGCGCTGCGGGTCGTCGAGGGCGCGCTGTTCATCGTTAGCGCGGTGATGGGCGTCGAGGTTCAGACGTCGCGGCACTGGCAGCGTGCCGAAGCGGCGGGCCTGTCGCGGGTCATCGTCGTGAACATGCTCGACCGCGAGCGTGCCGACTTCTACCGCGTGCTCGAGGCGCTCCGTGCCCAACTGTCGGACAAATGCGTTGCCGTCCACATCCCGATCGGTGTCGAGCACGAGCTCAAGGGGATCGTCGACCTTCTGCACATGCAGGCGTACATGGATCCCGACGGTCAGCGAGAAGGCGGGCCGGTCGAGATCCCCGCCGAAGTGCAGGCCGAAGTCCAGGAGTACAGGGAGAAGCTCCTCGACGCGGTCGTCGAGACCGACGAAGGCCTGATGGAGCGCTACCTCGAGGGACAGGAGCTGTCGCCGGAGGAGGTCGCGAAGGCGCTGAAGGACGCTGTGACGCGAGGCGAGGTCTTTCCCGTCGCCTGCGGTGTCGCGTCGAAGAACCTCGGCACGACCGCGGTGCTCGACCTCCTCGTCGAGGGCGTCCCGTCGCCCGCGAGGAAGGGCGCGCCGATCAGCGTCGACGGTGCGGAAACTGCGGCGTTCGTCTTCAAGACGATCGCGGATCCGTTCGCCGGCCGCATCAACGTCTTCCGCGTGCTCAACGGCACGCTCAAGGGCGACTCGACGATCGTGAACGCGCGCTCGCACGCCAAGGAGCGCGTCGGTCAGCTGATGCAGCTGGAGGGCAAGGAGCACGTGCAGGTGGCGGAATTCGGCGAGGGCGACATCGGCGCCGTTGCAAAGCTGAAGGAGACGCAGACCGGCGACGTGCTGATGGACGCGGAACACCAGGTCGAGTTGCCGGAGATCGGCTTTCCGGAGCCCGTGATGAGCTTCGCGGTGACGCCGAAGGCGAAAGGCGACGAGGAGAAGATGGCTGCGGGGCTACGCCGGCTCGGCGAAGAAGACCCGACGATTCAGATGCGGCGCGACCAGCAGACGGGCGAGCAGCTGCTGATGGGGCTTTCGCAGATGCACGTCGAGGTTGCGGTCGACCGGCTGAAGAGCAGGTTCAACGTCGAGGTGGAGCTGCACCAGCCGCGCGTTCCCTACCTGGAGACGATCCGGAAGGAGTCGCGTGCCCAGGGACGCTACAAGAAGCAGACGGGCGGGCGCGGCCAGTTCGGCGACTGCGTGATCCAGCTCGAGCCGCTCGACAGCCATCAGGGCTATGAGTTCGTGGACAAGATCGTCGGGGGTGTCATCCCCCAGAGCTTCCGCCCTGCGGTCGACAAGGGCATCCAGGAGGCGATGCTGCACGGCGAGCTCGCCGGTGCGCCGGTTCAGGGACTGCGCGTTCTCCTCGTCGACGGCTCGTACCACACCGTCGACTCCTCGGAGATGGCGTTCAAGATCGCGGGCTCGATGGCGTTCAAGTCCGCGTATGAGAAAGCCGACCCTGTGCTGCTCGAGCCGATCATGGAGCTCGAGGTGACCACCCCGGACGAGGCGGTGGGCGCGGTGAACGGCGATCTCAACTCACGACGCGGTCGCCTGCAGGGCATGGAGCCGCAGGGCGGGATGACCAGCATCAAGGCCGAGGTCCCGATGGCGGAGATCCTCACGTACGCGCAAGCGCTCACGTCGATGACCGGTGGGCGCGGGGATTACCACATGCACTTCCTTCGCTACGAGGAAGTACCGACCCACATCGCGCAGAAGATCATCGAAGAGACCAAGAAAGAAAAGGAAGAAGCAAAGGTGTAGCAATGTTCGGGGGCCTCGATCGCATCCCACTCCTGTCAGTAACTGGGCGGAGAGTAAGATGGGACTTGATTGTCGTACTAGCACTAATGCGCAGGTCCCAGATGACGTAGAGGGATCACATCCGCACGAAACCCAAAGGCCGGAGGCTAAGCGACGCGTAGCGGCTTAGCCGGAGGCGTACTGATGTGGGCGCGGACGCTTTAGCGCCCGTGCCCACACGGTTGAGTGCGGTCGCCGACCGTGCGCCAATGAGAGTGCGCGGGCTTGGCCCGCGCACATTCCCCGCGAGCGGCGATCCCGAGACCCCGAGCGAAAGCGTGAGCTTTCGCTCGGATGCGGTTAGACGCTCTGCGGCTCTGGCTGTCCCGGCTGCTCGCCGGCGTGCAGCCGCGTGATCAGGTCGGAGACGTCGGCGAGCTCCTGCTCGAGGTCGCGTTGATGGCTCTCGAGCCGCTCGAGGACGTTCTCGCGGTCGTACCACCGCAGGCCGAGGCCGCGGTGATGTCGTCTGCGTCCGTGGTGCATGTTCACCTCCCTTCGTAACGATGGAGAAAGGTGTCGATGCGTTCGCGCGAGCCCTGGAGCGCGCCTGCCCATTCGTCGAGCAGTCGCCTGCCTTCGACTGTCAGCTCGTAGATGCGCTTCGCCGGCCCAGGCTCGCCTGCTTCCCAGCGCGAGGTGACGAGGCCGTCTTCCTCGAGCCCCCGCAGGACGCGGTAGAGGTTGCCCATGTCGACGCGCGTCTCGCCCGTGAGGCTCGGCAGCGCTTCCAGCAGCTCGTAGCCGTGCGTGGGCCGTTCGCGCAACAACAGGAGCAGGACAGGCTCGCTGAAGCGCTCCACGCGGGCGCGGACGCCCCAGTGACCGGGGCGGACCATGCGCCGGCAGCGCGTTCGGCGGCCGCCGCCGGGCCTCACGCTCTACCTACATGTAAAAGACACATGTAAGAGTGACATTAGCAGTTGCGGCTCGCGACCCCTGGGCTAGGGTCCACGTCGTGCGCCAGTTGGCCCGCCATTCCGTCAAGCGGATCTGTGCCGTCTGCGAGCGGTCGCTTCTGACCGGGGAGCGGGCGATTCGCTTCTCGCCGGGCGGCGACGAGTTCGTCGATGTCTGCCCGCTCTGCCAGGAGCAGGCGATCGACTACGGCTGGATCAAGGAAGGCAGTCCAACCTCTCCGACCGTCCCGAATCAGCGGCGCCCGCGCCGCCGTGGCATCGCCTCGCTGTTCGACCCGAGGCGCCAGCCCCCGGACGATCCCGTTGTTTCGGAGCCGATTCTGCGCCGGCTGTCGGCCCCCGAACAGCAGATGGTCGAGGCCGCCGACATCTTCAACTCGAGCGACTACCGCCGGACGGTCGGCGGCATAGCCAAGAGCCTCGGCGAGCCCCGCGCGAGCATCGTGCCGCTCTCCGGGGTCAGCGGCGAGCTGATCGTGACGGTCGCCTGGGACATCTCCTGGTACCAGTACCGCGTCTCTCCAGAATCGGCGCAACCGGTCCGCCTGGCCGAGCGTGGCCACGAGCTGGCAGAGCTCGACGCGGGGTACCAGCACTGGAACGCCCGGATCGAGCAGGACGGCAGGCTCGTGCCGGAAATCTCTCCGCTCTAGTCGGACCGGGGGTCCGGCGCAGGTTCGCCAGCGGCGTTAGTCCAAGCGGAAGCACGGGCAGAGCCCGCGCTTCCTCCAGGCGGCGCCGGCAAGCGGCGCCTTAGCCTGTAGCGCCGACCCACATCGCTCCTACAATCAGGGCGTGATCTATTGCGTGATCCCGCCGGAGCTCGCCGACGAGCTGTTCGACAAGATGGTCGAGTACTACAAGGACAACCCGAACGTCACGGTGATCATCGACCGACG
This sequence comes from Gaiellaceae bacterium, assembly GCA_036741295.1. Taxonomy (GTDB): domain Bacteria; phylum Actinomycetota; class Thermoleophilia; order Gaiellales; family Gaiellaceae; genus 3-1-20CM-4-69-9. Next base: position 3,915 of record DAINSN010000061.1, read on the forward strand.
CAAGGGCCCAGACCGGCGGGCCGGCAAAAAGCCGTCCGACGGCGCAAAAGAGCAGCGGACGGTTCGAGACCGGCGGCGGGCTCGGATCCCCGGCACTTTCCCCGAGACGGACGCTCCCCCTGAGTAGACTCGCCCCGTGGCACTGACGGGGACGAAGACCTTCCAGAACTACATCGGGGGCGAGTGGGTGGACTCGTCCTCCGGCGAAACGTTCGAGAGCGTCAACCCGGCGACGGGTGACACGATCGGCACGTTCCCACGCTCTTCGGCCGACGACGTCGATCGCGCCGTCGCGGCGGCCAAGGCGGCGTTCGAGGACTGGCGGCTCGTGCCGGCGCCGCATCGCGGCGAGATTCTCTACCGCTTCGCGAATCTCCTGATGGAGGAGAAGGACGAGTTCACCGACCTGATGTCCCACGAGATGGGCAAGGTGAAGGCGGAGGCCGGAGGAGACGTCCAGGAGGCGATCGACATGAGCCTCTACATGGCGGGCGAAGGGCGACGGTTGCACGGGCAGACGACACCGTCGGAGCTCCGCGACAAGTTCAACATGAGCGTGCGGATGCCGATCGGCGTGGTCGGCGTGATCACGCCCTGGAACTTTCCGATCGCCATCCCTTCCTGGAAGATCGCACCCGCGCTCGTCTGCGGGAACACCGTCGTGTTCAAGCCGGCCACCGACACGCCGCTGCTGGGCGAGCGTTTCGTGGAGCTGCTGATCGAGGCCGGATTGCCCGACGGCGTGATCAACATCGTGCACGGCGGCGGCGGCGCCGTCGGCGATCGCCTCGTCCGCCATCCGGACGTGCCTGTGATCACGCTGACCGGCTCACGCGAGACCGGCGTCGAGGTGATGCGCAACTCTGCAGAGAATTTGAAGCGCGTGCATCTCGAGCTCGGCGGCAAGAACGCGATCATCGTCCTCGACGACGCCGATCTGGAGCTCGCGGCCGACGGGATCATCTGGTCTGCGTTCGGCACATCGGGACAGCGCTGCACGGCCGCGTCGCGCGTGATCGTCCAGGACGGGGTCTACGAGCAGCTGCAGTCGCGGCTCGTCGCCGCGGCCGAAAAGCTGCGCCTCGGTGCAGGCTGGGAGGACGACACCGACGTCGGTCCGGTCATCAACGGGAAGGCGCTCGAGAAGATCCACTCGTACACCGAGATCGGCAAGGACGAGGGCGCGAAGCTGCTCACCGGCGGCGAGGTGGCCACCGGCAACGGCTTCGAGAAGGGGAACTTCTACCGCCCGACGATCTTCGGCGACGTCGATCCGCAGATGCGGATCGCGCAGGAGGAGATCTTCGGCCCGACGACGGCACTAATCCGCGTCAAGGACTTCGACGAGGCGATTCGCGTCTTGAACGACAGTAAGTTCGGGCTCTCGTCGTCCATCTTTACGCGCGACGTCAACAAGGCGTTCCGCGCGATGCGCGACTTGCAGGCCGGAATCACGTACATCAACGCGGGAACGATCGGGGCCGAGGTGCATCTGCCCTTCGGCGGGACAAAGGACACGGGCAACGGCCATCGCGAAGCCGGCCAGGCCGCCCTCGACGTCTTCACGGAATGGAAGTCCATCTACGTCGACTACAGCGGCAAGCTGCAGAAGGCGCAGATCGACACCGAGACCTGAACCGCAAACTCGTCGTGTTCGTTCCGCGCGAGGCTCTCGACGCGGTGCGCAATGCCCTCTTCGAGGCGGGTGCCGGACGCATCGGCAAGTACGAGCACTGCTCCTGGTACACGCAGGGAACCGGGACCTTCCTCGGCGGCGAGGGAACGAGCCCGGCGCGTGGCGAAGCCGGGCGCGAGCAACGCGTCGCGGAGTTGCGACTCGAGACGGTGTTTCCAGAGGAACGGCAGGAGGACGTGATCGCAGCACTGCGCCGGGCGCATCCGTACGAGGAGCCGGCGTTCGACGTGTACGCCTTGCTGTGAAGGCGAAGCTGTTCACGGACGGCGGCTCCCGTGGAAATCCCGGCCCCGCCGCCTACGGCTATGTCCTCGAGGCAGAGGACGGACACGTGCTGGCCACGCACGGCGAGGCAATCGGGCGCGCGACCAACAACGTCGCGGAGTACAGCGGCCTCGTCGCCGGCCTGGAGAAGGCGGCGGAACTGGGCGTCTGCGAGCTGGAAGTGGTGTCGGACTCGGAGCTGCTGGTGAAGCAGATGCAGGGCTCCTACCGCGTGAAGAACGAAGCCCTCAAGGCGTTGTGGGAGGAGGCAAACGACCTCGAGCGCCGCTTCGGCAGAGTTCGCTACACCGCCGTCCGTCGCACCCACAACGAGCTGGCCGACAGCCTCGTGAACGAGGCGTTAGACGCCGAAACCTGAGGCTATACTGGCCGTCGTTCGCGGATGTAGCTCAGTTGGCTAGAGCGTCTGCTTGCCATGCAGAAGGTCGTGGGTTCGAGTCCCATCATCCGCTTCTCTCCCAAGCCTTGAACCTCAGGCTCTAGCTCCATACTCTGTACCTGTGCGGCGAATGGGGTCTGTACTTCTCGCGGTGGCTGTCGGCGCGATGCTTGTGGCGGCGTCGGCCACTGCCCATAGGCACGCCCCCGGGCACGCGTCCTTCATCGGCCCGTACACGGGCGTCGCCACCGGCGAGCAGACGCGGTTCGGTCACAGCGACAACAACCAGAGTGGCGACAGCCACATCACGAGCGACTCCGACGAGGACTACCAGGCGCGCTTCACCTTCTCCTTCCGCGTCGAGAACGGAGAAGTCATAGGGACGGGGGAGGGGGTCTACCTCGCGACGACCTGGCATCTCTCAGGTGTCAACGGCAAGTACGGCGGTTTCTCGTGCGACCCAGAGGTCACGGGGAAACCGTTTCAGGTGACGGTTGTCGGATTCAGACTGGACAACGAGCTGCTCGTCGAGTTCAGCCTCGCCAACGCCTCGGAGCAGAACGACGATTACGACTGCGGGGCTCGCTTCACGGGCTACTCGACGAAGAGCCAGTTTCTCTACGACTCAATGCTCCAAACGGAGGACGCGAACGGAGCGGCGGAGTATTTCCGCATCAACGCCGCGCAGCCACGATTGGGACACTTGACGTCGAGCAAGACGGAGGAGACCGACACGACCAAGCACGTGATCAACAACACCTGGGACATCAGCATCACTCCTCCTTCGACGACGAAGGATGACAGCGGCGGCCCGGGCCCCAGCACCGCCAAGAGGCAGGGGCCTGGGACTGAGATGTGCACGATCAAAGGCACAGCGGGTAACAACGTCTTGCGCGGCACCTCGAAGGCAGACGTCATCTGTGGCTTCGGCGGGAACGATGTCATCTACGGTGGTGGCGGCGACGACATCATCATCGGCGGCCCCGGCAACGACAAGATCGACGGCGGCAGCGGTCTCGACCTCCTCTACGGAGACGCCGGCAACGATTCCTTCGCTGCGAAGGACGGCGCGCGGGACACCGTCGTCGGCGGCGCCGGCAAGGATCGCGCGACCGTGGACAAAGGCAAGGACGCAGTCACGGGCGTCGAGAAGCTTTCGTAGTTCAGGACGCGCAGCCTCTTGATCCGTTTGCGTCAGGTCCGAACCGTTCGAGAGGGAAGCTATCCTCCTGGCGAATCGTGTTCGCGCGCGTCACCATCTTTCAAGGAGACCCGGATTCGGTCGACGGACCGATTCGCTTTCCGGTCTTAGAAGCCAGTCAGGGCATAAAGAATCTGGCGGGCTTTCTCGCCATGTTCGATTTCGCCGACAGGGACACGGGCCGGGCGATGGTGGTGACATTGTGGGCGACCAAGGAAGCGCGTGAGGGAAGCGCGGACTTCGCGCGAGACGCCACCGAGAAGGTCGTTGAAGCGGGCGGCGACCAAGTGATCTCCGTCCGCGAGTACGAAGTCGGGCACTACATCTTCAGCGACGGCTTTCGCACGAGTTAGGCGTTAAGGTCGCCCGGTGCGGGTCTACTTTGCCGGGCCGCTCTTCACTCCCTACGAGCGGTCCTTCATCGACGAGTGCGCGGCGCGCCTGCGCGCCGGCGGCATCGACGTTTTCGTCCCGCACGAGAACGCACTCGCTGCGGGGGACACGTCCGCCGCCACCATCTTCGCGAAGGACTGGCGAGGCCTCTCCGGTGCGGACGCCGTGGTCGCCCTCCTCGATGGGCCGATGGTCGACGACGGCACGGCCTGCGAGATCGGGATCTTCTACGCGCTGATGCAGACTGACTCGACCAAGAAGGGCATCCTCGGCTTGCTCACCGATCTACGCAGCACGCTCGGTCACGAGGGCCACGGCCTGAATCTGTTCGTTCTCGGCTGCATCGAGGCGGCGGGGAAGGTGTGCAGCTCCATGGACGAAGTTGCGGCCGCACTCGCCGAGTGGGGCTAGCTCCCGCTGCGGCGATCCTTGCCGGAACGCCGTTCCTCATCGGAGCGGCGTTTGTCGTCCGCGCGTCGGTCGCCGTCCGGCGGGGCGCCGGCATCGCGCTCGCGTCGATCCTTGCCAGAACGCCGGTCACTTGCGGAGCGCCGCTCATCGCCTGAGCGTTTTTCTTCGGCCATGTGCGTTATTGAACGACGCCGGCCGAGCGCAGTCAAGCCTCGTCTTCGTCTTCGACCAAGGCATCGGCGAGCAAAGCGCAGGCGTAAGCCCGCCAGGCCGTTTCTGGATCGCGCAACCGCTCGAGCGCCTCCGGGTCGGCGTCGAGGCGTTCGATCGCCGTGGCCAGCGCCGCGCGGCGTTCCGGCGAGTCGATGTCGCCGGCCAGCTCGGCCACGGCGGGGTCGGCGAGCGTCGGCTCGCGGTGGAGAGGCCCGCCGGCGGCGAAGACGAACAAGGCGCGCCGGAGCGCGGCATTCCGCTCGGCGTCCTCGAGCGGCACTTCCTGTCCGGCGACGTAGGCGAGGACGACCAGGTCGACGTCGCTAGTCGTTCGGGCGCTCGCCTTCACAGCAGCCGAGCTTGAAGTGGCACCGAGCGCACTGCCATGTACCGTGACGCCACTCCATCTCCGCGTTGCAGCGGAGGCACAGCTCAATCACCCTCTTGATCACGCCCAGACTGTACGGCGCGTGGCGGAGGTCAGACCGTGTACTCGTCCGCTATCGCGAGCACCTCGTCGAGGATCCTGATGCCCTCGTCGATCTCGTCGCGCGTGATCGTCAGCGGCGGGCAGACCATGATCACGTTCCAGTGCGTCATCAGATAGAGGCCGCGCTCGAGGGCAGCCTTGGAAACTCGGGCAACCGGTGCGAAGGCCTCACCGGCTGCGTTGAACGGCACCAGCGGCTCGCGGGTCTCGCGATTCTTGACGAGCTCGATGCCCCAGAAGCAGCCGAGCCCGCGGACGTCTCCGATCGAGGGGTGCTTCTCCTGCAGCTCGCGCAGCTTCTCGGCGAAGACGCCTCCCATCTCGGCTGAGTTCTCGACGACGCCCTCTTCCTTGAAGGCCTCGATCGAGGCGATGCCCGACGCGCAGGCCAGCGGATGGCCCGAATAGGTGAGCCCGCCGGCGAAGTACTTGTCGCGCACCCAGTCGGCGATCGGCTTCCGGACGATCATCGCGCCGAGCGGGACGTAGCCGGAGTTGATGCCCTTTGCCACGGTGAGGATGTCCGGCACCACGTCCCAGTTCTCGACCCCGAACCACTTGCCGGTGCGACCGAAACCGGCCATGACCTCGTCGGCGATCAGCAGGATGCCGTGACGGTCGCAGACCTCGCGGATCGCCTGCAGGTAGCCGTCGGGCGGCACGATGATGCCGTTCGTCCCGACCACCGGCTCGAGGATGACCGCCGCGACCGTGTGGGCACCCTCGTACTGGAGGATCTCCTCGAGGTGAGGCGCGCCCGTGCAGACTGGGCAGGGGTCGGGATGCCCAGCAGGACAGCGGTACGTGTACGGGTCGAGCATGCGCACGACGCCCGGGATACCCGGTTCGGCAGGCCAGCGGCGCGGATCGCCGGTCAGCGTGATCGCGCCGGCCGTCGCGCCGTGGTAGGAGCGGTAGCGCGCGATGATCTTGTGTCGGCCCGTGTACCAGCGCGCGAGCTTGACCGCGTTCTCGTTCGCCTCGGCGCCGCCGTTCGTGAAGAACGACATCTGCAGGTCGCCGGGCGTGACCTCGGCGAGCAGGCGGGCGAGTGTGGAGCGCGCCTCGGTTGCCATCGGCGGCCCGATCGTGCAGAGCTTGTCGGCCTGCTCCTTGATTGCGGCCACGATCTTCGGATGTTGGTGGCCGATGGAGACGTTCACGAGCTGCGAAGCGAAGTCGAGATACCGCTTGCCGTCGTAGTCCCAGAAGTAGCGTCCCTCGCCCCCGGCCACGGGGATCGGGTCGAGCGCATCTTGCACCGACCACGAGTGCAGGACGTACTGCTTGGCGTCGGCTACGACTTGCCGGCCGAGCTCGGTGTTGGTCTCGATCGTCGCCACGATGCGGAGCTTAGTCTTACCCGAATCTGGATGGAATGCTGGCGGGCGGCGTCCCGATCACGATCGCGATCTCGCGCCTGTCCGCGAGCTTGATCGCTCGCGGGTTGCCGCTGACAGCCCCGCCGTCGACGTAGATCGTGATGGGGACCGCAGGCCGGCAGTAGCGGCCCACGCACCGGGAATCGAAGCGGACGTTCCACTCGGTGAAGAACTCGCCGAGCGTGTTGAACTGATCCTTCTTCGCTTCGGTGTGCAGCACACCGTCGGTGAAGTGGGTGTGCAGCGGAGAAATGCAGGGCTGCGCGCACGGTGGGTCGATGCCGCCGTACGCCGTCGAGCCGTCACTGGTCTTCAATCGTTTGACCGCGGGATTGTCGATGTCGATTCCGATTCCCGCCGGAACCGTCACCGCGTTGCCGTTGACGAACACGTCGAGGTGCGCGTGCACGTGCAAGAAGACGAACTCATGGGTCTCGGGGGTCAGCCCGGCCTTGCGCGTGAGCTTCATCGGATCGGGCGGAGCGGGCCAGGCCGCGGCGGCGCCAGGCGCCGGTGTCGGAGCGGGGGCCGGTGGGGTCGCGGGAGCCGATTTCTTCCCGGCGCCACCGCAGCCGGCGAGGGCGAGAACGAGCGTGCATGCGGCCCAGCGCTTCATCGGCCGCACCCTATCCGCGGTACGCTGAGTGCGTCACGCGAGGAGGATGAGATGACCGAGCTAGCGACACCACCCGTCGAGCGAGAGCAGAACGTCCAGCGGATCAGTCACTGGATCGGCGGCCGCCTGGTCGAAGGGGGATCGGGTCGCAGCGGCCCGGTCTACAACCCGGCGCTCGGTCAGCAGACGGGTGCGGTCGACTTCGCGACGCCCGAAGAGGTGGACCGCGCGGTCCAGGCCGCGAAGGAAGCCTTCGAGTCGTGGCGCGCGATGTCGCTCTCGAAGCGCACGGCGATCTTCTTCCAGATTCGCGAGCTCGTCCACGACCGTCAGGAGAAGATCGCGCGATTCTTGACAGCCGAGCACGGCAAGGTGCTCTCCGACGCGATGGGGGAGGTTGCGCGCGGGCTCGAGGTGATCGAGTACTGCTGTGGCATTCCCGAGCTGTTGAAAGGCGAGTTTTCGGAGCAGGCGTCTACCGGCATCGACGTGTACTCGATCCGGCAGCCGCTCGGCGTGGTCGCGGGGATCACCCCGTTCAACTTTCCGGCGATGGTCCCGATGTGGATGTGGGCGCCTGCGCTGGCCTGCGGCAACACATTCGTGCTCAAGCCGTCGGAGAAGGACCCATCCGCGTCCATCTACACCGCCGCGCTGCTGAAGGAAGCCGGCGTCCCCGACGGCGTTTTCAACGTCGTGCACGGAGACAAGGTTGCAGTGGATGCGGTGCTCGAGCATCCGGACATTCAGGCGGTGTCGTTCGTCGGCTCCACGCCGATCGCGCGCTATGTCTACGAGACCGGGACGAAGCACGGGAAGCGAGTGCAGGCGCTCGGCGGGGCAAAGAACCACATGATCGTCCTCCCGGACGCCGACATCGACATGGCGGCCGATGCCGCGGTGAGCGCGGCCTACGGCTCGGCGGGCGAGCGCTGCATGGCGATCTCCCAGGTCGTTGCGGTTGGCGATGCGGCAGACCGGCTCGTCCAGGCGATCCACGAACGGCTTCCGAAGATCAAGGTCGGCAACGGCCTGGAGCCCGACGTCGAGATGGGCCCGCTGGTGACGCGCGAACATCGCGACAAGGTTGCGTCCTACATCGACGGCGCCCGAGAGCAGGGCGCAGAGGTGGTCGCCGACGGTCGTGAAAGCGCTCCGGAGGGCGACGGCTTCTTCCTCGGTGTGTCGCTGCTCGACAATGTGACACCGGAGATGGACGCCTACAAGGACGAAATCTTCGGGCCCGTGCTCGGCGTGACGCGCGTGGGGACCTATAACGAGGCCGTGCGGCTGGTGAACGAGAACCCGTACGGGAACGGAACGGCGATCTTCACCCGGGACGGCGGCGTCGCACGCCAGTTTCAGTTCGACGTGCAGGCGGGGATGGTCGGAATCAACGTGCCGAT